>DASZOO010000257.1:0-20016 GCA_035550775.1 Actinomycetota bacterium | reverse complement strand
CGCACGGCGCGGCGTTCCTCGGGCAGGCCGATGCGCTGCACCACGTCGTCGGCGTGATCGGCCTGCTCGTCGACGGCCTCGGGGATCGCGGCCTCGGCGCGCCGCCGCTGGGATTCCTCTCGGCGCACGAGATCGACGGCGCGATGGTGCACCATGCCCATGAGCCAGCTCTTCACCGAGCCTCGCTCGTCGTCGTACGCGCCGGGATCCCTCCAGACGGCCATGAACGCTTCCTGCACGATCTCCTCCGCGAGATGTGACCGCCGCACGACCCGCTGCGCGAGGCCCTTGGCCGAGGGGGCGTACCGACCGAACAGGCGCCGGAAGGCATCCTCGTCACCCCGGCGCATCCGCGCCATCAGGTCCCGATCGTGCGCCTCGGGCCGCTCACCCATGACCGTCGGCGCACCTCGTTCGGTCGTCAACATCCCCTGCGACAACGGCATCATCCACGGAGCGGGCTCGTCTCGCCGGGTATTCGCATCCCGGGGCGGCTCGGATGGATCAGCCCTCCGCGTCGTGCAACCGCCGGCCGGCCGTCTCCATGATCTCCGAGAGGGTGCTCGGGTTCTCCGGCTCGTACAGCGCGCTGCCGACCGACAGCGACAGCGGACTCGGCGGGTCCTGCTTCGCGTTGTGCTGCGCGATCGCCTCGACCAGACGTGAGAGCACGAGCGACTCCGCCCCGGCTGCGTCGCCCGTCAGGAGCACGGTGAACGTGTCCTCGGTGATGCGGGCCGGCAGGTCGGCGTCACGCACCGCGTCGAGCACGACGTCGGCGGCCTGCTTCACCACGTCGTCGTCGGGGGCGCCATCGAGGCGTACGAACAGGAAGACCACCGGCATCCGGCTCCGGTCGGCCATGCGGAGATGATGCTCGGCGATCGGCACGAATCCCCGGAGGTTCGGAAGTCCGGTCACCTCGTCGGTGGTGGCCAGCTCGCGGCGGAGCCGGCGCATGGACACCGCGTAGCGCACCGCCCGAGCCAGCAGGCCGTGGGGGATCGACCCGAGCACGAGGTGGTCCTCGGCGCCTGCGTGCATCGCCACGGTACCGTCGGCTTCCTTACCGGCTTCGGTCACGACCACGATCGCGGCGTCGGGCGCCTTGCCGCGCAAGGAACCGAGCAGATCGAGCGGCCCCCGACCGTCCATCGCCACGACGACGGCGTCGACGTCGTCGCCGGCTTCCAGTTGTTCGAGGCTGTCCGCGGAGCGCACGTCGAACCGCTCGTCCTCGGCGAGCTCGTCGGCCATCGCCGCCTCGAGCCCCACGAGCATCACCGTCATCGCGTCGTCCATCGTGCCTCCCGTCGGGTGGCCGGATTATCCCATCCCCGGCCCAGGGGTCGCGGTCCGGCCGGGATCGGCGAGGCTCGACGGCCGGATGGCCTGCGGCGCCACGACTCCGCCACATGAACGCCACGGCGGCGAGGAACGGGCCGCCGAGGAGCCCGGTACGCTGGAACACCATGTCCGAGCACCCCTCCGTCGGCGCCCCGGCGCACGGTCGCGTCGCGCGTGCCGCCGTGGCGGTCACCGCGACGCTCGCGCTGTTGATCGGGGCCGGCAGCGCGTATGGCTTCGTCGCCTATCGGCAGGCGGGTGCCGACGCGCCGACGATCCCACCGCCGACCGGGTCGACGGATCCCGAGGTGCAACGGGCGTTCGGTCCGTGCATCGAGGACGTCTGCAACTACCTCTTGCTGGGGAGCGATTCGCGAGCGGGACTCAGCCCCGAGGAGCGGGAGCAGTTCGGCACGGACCAGCAGATCGGGGGCGAGAATCGCGCCGACACGATCATGCTCGTGCACACCGATCCCGCGCTCGAGAAGGCGATCATCCTGTCCTTCCCCCGGGATCTCTGGGTGCAGATCCCCGGCCATGGCGAGGACAAGATCAACGCCTCGTTCGAGGGAGGCATCGAGGGCGGCGGGGCGAACCTCGTGGCCGCCACCGTGCACAAGCTCACCGGCCTGAAGATCAACCACGTGCTCTACGTGGACCTCGCCGGGTTCCAGGGGGTGATCGACACGCTCGGCGGTGTCGACATGTGCATCCCGGGGGAGAACGTCAACACCCCCGACGGTCGCATCGTGGACGAGCTCACCGCGCTGGACGTGAAGCCGGGGTGCCAGAGGCTGCCCGGAGACCAGGCTCTCGCGTACGTGCGCACGCGGCACCTGCGATGCGACGCCGCGGCGCCGGACTTCTATCGCATCGCCCGCCAGCAGCAGTTCCTGCGGGCCGTGATCAACGAGTTGCTGCAGCCGGACCAGATCGCGAGGCTGCCGGTCATGATCAAGCCGATCATGCAGAACCTGACCCGGGACGAGGATCTCAACCTCGCCGATCTCGCCTTCCTGGTGGGGCAGCTCGAAGGCATCTCGACCGGTGCGGCGGAGTTCAGGACCGTGCCCTCCTACCCGGACCCCACCGATCTCGGCATCCTGCGCATGGACGAGTCGGCGGAGCGCATCTTCGCCGCGATCCGCGACGGGAAGCAGCTCGGGGAGGTCGGTCGCGATCCCGTGTACACGCCGCCGTCGGAGGCCAACGTGCCGGTGCTCGTGGTCGACCATGCATCGGGAGGCCATGCCATCGAGGTGCAGGACGTGCTCTCGCAGGCCGGGTTCGACATCTCGCCCGGCACGACCACGTTCACGGCGTACCCGAAGAAGGTGCCCGGCAGCGTGATCGCCCACTCGCCCGAGGCCGATGCGGAGGCGCAGGTCGTGCAGAAGTACTTCCCGCAGCTCGAGCTGCACCAGGTTCCCGGACTGCCCGACGACGTGGTCGTCTACGTCGATGCCGCGTACGAGCCTGCCGACATCGGCGACGCAGCCCGGCCGCCGGAGTGCCCCTCACCGGTCTGATGCGTGCCCTCGTGCTCTCCGGGGGTGAGGGGTCGCGGTTGCGGCCGATCACCTCGACCAACGCCAAGCAGCTGATCCCGGTCGCCGGCACGCCCATCCTGTTCCAGGCGCTCGAGGCGATCGCGGACGCGGGCATCACCGAGGTCGGCGTCGTGACCGGTGCCACGGGCGAGGAGGTGCGCGCGGCGGTCGGCGACGGTTCCCGGTGGGGACTCGAGGTCACGTTCATCCCGCAGGAAGCGCCGCTCGGCATCGCGCACGCCGTGATGACGGCTCAGGCGTTCCTGGGAGGCGATCCGTTCCTGCTCTACCTGGGCGACAACGTGCTCATGGGTGGCGTCGCCCGGTTCGTCGAGGAGTTCGAACGAAGCGATGCCGACGCGCACATCCTGCTCGCCCGGGTGTCCGAGCCCGAGCACTTCGGCGTCGCCGTGCTCGAGGGGGAGCGCGTGGTCCGGCTCGTCGAGAAGCCGAAGGAGCACCTCAGCGACCTCGCCTTGGTCGGGGTCTACCTGTTCCGGCGATCGATCCTCGACGCCTGCCGCACGCTCGAGCCGTCGTGGCGCGGCGAGTACGAGATCACCGAGGCGATCCAATGGCTGCTGGATCACGGCCGCGAGGTGCGGGCCGAGATGGTCAGCGGCTACTGGAAGGACACGGGCAGGCCCGAAGACCTGCTCGAGGCGAACCGCATGATGCTCGCCGGCCTCGTCGCAGCGATCGACGGGGACATCGACCGGGAGACGACGCTCGACGGGCCGGTCGTCGTGCGGGCCGGCGCCAAGGTCACCGCGAGCGTGTTGCGAGGGCCGGTCGTCGTGGGCGAGGGCTCCACGATCGAACGGTCCACGATCGGCCCTGACGTCTCGATCGGACGCGGCTGCCACGTGGAGGCCAGCGAGGTCGCCGACTCGATCGTGATGGAGGAGTGCACGATCGCCGACGTGCAGGGCCTCACCGGCTCGATCCTCGGCCGCCGCGTCGAGGTCCGCCACTCCGGTGGAAGGGGCACCCACCGGCTGATCGTCGGCGACCACAGCCGCGTCGAGGTCGACTAGGTCCAGCGCCTCGGGGTCGGTCGTTCCTCCGCCGGGCTCTCGGGCCTACCATCGAGGGCGTGGAGGAGCTCTCTCGCCCCGCACCGGGTCGCCGCAAGGCCGTCGCCGCGTTCCTGCTGGCCTGCCTCGGGCCGTTCGTGATGGCCTGCAGCTCGCCGGCCGCGATCGTGCTCGGCTTCCGATCGCTCGGTGAATCGGCGGCGGCGGGAGCCCGTGCCCCCGGCCGCGTCACGGCCTACGGCGCGATCGTGGCCGGGGCCCTCGGGCTCTGGTTCTGGGGCTGGGTCGTGGCGCAGCTCGCCGGCGAGCTCTCGGAGCGCGGGAAGGACCCCGCGATGGTGATCCCGCTGGTCGGAGGGCTGGCGGTGGTCTGGGTCGCCTCGGCGCTGGCGGGCTGGCTCACCGGGCGTGGAACCCCGACTCCACCGTTGGGATAGGGTTCGGGGTCCATGCGAGCGGTGATCGACGCCCGGCCCGCGCTCGACCCACGTCGCACGGGCGTGGGTCAGTACGCGCAGCAGCTGATCCGTCACCTGCCGCATGCGGATCCCTCGAGCGAGTACGTCGCGTGGTATCTGCACGCAAGAGGGCTGTTCCGTCCCCGGTCGTTCTTCTCCGGGGTCCACGCCTCGAACCTCACCGAGAAGGCGTCCAGGTTCCCGGCCCGCGTCTTCGGGCCGATGTCGTCGCGGTTCGGCGTGCCGCGCATCGAGTGGTCGGTCGAGTTCGACGTGCTGCTCGCGACGAACTTCCTGCCGCCGGCGACCCGCAGCTCGGGCGTCGTGATGGTGGTGCACGACCTCGCGTACGAGCGGCTCCCCGAGACGGCACCGCACATGGACGACCGATGGCGGCGACAGTTCGACTCGTGGTTGCGACGGGCCGCCGGGGTGCTCGTGCCCTCGCACTCCACGAAGCGAGACCTGCTCGAGAGCCATCGCGTCGACGAAGCCCGCGTGCACGTCACGCCGCTCGGCGTCGACATGGGGGCATTCGCGCCGGCGCCCCGGGAAGCGATCGACGCGGCGCGACGCAAGCACGGCATCGACCAGCCGTACGCGCTGTTCGTCGGCGGCATCGAGCCCCGCAAGAACCTCGAGGCGCTCGTGCGCGCGTTCGCGACCACGACGTCGGGAACGCGCCTCGTGATCGCCGGGGGGTCGGTCCGATGGGATCCGAAGGCGGCCGAGCGGCTCGATGCGGCGATCGCGAAGCTGCCGTCGCCGGCTCGAGCCCGGATCGTGCGGACCGGTTACGTCGGCGACCGGGAGAAGATCGCCCTCATGAGCGGCGCCACGATGCTCGTGTACCCCTCGCTCTACGAAGGGTTCGGCTTCCCCGTGCTGGAGGGCTTCGCCGCCGGGCTGCCCGTGCTCACCTCCGACGTCTCGTCGTTGCCGGAGGTCACCGGCGACGCCGCGCTCACGGTCGACCCGCGAGACGAGCTGGCGATCGCGGCCGGCATCGAGCAGCTGTTCGACGACCCGGACCTGCGAGCGATGCTGTCGGCCGCCGGGTTCACCCGAGCCGCTCGGTTCACCTGGGAGGCCACGGCGAGGTGCACGGCCCAGGCGCTGCACGCCGCCCACGAGGTGGCCCGCGGGTAGACTCGGCCCGTCCTGCACCAGCAGGCCGATCGACGTCTCGAGGACACGATGGCCGACCTCCACGTGCTCGTCACCGGCGGCGCCGGGTTCATCGGATCGCACCTCGTCGACGCGTTGCTCGAACGCGGAGACCGGGTCACCGTGCTCGATCGGCTCTCCGCCGGCGGCAGCCTCACCAACCTCGAGCACCGTGACGGCGATCCGCGCCTGGTCTTCGTCCGAGGCGATGTGTGCGACGCGGCGGTCGTCGAGCCGTTGGTCCGCGAGGCCGACGCGGTCGTGCACGCAGCCGCCGAGAGCCATGTCGATCGCAGCATCGATCGGCCGGCCGAGTTCCTCACCACGAACGTGCTCGGCACCGAGACCGTGCTGGAAGCGGTGAGGCGCCACGGCACGCGGATGCTGATGGTGTCCACCGACGAGGTGTACGGCGCCGGCGACCCAGCGGGCGGCATGTTCGACGAGGACGCGCCGTTGCGGCCCCGGAGCCCGTACGCGGCGAGCAAGGCTGCCGCCGACATGCTCTGCGCCGCTGCCGTGATCACCTACGACGCGCCGGTGGTCGTGGTGCGCGGCACGAACGCGTTCGGCCCTCGACAGATCGAGCGCGTCGTGCCCACCTTCGCCGTGAACGCCCTCCGCGGGCGGCCCGTGCCGCTCTACGGCCGGGGCGAACAGCGGCGCGAGTTCCTCTACGTCGAGGACTGGGTGCGGGGGGCCCTGACGGTGCTCGACCGTGGGCTGCCCGGCGTGGTCTACAACATCGGGGAGGGCCACGAGCTTCCGAACGCCGAGCTCGCGAGGCGCATCTGCGAGCTCGCCGGAGCGCCCTCGGACCTGATCGAGCTCGTGCCCGACCGGCCGGGACACGACTTCCGCTACGGGGTGCGCTCCGACCGACTCCTCGCGCTCGGCTGGCGACCCGCGTGGACGTTCGACGACGCCTTGGCCCACACGGTCTCGTGGTACCGAGCCAATCTCGACGGGCTCGAGGCGTCCCACGTCGTGCCGGTGGTCACCGCCCCTCGGGTCGCCGGAGGCCGCGCGTGAGGCTCGCCGTGACCGGTGCGGGCGGCGACCTCGGGCGCGCGTTCCTGTCGCGGGTGCCACCGCACCACGACGTGCACGCGTTCGATCGCGACGAGCTCGACGTGGGCGACCACGACGCGGTGCGCCAGACCCTGGAACCGCTGCGAGCCGACGCGATCTTGAACTTCGCGGCGTTCACGAAGGTCGACGAGAACGAGACCGACCAGGCCAGGGCCTTCCGCGACAACGCGCTCGGGCCCCAGCATCTCGCGCTCGCCGCGCGCGCCAGCGGCGCGGTCCTGATGCACGTCTCCACGGACTACGTCTTCGACGGCGAGAAGGGCGCCCCCTACGACGAGACCGACGAGCCGGCTCCGCTGTCGGTCTACGGGCGGGCGAAGCTCGCGGGAGAGCGGTTCGTGCGCGAGATCGCTCCGGCGTCGTTCGTCGTGCGGGTGGGGTACGTGTACGGGGGCGGCAACGACTACCTGAGCCGTACCGCTCACCGGCTCGCGAGGGGGGAGACGGTCGGCGGGCTCGCCGACCGGTGGGGCTCGCCGACGTTCGTGGGTCACCTCGCCGATCGCATCATGCCGCTCGTGCTCACGGGACGGTACGGCCTCTACCACCTCGCCGGCTCGCAACCCGCCTCGTGGTACGAGGTGCTCACACGGGTGCAGGAGCTCACGGGCTGGGCGGGCGCCGTCGAACCGCAGCTGGCCGCCGAGCTCGGCCTTCCCGCCCCGCGCCCCGTCTACTCCGCCCTCACGAGCGTCTACACCCCCCACCTGGGCATCGACCCCATGCCACCCCTCGAGGAAGGCCTGAAGGACTTCCTCGCGAGCGGCCTCGACGGTCTCTGACGACGCCCGTCCGACAGGTCAGGCCCCGCGACGCCATGGACATCGTTCGGTGTGTCACCTCCGAGCTCGGCGACCGGATCCCGCAGCTCCGGGCGCTGTTCGACGAGGCCTGGGGTGGCGAGGAGCGCTTCGACGAGCACGACTGGGAGCATTCGATCGGGGGCACGCACTTCCTGGTCGAGGTGGATGGCTCGGTGCGATCGCACGTCAGCGTCGTTGACCGGGTGCTGGAGGCCGACGGTCGGCCGCTGCGAACGGGCTACGTGGAAGCGGTGGCGACCCGAGAGCGGGATCGTGGGCGAGGGTTCGCGAGCGCCCTGATGCGCGGGGCGACCGCCTTCATCGACGAGCGCTACGAACTGGGTGCGCTCGGCACCGACCTGTTCGGCTTCTACGGGTCCTTCGGCTGGGAGGTGTGGCGCGGGCCCACCGGCGTGCGAACCGAACGCGGGGTCGCGAGGACGCCGGACGAGGACGGCCTCGTGATGATCCGCCGGACGCCGGCGAGCCCCGAGCTCGACCTCGACGCGATGCTGACCTGCGACTGGCGGGCCGGCGACGTCTGGTGACCCGGCACCCGGATGGGTCTCGGGATGCCGGTGCTAGGCTCCGCAACCGTGGACGAGGACCGACCCGCCTCGGGAGCCGATCGGGAGCTGATCGAGCGCCTGCGAGCGATGGTCGCGCAGCTGCAGACGGAGCAGGGCGACACCGTGCCCGCCGCTGAGCCCTATCTGGCCTCCGGCTCCGCCGTGAAGGGGGCGGTGAAGCGGGGCGTGTTCCGGCTCACGCGCCCCGCGACGCGTCGATCCGACCGGCTGGCGACCGAGCTGGCCTCGGTCGCGCTCGAGCTCGCGGAGCGTGCGCGGGACCTGGCCGTGGATCTCGAGCGGATGCACGGCGACGTCGACCGGCTCGACCACGCCGTGCAGGAACGCCCCGTCCCGCCGCAGGGGGCCGCCGAAGCCGGAGCCCCCCGCGTCGACGACGACTACTACTGGGCGTTCGAGCAGCGGATGCGCGGTGACGCGGAGTCCGTCGTGGAGCGGTTGCGACAGTACGAGCGGTTCGCCGTTCCGCTCCGCGATCGCCTCGTGGACGCGGACACCGACGCCCAGGAGCAGGAGCGACCTCTGTGGCTCGACCTCGGATGCGGGCTCGGTGAATTCTGCGAGCTCGTTCGGGAGTGGGGCTGGAGGGTGCAAGGCGTGGACAGCTCACCATCGGCCGTGGATGCCTGCCGCGACAAGGGCATCGAGGCCACGCTCGCGGAGGTCGACGGGTACCTGGAGACCCGGCGAGGCGAGCCGCCCGCGGCCGTGAGCGCGATCCAGCTGATCGAGCACATCCCTCGTGGGCAGTGGCTCGGGCTCTTCCGCCGCGTGCACTCGCTCCTGCGCCCCGGGGGGGCGATGCTGATCGAGACGATCAATGCCCTCAACCTCGAGGCGGTGGCCGCCTACTTCGTGGCCGACGTGACGCATACCTGGCCGGGTCACCCGGAGACGTTGCGGTTGATGGCGGAGCACGCAGGCTTCGACGACGCCCAGGTCGTGTTCCTGAACCCCGACCAACGCGGCAACGCGCAGGACTTCGCGATCTGGGCTCGCAAGCCCGGCGGCGCCTCGCCCTGAACGCTTCGGGGCGGGTGTTAGCCTCGGGAGTCATGGAGCCGAAGGGTGCGCCCGATCCGCCGTCCGAGGACGCGGACGACCTCCTGCGCGAGATGTACTGGGCCCGCGATTCCGCTGCCCGCGCCCGCATGGACACGCCCGAGATCCGCGATCGCCTGCACGATTTCGCCGCCCAGATGCGCACGGACGAGACGGTCGTGATCCCGATGGGCGAAGGGAACCTCGCCTCCCCCTCCACCTGGCGGCGGCAGCTGAAGCGACGCATCTGGCGCGTGATGCGTCCCGCGACGTGGCGATACGACCGCCTGCTCGCCGACCACGCCGAGCTCACGACGAGTCTCGCCGAGAAGGTCATGGTGCTCGAGGCGGAGGTCGAGCGGCTCA
This sequence comes from Actinomycetota bacterium, assembly GCA_035550775.1. GTDB lineage: Bacteria > Actinomycetota > UBA4738 > UBA4738 > HRBIN12 > JAOUEA01. Next base: position 10,565 of record DASZOO010000257.1, on the reverse strand, counting down.
CGGCCGAGCGCGGTCCCGGAGAGGCCCCGGCCGAGTGAGGGTCGCCGTCCTGCATCCGCAGACCGCGTTCGTACGCGGCGGGGCCGAGACGCACGCCGAGGCGTTGGTGCGAGCGCTTCGCGAGGCCGGCCACGAGGCGGACCTCGTGCAGATCGCCGGGAAGTGGTACCCGCCGAGCCAGCTCGCCCATCAGATGGCGGTGTGGCGCAGCTTCGACATCACCGAATCGAACGGGCTCGTGGTCGACGCGGTGATCGCTCTGAAGTTCCCCGCCTACCTGGCGCAGCACGAGCGGAAGATCGTCTGGCTGATCCACCAGCACCGGACCGCCTACGAGCTCTGGGATCATCCCGTGTACGCGGATCTGAAGCGTCAGGACGACGGGCCCAAGGTCCGCGACATGGTGTGGGAAGCCGACCGGGTCGCGCTCGGTGAGGCGAAGCGGGTCTTCACGAACGCCGAGAACGTGCGCGAGCGGCTCTGGAGCTCGCTGCGCATCCCCGCCGAGCCCCTGTACCACCCGAGCCGCATGGCCGAGCAGCTGCTCGACGCGCCGAAGGGCCCGCTCGGCGAGTTCCTGCTGTTCCCGAGCCGCATGGAGAGCCTGAAGCGGCAGTCGCTCGCGATCGAGGCGATGCGGCACGTGACCTCTGACGTCAGGCTGGTCCTGGTGGGGCGCGGGCCCGACGAGCCTCGGCTGCGCGAGCAGGTCGAGCGGCTCGGGCTGAGCGACAGGGTCGTGTTCGAGATCGGGGTCGGCGACGATCGCCTGCTGGAGCTGTACCGCGAAGCGCTCGGCGTGTACTTCGGGCCCTTCGACGAGGACTACGGCTACGTCACGATCGAGGGGTTCGCCGCATCGAGGCCGGTGATCACGCTCACCGACAGCGGCGGACCACTGGAGTTCGTCCGCGACGACGAGACCGGGCTCGTGCGTCCCCCCGAGCCGATGGCGATCGCCGAGGCGTTCGATCGCCTGTGGAACGATCGAGCGGGCGCCGAACGCATGGGCGGCGCGGGGCACGAGCTCGTGCGGGCCACCGTGCCGAGCTGGCCGGACATCGTCGCTCGCCTGCTCGACTGATGGAGGCCGTCGACAAGGTCGTGAGGCGGATGCGGCGCGCCCCCCGCGCCGCCCAGGTCGCTCACGGACGCGGGCCGGGGTCGCGAGGCGACGTGATCTTCGCCGGTCCGCTGCCGCCCGCCCCGACGGGCATCGCGTCGTACGACCGGGCGGTGCTCGACGGGCTCGAGCGGATCGGCATGCCGCAGCGGATGCGCTTCGACACCGTCTGGCCCGTGAGCAGCGCCGACGCCGGCCGGTTCCCCGGCTACCACCTGGGGGTGTTCCAGCTGGGGAACAACGTCGAGTTCCACCTCGAGGTCTATCGCGCCGCGTTCCTGACCGACGCGCTCGTCGTGCTCCACGACCTCGCACTGGACGACTTCGTCCGAGGCCTCATCGCCGCCGGCGACCCGCTCGGCTTCATGGCGGCGCGCGCATCGGCCCGGCTCCGGGGTACGATCGACGACCCCGACGGCCTCCGGAACGAGCCGCTCCGGCAGCCGTGGTGCGCGCATGTCGTCCGTCGCGCTCGCGGCGTGATCGTGCACTCGGACTTCGGGCGACGCTACCTGGAGAGCTTCGGATGTCGCACCCCCGTGTTCGTCGTTCCCCATCCGGTCATCGAGCCTGCCGACGCGTTCGCCCGCGCGGCCTCTCGAGGGCGGGAGCTCCGTTCCAGCATCGGCGATCCGGCCTTCCTCGTGGTCGCGCCCGGCGACGTGAACGAGGCGAAACAGCTCGACGCGGTCGTCGGGGCGGCGATGCGGCTGGCCGACGACGCCCGCGTGGCGATCGTCGGACGGCGCATCGAGGGCTACGACGTCGAGCAGGCGATCGATGCAGCGCGGGCCGGTGGGCGGGTGAGCGTGCATCACGACGTGCCGGACGCGGACTTCCTCGCATGGATCGCGGCAGCCGACGCCGTCGTGGACCTCCGGTTCCCGCACCGAGGCGAGGTGAGCGGCTCGCTCAGCCGGGCGATGCAGGCTGGTAAGGCGTCGGTCGTGAGCGCGACCGGAACCTACCTCGATGTGCCCGACGACGCCGTGTTGCGGGTGGCGCCGGGGCCGACCGATCCGGTCGAGCTCGCCGGCACGCTCTCGCGCCTGCACCAGGACCCGGCGCTCCGTGACGGGGTCGGAGCCGCGGCCGCCGCCCACGTCGAGCGACTCCGTGCCACCGATGCCACCGCGCGCGGGTACGAGCGGGCGATCACGCAGACGCTCTCGTTGGTCCGCGACCCCGCCCGCAAGGCGTTGGCGATCTGGGGCAAGTCCCTCGTCGACGCCGGCATCACCGAGGCGATGGTCGCGGAGGGCTACGGCATGGCGTACGCGAGGGCGCTCCGGAGCTTCGAGCCCGGTCCCGAGGTGGCCCAGGCGCGCGAGAACTTCGAACGATCGTCATAGGCACGAGCGGCGGCCGGCGGGGTCCCCGTTGCTAGACTCATCGCCGCGCTGACCTGCGGGTTCGCGCCCACGATCCCTCTCGACAGGAGCCACGTCGCCATCGCCACCACGACCACGATCGAGCGCACGTCCGAGACGCCGCAGCTGCGGATCGGTCCTCGGCTGCGCGAGCTCTGGGGGTATCGCGAGATCCTCGTGAACCTCGTACGCAAGGAGCTGAAGGTCAAGTACACGGCCTCGTTCCTCGGCGCGGCGTGGTCCCTGCTCAACCCGATCGTGTTCCTCGCCGTGTTCTCGTTCGTGGTGGTGGTGCTCGGCAACCGCGTGCCCGACTTCCCCGTCTTCCTGCTCTCGGGCCTGCTCGCCTGGAACCTGTTCTCGGCATCGCTGTTGGCGGGCTCGCGCGCCGTGATCGACAACGCGAACCTCGTGAAGAAGGTCGCGTTCCCCCGCGAGATCCTGCCGTTCGCCTCGGTGGGGGTCGCGCTGTTCGACTTCGTGCTGCAGACCGGCGTGCTGTTGATCTTCGTCGTCGTGAGCGGGCACGGCATCGGCGCCGCTGCCATCGTGTTGTACCCGCTCGCGCTCGTCACCGTGTTGGTCTTCACGACCGCGGCCACGCTGTGGGCCTCGGCGCTCAACGTGCGGTATCGCGACGTCGGCCATCTGCTGAACCTGGGCCTGCTCGTCTGGTTCTGGATGACGCCCATCGTCTACCAGGCCGCGCTCGTGCAGCAGCACCTCTCCTCTCGCGAGGTCGCCGGGGTCAGCATGTGGACGCTCTACCTGGCGAACCCGCTCACCCCGATCGTGCTGGGATTCCAGCGAGCGATCTACGGCGATCCCGTGCAGGGCGGGGAGCAGGTGCTGCCCGACGTGACCGTCGCATGGCAGGCGGGCCTGCTCGCGGTCGTCCTGGCGGTCTCGATCGTGGCTCTGCTGCTCGCGTGGCGATCGTTCTTCCGGCGCTCGGGCGACTTCGCGGAGGAGCTGTGACGGCGGCGATCGAGGTCCGGGGGGTCTCGAAGCGGTTCCGTCTCTACCGCGAGCGGCCGAGCAGCGTGAAGCAGCGGCTGCTGGTCACGCGATCGAGGGCCGAGGACTTCTGGGCGCTGCGCGACGTCTCGGTCGCGATCGAGGACGGCGCGTCGATCGGGCTGATCGGCCACAACGGCTCCGGCAAGACGACGCTGCTCAAGTGCATCGCGGGCATCCTGCGCCCCAGCGAGGGCACGATACGCACGCGCGGTCGCATGGCCGCGCTGCTCGAGCTGGGGGCGGGCTTCCACCCCGAGCTCACGGGCCGGGAGAACGTGTATCTGAACGCGGCGTTCCTCGGGCTATCACGGCGGGAGACCGAGCGTGTCTACGACGGCATCGTGGCGTTCGCGGAGCTCGAGGAGTTCATGGACAACCAGGTGAAGTTCTACTCCTCGGGCATGCTCGTCCGGCTGGGCTTCGCGGTCGCGGTGCACGTCGACCCGGAGATCCTGTTGATCGACGAGGTGCTCGCCGTCGGCGACGAAGCGTTCCAGCAGCGTTGCGTCGACCGCGTGCGTGAGTTCCAGCGCGACGGTCGCACGATCGTGCTCGTCACGCACGCGCTCGACACCGTGGTCGAGGTCTGCGACCGGGCCGTGATGCTCGAGCACGGCCTCGTGCACATGGACGGTGGACCCGCCGAGGTCGTCCGTGAGCTGCGACATCGGCTGCTCAGCCGCGATCCCGACTTCGTGCCCGAGGAGGGGGGCCGCGAAGTGGAGATCGCGGCCGTGAGCTTCGACTCCGGTGGCGACGGCAACGGCACGGTCTGGCCCGGTGCGGAGCTCGCCATCGCGGTCGACGTGCAGGCCCACGAGACGGTGCCCGACCTCGACGTCTCGTTCGCCGTCGTCTCGGCCTCGACGAACCACCCGGTGGTCGACGGGCGCACGAGCGCGATGGGCATCGCGATCGGGCCGGTCGACGGCAAGAAGCGGGTGGTGTTCCGCGTGCCCCCGGCCGAGTGGGTCGGTGGCACGTACTTCGTGACGATCGGCCTCTCGTCGGTGTCCGGCGATCCGTACCATGTCCAGACCCAGCGATACATGCTGCAGGTGCCCCACGACGTGCAGATGCCCAAGCGCCTCGACGTCGAGCCCGCCGCCACGGTGGAGGACCTGTGAATCCGAACCCGCCCGTGACCGACCCCGAGGCGCACGACACGCACCTCGCCGAGCGCACCGCAGAGCACCCTGCGGGAAGGAAGGACCGCACGATGTTGATCGGCTTGATCCTGTTGTCGGTGGTCCTCGCGGCCCTGGCCCAGCTCACGTTGAAGCACGGCATGAACCAGGTCGCCTCGAACAGCGGCGAGCTGCAGCTGAACGCGCATTCCCTCAAGGACGTCGCCTCCACCGCCGCGGTGTGGGGGGGCCTGTTCCTGTTCGGCCTGTCGGCGTTCGTCTGGCTCGCGGTCCTGTCCAGGGCGTCGCTCTCGTTCGCCTACCCGTTCGCCTCGCTCACCTACGTGCTGATCCTGCTCGCCGATCGATTCGTGCTGCAGGAACAGATCCCTCCCCTGCGGTGGGCGGGCGTGTTCTGCATCATGCTCGGCATCGTGCTCGTGGCACAGACGCCGCACCAGTGAGCGTCACCGTCTCCCCCGAGGCCGCCGAGCTGGCGGTGGTGATCGTGAACTTCAACACCGGCGCGTACCTGGAGCGCTGCCTCGCTTCGCTGGAGCGGCATCGCGGCGACATCGCCCTCGACGTGCTCGTGATCGACAATGCGTCGCACGACGCGTCGCACACGGCCGCGGTCGCCGCGCACCCCTGGGCGAGGCTCATCGAGAACCGAACGAACCGCTTCCTCTCACCCGCCTGGAACCAGGGCATCGGCGAGACGTCGGCGCCGTTCGTGCTGCTGCTGAACCCGGACGTCGAGTGGTGGAAGGGAACGCTGGCCGACCTCGTCGACGTGGCCCGCACCCATCCGCGGGTCGGCATCGTCGGGCCGCTCGTCCGCAACTCCGACGGCACGCTGTACGAGAGCGGACGGCGGTTCCCGGGCATCGTCGACGCGGCCGGGCACGTGCTGCTCGGGACGGTGCGGCCCGGCAACCGCTTCACGCGCCGCTACCACATGGATGGATGGGACCGCACGACCGCCCGCGAGGTCGATTGGGTGAGCGGGTGCTGCATGCTGTTCCGCCGTGAGGCGCTCGACGCCGTCGGCGTCTTCGACGAGGGGTTCCCACTCTACGGGGAGGAGCTCGACATCGCGACGCGTCTGCGCGATGGCGGGTGGTCGGTCCTCTTCACGCCGCGAGCAGAGATCGTGCACGAGATCGGGGTCTCGACGGGCCGGAGCGCCCGGATGCTGCGGATGCACTCCGACAGCGTCTACCGTTACTACCGCAAGCACCGCGCCCGTGGATGGCGGCGCATCACCCTGCCGCTGGCCTGGACCGTCCTGCGGCTGCGCGCGGAGCTCGAGGCTCGGCGAGGGAGGATCACGACACGATGAAGGCCGTCGTCCTGGTCGGGGGGGAGGGCACGCGCATGCGTCCCCTCACCGAGACCGTGCCGAAGCCGCTGCTCCCCCTGATGGACCGCCACGCCCTCGACCATGTGCTCGACCACCTCGCGCGGCACGGCGTGCACGAGGTGGTGCTGAGCTCTCCGTACCTGGAGCAGGTGTTCCACCCCTTCATCGCGGCCCGCCACGGCGACCCAGCGATCACGTGGATCACCGAGACGCATGCCCTCGGCACGGGGGGCGCGATCGTGAACGCGCTCGAGGCCGCCGGTGACGAGCCGTTCTTCGCGCTCAACGGCGACATCCTCACCGACCTCGATCTGACCGCGATGCGCGCATCCCACGAGGACAAGGGCGCCGCGGTGACGATCGCCCTGCATCACGTCGACGATGCACGGGCCTTCGGGCTCGTGGCGACCGACGACGAGGGGCGCATCGAGGAGTTCCGCGAGAAGCCGGAGGACCCGGTCCCCGGCGACGTGAACGCGGGCACGTACCTGCTCGACCCCGAGGTGCTGCGCGCATGGACGCCCGGCGACACGATCTCGATCGAGCGCGACATCTTCCCGGCGCTGATCGACGCCGGCCATCCCGTGTACGGGTTCGTGGCCGATGCCTACTGGCTCGACCTGGGGACGCCCGAGAAGTACCTGCAAGCCCATTTCGACATGTTCGAGGGCAAGGTGCACGGCGTGTCGTATCCGGCGCCGTGGATCGCCGAGGGCGCCCGGGTCGACCTGCGAGCGCACCTGGGGCGGTGGGTGGCGGTCGGCCCCGGGGCGATCGTCGGCCCCGACGCCCGCGTCGACGACTCCGTGCTGCAGGCGGGCGCCCGGGTCGGCTCCGGCGCCGTGGTCACCCGCTCGGTGATGGCACCGAACGCCGTGATCGGCGACGGTGCGATCGTCGAGTCGAGCGTGCTGGGTGACGGTGCCTCCGTGCCCGCAAGCGCCCACCTGGCCGAGGCTCGGATCGGGGCGGGTCAGGAGGCCTCGGCATCGTGAGGGGCGCGGCGGCCGGCCCGCTCAACCGACCCGCCGGGGCCGCCGATGCTGCCCCCGTGAAGCCGACCGGGGGGTCGACCCGAATCGTCCGCGCGCTCGTGCCGGCGCTCGCCGTCGTCGTGACGCTGGCCGCCGCGGTCCCGTCCGCGCGCGCTGCGGGCGAGGGCTCGACCACGCCGGGCGTGACCGACGATCCGTTCACGGGGTCGCCGGCGCCGGCCACGCCCGGGGTCGGCCGCGCCACCGGGTTCCGGTTCTTCGGGTCGGGCTTCGGCCACGGGGTCGGCATGTCGCAGTGGGGCGCCAACGGGCTGGCGGCGATGGGATGGTCGCACAAGCGCATCCTCAAGCACTTCTATCGTTCCACTCGCGTCGGCCGCGTGAGCGATCCCGTGAAGAAGATCAGGGTCGGGCTGACGTGGGATCGTCGGTCGGTTCATCTCGGGGCACGAGGAGGCCCCGTGAAGCTCTGGATCGGCGGGCCGGGCGGCACCCGGGTCGGCCGCATCCCCGGAGGCCGGACCTGGACCGTGCGCGCGAAGTCGAAGGGGTTCGCGATCCGCGACCACGGCGGACAGCTGATCGGGGGGCGCACGTGGGGCGGGACCGGCGCCGACCTGATCGCGACGTACGGGTCGACCGCCCGGGCGGTCGTGTCCGAGGCCGGTAACGGGTACTCCTACGGCCGCGGACACCTCGAGCTGGGCCTGTACGCCCGCGGAGGATCGTGGAACCTGCGCGTGGTGTTGCCGATCGGCTTCGAGCAGTACCTCTACGGTCTGGGGGAGATGCCCAGCTCGTGGCCGAGCGCGGCGCTGCGCGCCCAGGCCGTCGCCGGCCGGACGTTCGCCACCTACAAGGTCAAGCGATACGCCCCAAACGCGCAGTGCGGGTGCGACATCAGCGACGGTGCGAACGATCAGGTCTACGTCGGCTCGGCCAAGGAGACGGGCCTCGACGGCCGACGGTGGGTCGAGGCGGTCGACGACACCCGCGGGCAGGTCGTCACGCACGGCGGGAAGGTGATCCAGGCCTTCTACGCGGCCTCCGACGGCGGGCACTCCGACGCTGTGGAGGACGTGTGGCACGGGGGCAACGACGCCTTCGCGGTCCCCTACCTGAAGGCGGAGTGCGATCCGGGTGAGGCTCGCGGCGGCAATCCGTGGGTCCATTGGCAGAAGGCGGTCTCGGCGGCCGAGCTCACGAACCGGCTCGCGCCCTACACCGGGGCGATCGGCAGGGTCCGCGGATTCACCGGGGTTCGTCGTGGGCGGGGCGGCCGCATCGTCACGGCCACGGTCCGGGGCGGGAGCGGGTCGGCATCGATCACGGGTTCGGAGCTGCGGTGGGCGATCGGGGCGTGGGACGGCCGCATCTGGATCCAGAAGGACCGGAACATCACCGGGCCGATCCGGGACCGCTACGACGCCGTGATGTGCCGCCCGGGACTGCCGACGTCGAAGATCGCCCGCGTCCCCGGCGGATCACGGCAGAGGTTCGAGAAGGGGGCGATCTTCCGCAACGGCGGCGAGCGGGTCACCGTGTGGCTGCGGGGCGCCACCTACCGTGAGTACCGGGCGGTCAAGGGCCCCGACGGCAGCCTGGGCATGCCGACCGGTCAGATCGTGCATTCGGGCCCGGGAACACGCGCGTTGTTCGATCGGGGACGCATCCTCTCGAAGCCAGGCACGGGCGCGCACGCGCTGTGGGGCCGGGTGCTCAAGGAGTACCTGCACCGAGGCGGAGCCGACGGCCGGCTGGGCTTCCCCACGAGCCGCGTCCACGCCGACGGCAGCGGCGGCATGCTCGCCGACTTCGAGCACGGCACGATCGTCTGCCCACACGGCCGGCGCTGCGGGCTCGGCTGAGCTTGCCGACGCCTCAGCAGTCGTCGGCGGCGTTGGCCTCGGGCGCGTTCGAGCTGCAGGCGAACGCGCCGGCGAACCCGTTCGCCACCGTCGTCGCCTGGTCGGCCGTGATCGTGCCCGGACACGTCTGCAGCTGGTCCCACGCCGCCAGCGCGACCGACGTTCCGTCGGGCAGCTCCGTGAACGGCGCCGCGACGGTCATGCGGCTCCGGGCCGCGACGTCCTCGAGCGCGCCGACCACGTCGGGGGTCACCGCGCCGTCACCATCGGCCCGGTAGTAGAGCATCACACCCGAGTGCTCGAGGAAGTGCACCGCTGCCGGCTCGCTGTCGATCGGTTGGTCGTAGGAATCGGGCGAGGAGGGCAGCACCTGACCCCCGTAATGCTGGCCCGACGTCGCCGGCCGCTGCGCGTACGTGATCGGCGTGCCGTCGGCGACGTGCTGGCCCGCGGGGGCGTCGCCCTGGGGTCGTATGACCTCGGTGCATCCGGCGGTCCGGGCGGCGGCGACCGCGGCCTGTGGGATCTCGCCCGGGCTCGACACCCTGGTGAACCAGTAGAAGACGCCGACGCTCACCACCCCGATGATCCCGAAGACGGCGGCCCGTCGGAACATCGCGCTTCGCTGGGCCCGCTTGCGTTCCGTGACGCGCGCCTGGCGAGCCAGCTCCTTCCGTTCGCGCCGGGCCTCGTTCGCGCCCGCCGGCGGTCGAGCCCCCGCCGTCGCGGGCGCCGTGGCCCGCCGCTTCTTGTTCTTGTTCGTCACGGCTACATCGGCGCCCCGCGCTCGGGGGCCTCTCCCGCGTACTGGCGGTCCTGGGTGGTCGGGTAGGAGAACTGGCTCGTGAAGTCGAACGCCACGGCGAGGTCGGGGGCCGCACACGTCTGGAGGCGATGCCACGACGCGAGCGCCATCTGGGTCCCGTCGGGAAGCATGCCGCCGGCCCCGTCGTAGTCGTAGGTCGCCACGATGACGCGGTCTTGGCCGACCGGCTCGGCCTGGTCGTAGAACGACCTGATCTCGTCGATCTTCGCCTGCGGAGCGTCGGGTGAGAGCCAGATCACCGACCCGCCGTGCTCGAGCGAATGCAGCAGCGGGCCGAGATCGGGCGTGGAGTCGTAGACGCCCGCCGGCATCGTGGTCTCTCCGACGTGGGGACCCGACGTCGGCGGCGTGCTGGGATACGTGTCGAGCGGCGGCATCTCGGGGAACCGTTCGTCGCCCCCGATGTGCGCCTGGTCGGCGTACTCGGGCGACGACTGGTCCGCGCCGGCGTAGAAGCCGGGGGTCTGCACCTCGCTGCATCCCGCGGCCTGCGCGGCGTCGGGAGCCTGCTCGAGCAGGTCGGCCGGCGAGGCGAGCGCCGTGTCGGCGTCGCTGCCGGGCTGCAGCACGACGATCGCGACGATCGCGACGACCGCGGCCAACGCGACGAGCGACAGCCCGATCGTTCGGTTGCGCTTCCTGGCGTGCATCTGCCGTTGGAGCGCCTCGCGCTCCAGGCGGGCCTGTTCCTTGCGCTCGGCCTTCGTCGGTCTGCGGGCGTCGTTGCGTTGGTTCGACACGTGCTTCGGGCTCCCTTCGAGGCGTCGGGGTGTGCCTCGGAAGCTAGAGGGTACCCAAGGACGGGCTGGGTGGGGCCGACCGCCTCGACGGCGGTCGGCGACCGCGTCGAGGTCGAGTGCCGGGGGGGGGGGG
>DASZOO010000256.1:0-12442 GCA_035550775.1 Actinomycetota bacterium | reverse complement strand
CGGTGAGCAACCGGGGGATCGAGAGGATGTGGAGGGTCGTCCGTTCGTGGGGCCGGCGGGGCGACTCCTGGAACGGGCGCTCGATCGCATCGGGCTGCACCGGCACGATGTCTACCTCACGAACGCCGTGAAGCACTTCAGATGGGAAGCACGAGGGAAGAAGCGGATCCACCGCAAGCCGTCGCTCGCCCACGTGCGGGCGTGCGACCCGTGGTTGCGCGCCGAGCTTCGAGTCGTCGCGCCCGACGTCGTGGTCCTCATGGGAGCCACGGCTGCGCAGGGCGTGCTCGGCACGGACTTCAGGGTCACGCTGCACCGCGGCGAGTTCCTCGAGAGTCCGCTCGATGCCTTCGTGACCGCCACCGTTCACCCTTCATCTATCCTTCGGATCGGCGAGGAGGACGACCGGGCGGCCGCGCTCGCGGCGTTCGAGTCCGACCTGCGGCACGCGGCCGAGGCCGTGGGCGATCGAGCCGGCCTGAAGGAGCGTTGACCCCGGACAGCGCCGCGCCGGTGGTCGGGAGGTCGATGTCGTGCAGATCGTGATCGGCACGAGCGGCTGGGTGTACCGGGACTGGCGCGACACGGTCTACCCGCCGGGGTGCCCTCAGCGGGCGTGGCTCGCGTACCTCAGCCGGCGGCTCCCGACGATCGAGATCAACGCCTCGTTCTACCGCCTGCCCGAACGCGCGACGTTCGAACGGTGGGCCGAGCAGGTCCCTCCCGGCTTCCGGTTCGCGGTCAAGATGAGCCGGTACCTCACCCATCTGCGACGCTTCCGCGAACCTCGGGAGCCGCTCGACCGCTTCTGGGACCGGGCGTCGGCTCTGGGCGATGCCCTGGGGCCGGTTCTCTTCCAGCAGCCGCCGACATTCGAGCTCGATCTCGGGTTGCTCCGCGAGCTGCTCTCGATGCTTCCCGACGGCATGCGTGCGGCCTTCGAGTTCCGCCATCCGAGCTGGCATCACGACGACGTGCTGGCGGCCCTCGACCAGGCCGGTGCGGCCTGGGTGCTCGCCGATAGCCCTCGGGCCCGGGTGCCGCTGGAGGTGACCGGAGGATGGAGCTACATCCGGTTCCACCGCGGCACGGTGCACGGGCCGGACTACACCTCGACGAAGCTCCGTCGGTGGGCCGAGCGGATCCGCTCGCTCCCGGCGGGGGAGGTCGACGTCTATTTCAACAACGACCCGGGAGGTGCCGCGGTCCGAGATGCCGAGCGACTCGCCGCGCTGCTCGACGGCCCCTGAGGGTCAGTCCTTGAACTGCTCCTCCTCGGTCGAACCCTTGAGCGCGAGCGTCGAGGAGCTGCCGCCCGAGATCACGGTGGAGAGACGATCGAAGTACCCGGTTCCGACCTCCGCCTGGTGACGGGTGGCCGTGTAGCCGTCGGTCTCCATCGCGAACTCGCGCTCCTGGAGCTCCACGTAGGCGCTCATGCCCTGAGCGGCGTAGCCGTGCGCCAGCTCGAACATGCTGGCGTTGAGCGCGTGGAACCCGGCGAGCGTGATGAACTGGAACCGATAGCCCATCGCCCCGAGCTCCTTCTGGAACCGTGCGATCGTCGCGTCGTCGAGGTGCTGCTTCCAGTTGAACGAGGGGCTGCAGTTGTAGGCGAGCAGCTTGTCCGGGTACATCGAGTGGATGCCCTCGGCGAACGTGCGCGCCTCGTCGAGGTCGGGCGTCGCCGTCTCGCACCAGATCATGTCGGCGTACGGGGCGTAGGCGAGCCCTCGGGCGATCGCGGGATCCATGCCGTTGTTCACTCCGTGGAAGCCCTCGTGCGTGCGCTCCCCGGTCGTGAAGCGCCGGTCGCGGGGGTCGATGTCGGTCGTGAGCAGCGTCGCCCCGAGCGCATCGGTGCGGGCGACGAGCAGGGTGGGCACGCCGACCACGTCGGCCGCGAGCCTGGCGGCGGTGAGCGTTCGGACGAACTGGTCCGTCGGAACGAGCACCTTGCCGCCCAGGTGCCCACACTTCTTCTCGCTCGCGAGCTGATCCTCGAAGTGCACGCCCGCCGCGCCGGCCTCGATCATCGATCGCATCAGCTCGAACGCGTTCAGTGCACCGCCGAAGCCCGCCTCGGCGTCGGCGAGGATCGGCACGACGGAGCGGGTGTCCAAGCCATCGCTCCAAGCGATCTGGTCGGCGCGCTGCATCGCGTTGTTGAGGCGCCGCACCACGGCCGGCACCGAGTTCGCCGGGTACAGGGACTGGTCGGGGTAGGTGTGCCCGGCCAGGTTCGCGTCGGCGGCGACCTGCCATCCGCTGAGGTAGATCGCCTGCAGGCCCGCCTTCACCATCTCAACTGCTTGGCCCCCGGTGAGGGCGCCGAGCGCGTTGACGTAGTCCGTCTCGGTCACGAGCTCCCAGAGCCGCTCGGCGCCGCGGCGAGCGATCGTCTGCTCGACGGGGAACGATCCCCGGAGCCGGACCACGTCCTCGGCCGAGTAGTGGCGTTCGACGCCTCTCCATCTCGGGCTCGTTTCCCACTCTCGCTCGAGGGCCTCGGCCTCCCGTTCGATGCGTTCCTCGATCGTCTCGCCCATCTGTGACCCCCTGCTCGCGTCCAACCCCTGGAAACGAAAGGACCCCCCGTCCACCGAGAGGTCCCCCTGGCGCATTCGAACGCGGTGATCGCGTTCGGGTCGCGCCCCTACGCGGTCGATACCTGATTGAACGCCGATTCAAACATCTGAGCAGATTGTGCCACAAGCACCCCCCAGGTTGTCAAACTCAGGAACCGAGGATCCTCGCGACCGCGAAGCGGCGGGTTCCGCGGTCGAAGGCCTCGCCGACCACCACGATCCTGCCGTTGGCCTGGAGCGCGACGTCTCGTGCCGTGTCGCTGCCGCCGTCGATATCCACGACCATCCGCCCGTCCTTGGAGAACCCATGGTCGTCGGCGCCGTTCGACTTCAGTCGCACCACCCCGAACTGGTCGTTGTCCGATCGCCGGATGCGCCCGACGACGACGATGCGGCCGTTCGGCTGCACGGCGGAGGCCTGAGCGAACTCGTAGTCAGGCCCGAACCCCAGGATCCGGATGCCGTCGCCGTGGAACGTCTCGTCGAGACGGCCGTTGGGGCCGTAGCGGAGCACGCCCCAGTCGGCTCTGCCGCCGTTGGCCACGTGCCCGACCACGATGAGCTTCCCGTCGGGCTGGCGGGTGACGCCGTAGGCGGTGTCGGCTCCGTTGGCCACGTTGGTGAACCTCACGCCTCGCCTGCCGAAGTCCCGGTCGGGCGCACCACCGGCATGCAGGCGCACGATCGCGATCCTCGGAGAAAGGCCGGCTTCGGCCGAACCGACGGCCACGATCCTGCCGCCCGGGACGATCGCGAGGTCGTTGACCTGCTCGTCGCTCCTGGTGAGGTCGAGCGTGACCCGGCCGTCGCCGCCGAAATTCCGATCGCGCGAGCCGTCGGGGTCGAGCCGCGAGATCGCCCAGCGGGTCGTCTCGCCGTTGGACGTCGAGCCGCCGATCACGATCTTGCCGCTGCCACCCACCGCGACCGCGTTGGCGCCCTGGAATCGCTTGCCGAACCCGACGAACGTGACCCCGTCGCCGGAGAATCGATCGTCGAGCACGCCCCGCGGCGTGTACACCGCGACCGCCATCCGGGTGCCCGCGGGGCGATCGCGGGTGCCGGCCACCACGATGCGTCCCTTCGGTCCCAGCGCGACGTCGAACCCGTAGTCGGTGCCGCCCAGGTCGGTCGTGACCCGCCCGTCGCCGCCACCGAAGTCGGGATCGAGCCGTCCGCCGGCTCGGAACCGAGCCACCGCGAGATCGGTGTCGCCGCCCAGGGTGTAGCCCGCGACCAGGATGCGCCCCTTCGCGTCGATCGCGACGCCGAAGCCCGTGGCTCCCCTCGGGAACGTGGTGACGTGCCCGTCACCCGAGAACGAGCGATCGAGCCTGCCCGGCGCGGCGACGACGGGGGCCCCGATGCCTGCGAGGAGGGCGAGCGTCAGCGTTCCGGCCACCGACATCCGCGCTGGACCCTGCATCTCGACCCTCCCCGGCGGGTTGCGTCGCGAGGGTACGGGGGGAGCCTGCCGAGGTCAAGACACGAGACGGCTCAGGGAACGATCTTGGAGATCGGCAGCTCGAGGATGTCGGTCGCCCCGGCGGCCCGCAGCTCGGGGATCAGCCGGTTCACCCCGCGCTTGTCGACCACGGTCTCGATCGCGTAGCCGCCGTCGGCCAGTGGTGAGATCGTCGGCGCTTTCATCGAGGGCACGACGGCCAAGACCGCGTCACGATCGGCCTCGGCCACGTTCAGCTTGATGAGCACGCGACCCTCGGCGGCCAGTGCCCCCAACAGCAGGGTCGTGATGTCGTCCATCGCGGCTCGCTTCACGGGATCGGCCGCCGCCTCGCGGTTGGCCACCAGCACGGGATCGGACGTGAGCAAGGTCTCGATGATCTTCATGCCGTGGGCACGGAGCGTGCCGCCGGTCTCGGTCACGTCCACGATCGCGTCGACGATCTCCGGGACCTTCGCTTCGGTCGCGCCGTAGCTCCAGGCGACCTTCACGTCGATGCCGAGTTCGGCGAAGTGCTGTTCGGTGATGCGCACGAACTCCGTCGAGATACGCGAACCCTCGGGCATCTCCTTGGCGCTGTTCGCCGGGTGCTCGTTCGGCACGGCCAGCACGACCTTCGTGCCGTGGCCCGTGCCGGTCTTCGCGTAGCTGAGGCTCGTGAGCACCTCCACGTCGCTCGCCGTCTCCGCGATCCAGTCCTGGCCGGTGATGCCCAGGTCGAACAATCCTTCGGCCACGTAGGTGGGGATCTCCTGGGGACGCAGCACGCTCACGCGCTCGATACGCTCGTCGTCGATCGAGCCGTGGTAGTCGCGGGTGGACGAGCGGCGGACGGCGAGATCGGCGGCCTCGAACAGCCGCAGGGTCTGCTCCTCGAGGGAGCCCTTCGGGATCACCAGCCTCAACACGCGGCAGAGTCTATTGACGTCGCTGATCGGAAGACAGCCACGCCATGGCCTCGGTGAGGGTCGTGTACGGACGAAGCACCTGGTCGAGGCCCGTGATCGCGAGTAGTCGCTTGGCCATGCCGTGGTCGCCCGTCACGACCAGCATCGGCACGGCCCGGTCGGCCGCGGCGAGCGAGACGCGATGGAGGCACGCGAGCGCGGAGCTGTCCAGGTAGGCGACCTGCGTCAGATCGACCACCAAGGGGCTGCCTCCGTCGAGCGTCTCGAGCAGCCGCCGCTCGAGTTCCGACGCGTTCGAGAGGTCGATCTCGCCCTGGACCCCGGCGACGACCGCTCGGGCGTCGGTCTCGACCGCGACGCTCAGCTCCATCGGCTCGGCGGCTCCGACGCGACCTCGGCTCGCAGGACGACCGTCGTGCCGTCGGAGCGGCGGATGATCTCCATGTCGTCGACGAGCGAGCGCATGATGTGCATGCCTCGCCCGCGACCCGGGTCGCCCTCGCCGTACCTCCAGGTTCCGTGATCGACGATCCTCATCACGACACCATCGTCCACGGCACCCTCGACCGTGACGTCGCGCGCATCGCCGTCACGATACGCATGCTCCACGGCGTTCGCACTCGCCTCGGCGACCGCCAGCACCAGGTCGGCTCGAAGCGGCGCAGGGATGTCGTGTTCGGCCAGCCACGACTCCACCGTGGCCCGGATCTCCGCGAGCCGATCGGCCTGGGCGTCGACGCTCACGATGGTGGCGCCGAGCCCGCGGCGCCGGGCGCAGAGGATCGCGATGTCGTCGTGGCGCGCCCCCGGCGGTGGCATGCGTTCGAGCAAGATGTCGCAGAGGGACTCCGGATCCCGGTTCCGCGCGGATGCCAGCACTCGCAGGAGCCGCTCGTGACCCGTGTCGATGGGCTCGTCCCGGCGCTCCGTGAGCCCGTCGGTGTACAGCACGAGCGTATCGCCGGGGTCCAAGCGAGCCGACGCGACCGGCCGCGAGCGCGAGGTGGTCAGCACCTCCAGCAGGGGTGACCGGGCACCGTCGAGCGTTCGCAAGGGGCCGTCCACCGGGATCAGCACGGGCGATGGATGCCCGGCGCACGCGTACCGCAGCGTGCCGTCCTCCGGTTGCAGCTCCACGTAGGCGACGGTCGCCATGTGCGTGCCCATCGCGGACCGTGCGAACTCGTCGAGACCCTCGAGCACGGCACCGGGGCCCTCCCCGCGCAGCGCGAGCGCCCCCAGGGCGCTGCGAAGGCGACCCATCGTCGCGGCCGCTTCGAGTCCTCGCCCGATCACGTCGCCCACGGCGAACGCGATGCGTCCGTCGGGGATGCCGATGGCGTCGTACCAATCGCCTCCCACGTCGAGGCCCTGGGCCCCCGCCTCGTACCGGGTCGCGATCTGTACCGACGGACGGTCGACCACGATCGGCAACAGGCTGTGCTGCAACGTGACGGCCACGTCGTGTTCGCGAGCGGCGGTCCGCGCACGCTCGATGGCCGAGGCCGTCCGGTCGGCCATGGACTCGAGTGCCAGCCGCTGCGGGGGGTCGAACAACTGCGCGGCCGGGAAGTCCACGAACAGCGATCCGATCGCCCCGGTCCCGATCATCAGCGGCAGCGCCGCCCACGCGAGGTCGCCCACCTGCTCGCTGATCGGCATCCGTTCCCGATAGCGCTCACCGATCGCGGCCCGGTCACCGAGGTAGAGGGGCAGCTTGTCACGGACGGCGTCCGTGAGGGGCAGCTCGGCCTCGAGCGGCAGCACGTCCCATCCCCGCGCCGAGGGCGGGTCGACGGACTCGAACGCCAGCAGGCGCAACTCCGTTCCATCCTCGTCGACCAGTGAGAGCGACCCGGCCCGGCCTCCGAGTGCGGGAACCGCTTCCTGCAGCACGATCCGTGCGATCTCCTCGGGGTTCCCGGCCGCGGCCATGGCGGCGAAGGCCTGCTGCAGGCGGCGAGCACGGTCCGCCTCCCGGCGCTGCATGTCGTAGAGGCTCGCTCGCTCGAGGGCGAGCCCGCATCGAGTGGCGACGTCTCGGAGGAAGGCCCGCTCATCGGGCGGGAAGTCGTGGACGTCGGGGAACAACAGATGCAGCACGGCCGCGGGTCCCCGCCGGCCGAGCAAGGGCAGCGAGGCTCGCGCGTGATCGTCCTTGACGTTGGTCAGCGGCGCAACATCGGGGAACGCGCGTTCCATCTCGCCTCGATCGGCGAAGAAGTACGAGGATCCCTCGACGAACGCCCGGCTCAGCGGAAGATCCGCGTCCAGGGGCAGGGGTGGTTCGTCGTCGGTCCACCCCATGCCGCGGTGCCGTCGCGGCTCCAACGCGTCCCCGTCACTCGTCGGAAGCAGGAGTCCCGCTCCCTTCAGTGGAACCGTCTGCAACACCCCGTCGAGGATCATGTCGAGCACTTCGTCTTCCTCGACGCTCCTCGCGAGCAGCTCGGCCAGGGTGGCGAGCCGGGCGGCACGATCCTCGGCGGCGATCCGCTCGGAGATGTCCTCGATCGTCCCCAGAGATCCCGTGATCGTCCCCGTCTCGTCGCGCAGCAGTCGCACGGAAGCGAGGACGCTCAGCGACCGTCCGTCGCGGTGGACCAGCGTGTCGGTGAACTCGAAGCCCGGCTCGGCCGTCCCCCGGAGCTCGGCGAGCCGATCGAGGGCACGCCGCCGGCTCTCGGGAGCGTCGCGCCACCAGGCGTACGGGGGCCGTGAGCCGATGATCTCCGGTCGCGTGTACCCGACCAACGCGCAGAAGGCGTCGTTGACCTCGAGGATCGTGCCCTCGACGTCGGTCCGGTAGACCCCGTCCTTCAGCGCATCCAGGATCGCGCGACGAAGGTGGTCCGGAGCCGCGTCACCGGCGCCGTCAGTGTCGTCCACGGTGCTCATCGTCGCGCGCCGGAAGGGCTCTGGGCAACGAGAGCCGCGTGATCGGCTGCCCTGACCGAGGATGCTTGCATCTCGTGCGAGGTGGGAAAGGCCACTCGAGCAGCACGAACGACCCCGAACGAGCGGTGGTCGGTGGAGACGAGGGGCGGTGTGAGAGGAGGCCGAGATGCCGGGACGTCGAGCCAACGTGAAGAACGAGAAGCAGTACGAAGCTCTGAAGGACAAAGGCATGTCGAAGCAACGGGCGGCCAGGATCGCGAACTCGCCTGGTGCATCCGAGCGGGGCGGGAAGAAGTCCGGGTCCGGGGGCAGCTCGAAGCAGGGCGGCACGACGGCGCAGAAGAAGGCGGCAGGGCGCAAGGGCGGGAAGGCGACCGCCAAGAAGAAGAAGGGCTGACGGCTCAGCCGCCGGCGAGGGCGCGGTGGAAGCACGAACGCGCGCCCGTGTGGCACGCCGCGCCTTCCTGGTGGATGCGAGCGACGATCACGTCGGCGTCGCAGTCGACGCGCAGCTCGTGCCAGCGTTGCACGTGACCGCTGGTGTCGCCTTTGCGCCATAGCTCCTGACGCGACCTGGACCAGTACACCATCCGGCCTTCGGCGAGGGTGCGTTCCAGCGCCTCACGGTTGGCCCACGCCATCATCAGGACCTCGCCGTTCTCGGCGTCCTGCGCGATCACCGGGATCAGCCCTTGCTCGTCGTAGCGCAACGAGTCCAGGTCGACGGACGACACGTCGAGGTCGTCCAAGCCGCGAGTGCCATCGTCGCTCACAGCCGAACCTCGAGGCCGCGCTCGCGCAGATACTCCTTGATCTCGCGGATCGTGAGTTGCCCGAAGTGCAATCGGCTCGCGGCGAGCACCGCGTCGGCGTGGCCATCGATCAACGCTTCCGCGAAGTGATCGAGGTGCCCCGCGCCTCCACTCGCCACGACCGGCACGGACACCTCGTCGGCGATCGCGCGCACCAGCTCGAGGTCGTACCCCTCGCCGGTGCCGTCGCGGTCCATCGACGTGAGCAGGATCTCGCCGGCGCCTCGCCGGGCGGTCGCCTCGACCGCCCACTCGACCGCGTCCCGCCCGGTCGGTGTGCGGCCCGCGTCGACCACGACCTCCCACCCGTCGCCGTTCCGGCGCTTCGCGTCGATCGCGATCACCATGCACTGCTTCCCGAAGCGGTCCGCGCACCGCTGCACCAACCCGGGGTCCCGAACGGCGGCGGAATTCACGGCGACCTTGTCGGCGCCCACGCGCAGCAGCTCGTGCACGTCGTCGTCGTTCCGCACGCCGCCGCCCACCGTGAGCGGGATGAAGACCTGCTCCGCCGTGCGTGCGACGACGTCGAGCGTGGCTGCCCGGCCCTCGAGGGTCGCCGTGATGTCGAGGAACACGAGCTCGTCTCCACCTTCCCGGTCGTAGTGCGAGGCGAGCTCCACCGGGTCCCCGGCGTCGCGGAGCTCCTGGAACCTCGTGCCCTTGACGACGCGGCCGGCGTCGACGTCGAGGCACGGGACGATGCGCTTGGCCAGCGTCACGTCGTCACCCCCTGATCACCTGGGCGATCTTCAGCGTCTTCTCGTAGAGCGCCTTGCCCGTCACGACCGCCTCACAGCCCAGATCCCGCAACGCCCACACGTCGTCCGCGTCGCGCACGCCGCCGCTCGCGATGAGGGGAGCCTGGGTGAGCTCCAGCACGCGCTCGTAGAGCGTGAGGTCCGGGCCCTTGAGGGTGCCGTCGCGGGCGATCGACGTCACGAGGTAGCGAGGGGCGCCGGCGTCGTCGAGCGCCGGGAGCGCCTGCTCGAGGGGCGGGCCTTCCTCCTGCCAACCGCGCACCATCACGTTGTCGGCGCGGACGTCGATGGCCACGACGATCGCCTCGGCGTGCTCCTCGACCGCCCGTCGGACGAACGCAGGGTCGGTCGCGGCGGCGGTGCCCAGGATCACGCGGCTGGCACCAAGCGCGAGGAGCTCCGTGATGTCCTCGTGGGTGCGCACCCCCCCACCCACCTGCACCGGCACTTGGACGGCGCGGCAGATCGCCTCGACGCGGCGCCGATTGTCCCCGTGCCCGAGTGCCGCGTCGAGATCCACGACGTGCAGCCGCCGCGCGCCCTCCTCCTGGAAGCGGATCGCCACGTCGGTGGGCTGGTACGCGTAGGTCGTCTCGCTCGTGGGATCACCCTGCAGCAGGCGGACGGCCCGCCCGCGACGCAGGTCGATGGCCGGGATCACGATCATGCCAGCGACCTCACGAACCGCTCGTACACCTGGAGCCCGGCGTCGCCGGACTTCTCCGGGTGGAACTGGGTCGCGAAGACGTTGTCCTGCGCGACGACCGCCGAGAACGTGTGCCCGTAGGTCGTGGTCGCCACCGTGTGCACCCCGACGGACGGCGCGAAGGAGTGCACGAAGTAGAAGCGGGTACCGTCGGGAAGCCCCTCGACGTAGGGATGGGAGGCGGTCCATGTGACGTCGTTCCAGCCCATGTGCGGCACCTTCACGTCGCCGCTGATGCGTTCGACGCGTCCGGGGATCGCTCCGAGCCCCGGCTCGGCGTCCTCGTCGCTGCCCTCGAACAGCACCTGCATGCCCACGCACACCCCGAACACGGGACGGCCGGACGCGCGGACGTCCTCGATCGCCCGGTCCATGCCGTGGTGGCAGATCGCGCGCATGCAGGCCCCGAAGTGCCCGACCCCGGGGATCACGAGCGCATCCGCGGCGGCGATCTCCGCGGCATCGCGGGTGACCAGCGCCCGGCCCCCGACGCGCGCGATCGCGCGTGAGACCGAGTGCAGGTTGCCGGAGCCGTAGTCGACCACGGCGATCGTCTGGGTCATCGGATCGTTCCTCGGTTGTCGGTGAGGCGGGCGCTAGAGCGTTCCCTTGGTAGACGGCACGTCGCCGCGGCCGGTGATGCTGCAGGCGTCGCCGAGCGCCTTGGCCATCGCCTTGAACTGCGCCTCGCAGATGTGGTGCGGCGATCGTCCGTACCGCAGATGCACGTGGATCGTCATGCCGGCGGCCTGCGCGAACGCTCGCACGAAGTCCTCGAGCAGGCCGGTGTCGAAGCCGTCGATCGACTCGTAGGGGACCGGGACCTCGTGCACGACGAAGGCGCGCCCGGCGAGATCGAGCACGACCTCGACCGCCGCCTCGTCGAGCGGCACGGTGATCGACGCGAAGCGGCGGATGCCCACCTTGTCGCCGAGCGCTTCGGCGAGCGCGGCGCCGATCGCGATGCCGCAGTCCTCGACGGTGTGGTGGCCGTCGACCTGCAGGTCACCCTTGCACGTGAGATCGAGATCCCATCCGGCGTGCTTGCCCAGCTGTTGGACCATGTGGTCGAAGAAGGGGATGCCCGTGTCGGCGGTCGACGACCCGGACCCGTCGAGGTTCAGGGCGACCGTGATGTCGGTCTCGTTGGTCGTGCGGGTCACGTGCGCGGTTCGGTTCATGCGGCGAGGATCTCCTGCAGGCTGGTGAGGAACAGGTCGATCTCGTGCTCGGCGCCGGCCGTCACCCGCAGGGCGCCGGGCACGACCTCGGTCAGATCGCGCACGAGCACCCCGCGGTCGAGCAGTGACTGCCAGACCCGTCGCGCGTCGTGCGGTTCGGGCGGCACGAACAACACGAAGTTCGCGTCGCTCGGGAACACGGTGACGCCCGGCATCGCGCCGAGCTCGCCCACGATGCGGTCGCGCTGGGCGCGGACGGCGTCGAGCAACGACATCGCCTCGGCCGTGTGGCGCAGCGCGACGATGCCGGCGGCCTGCGTCAGGGCCGACATGTGGTAGGGCAACCGCACCCGTTGCAGATCGGCCACCACGTCGGGGCCGGTGAGCACGTAGCCGAGCCGGGCGCCGGCCAACGCGAAGGCCTTGGAGAACGTGCGCACGACGGCGACGTTCCGATGGTCGGCGACGAGCTTCAGCGCGCTCTCCCCGCCGAACTCGATGTAGGCCTCGTCGACGACGATCAGCGCGGCCGGCATGCGCGCGGCGAGCGCGGCGACGGCCTCGAGGGGCTGCGCGTTCCCGGTCGGGTTGTTCGGCGAGCAGACGAAGACCACGTCGGGATCCGCCGCGAGCGCGCGATCGATCGCGTCGTCGCCGATCACGAAGGGCCGGTCGATGCCGACTGGCACGACATCGGTGCTCGTGAGCCGCGAGAGGCGCGAATGCAGCAGGTACGTGGGCTCGAACGTCACCGCTCGCTGCCCGGGTCCGCCGTAGGCGAGCAAGAGCTCCGTGAGCACCTCGTTCGATCCGTTCGCCGTCCACGTGCCCTCGAACGTGTGGCCGTGACGAGCGGCGATCTCCTCGCGCAGGCGGGTCATCTGCCCGTCGGGGTAGCGGTTGAGCGGCAGGTCGCGCACCGCGTGGGCGAGCTCGTCGGCGAAATCGCGCGGGAGCGGATGGGGGCATTCGTTCGTGCTCAGGCGGGCGACCACGTCGAGCTGCGGGGAGACGTATGGATCGACGTCGCGCACGCCCGCGCGAGGTTCGGGAGCGGTGTTCACGGCTCGACGACCTCTGCGGTCGCCGCCCTCGCGTCCATCGACTTCGCGTGTCCGACCAG
>DASZOO010000255.1:0-18723 GCA_035550775.1 Actinomycetota bacterium | reverse complement strand
CCCGGCCGGCTTCCTCGATCAGGCCGCGGTCGACGAGGGCGCGGAGCACGCCGTCGG
Organism: Actinomycetota bacterium; assembly: GCA_035550775.1. Lineage (GTDB taxonomy): Bacteria > Actinomycetota > UBA4738 > UBA4738 > HRBIN12 > JAOUEA01. Next base: position 18,666 of record DASZOO010000255.1, on the reverse strand, counting down.
AGTTCACGCCTCGGATTCCGCTGACCTGGTGCCGGGTGACGGGTTGCTTGTAGGCGACGATCGCGAGCGTCTCGAGCGCCGCCTTCGTCAGTCGGGCCTGACGCGAGGAGAGCACGAACTGCTCGACGACCTGCGCGGCGTCGGGGTGGGTATAGAGTCGCCATCCGCCGGCGACGCTGCGCAGCACGAGCCCCGATCCCCGTTCCTCCAGGTCCCGTTGGAGCCGGTCGCAGAGCCCTTCGGCCGTGCGGCGATCGACCTCGAGGGCCTGGGCCAGGACGGCGGCCGTCAGTGGCTCGTCGGAGACGAACAGGAGCGCCTCGAGGGCCCGCGTGTCGGCGTGTGCGGCCCATCCGGTCGTCTCTCGATCGTCCATGTACCCTCAGCTCGCCAGCGCGACCTCGATGTCACCGAAGGTCTCAGCCTGGGCGAGCTCGACCTTCCCTTCACGGTAGAGCTCCAGGATCGCGAGGAATCGAACGACGACGTGGATCCGCTCGTCACAATCGGACACGAGGTCGCGGAACGTTGCGCCCTGCCCGGAGCGCGTGATGCGCTCTTCCAGCGTGGTCATCGCCTCGGCGACCGTGTACCGGACCGGAGTCACGTGCGAGAGGTCGAGCATCGGTGGCGGCCGCAGGAGCGCCGCCGCCACCGCGGCAAGGCGGCCGGGCTCGAGGCCGGCCATCGGATCGGGGTAGAGCCGCGAGAACTCCGGCCCGGGCCCGACGTCGCGCGCGAAGTACCCGGCTTCGTCCTCGAGTCGCCGTGCGATCTCCACCGCCACCTTCCGGAACGCCGCCAACTCGAGCGAGCGCGCGTACGCGAGATCGGGTGACCCCCCGAGGAGATCGTCCTCTCCCAGGTCCGTGTGCTTCGGGGTCAACCGCGACACCTTCAGCTCGAGCAACACGGCACAGATCGCGAGGAACCAGGTCGCCTCTTCGAGATCCCAGCGCTCGGCGTCTCGCACGTGAGCCAGGTATCGATCCGTGATCGAGGCCACCGCGACGTCGCAGACGTCGATCTTCTGCTCGAGGATGAGCTCGGCGAGCAGGCGGAACGGTCCGGCGAACACGGGCAGCTCGACCGCGAACCCCGTGGGGGCGTCGTCGGCGCTCATGCGTAGTGCATCGCCTCTCGAACCGCCTCGAGCGTCTCTCGGGCGACGGGACGGACACGCTCGAGCCCCTCGGCCAGCACCCGCTCGACCAGCCCGGGTTCCTGGGAGAGCTCTGCCCGGCGTTCCCGGTACGGGCGGAAGTACTCGATCAGATGGTCGGCCAGGATCGTCTTGCAGTCCACGCATCCGAGCGCTCCCGACCGGCAGCCCACCTCGATCTCGGCCACCCGATCTGGCGAGAACTTCCGGTGCAGGGCGAAGATCGGGCAGATCTCGGGCCGGCCCGGGTCGCCACGGCGCACCTTCAGTGGATCGGTGACGAACGATCGAACGCTCGCACGGATCGCGTCCTCGTCGTCGCGGACCCAGATGGCGTTGTCGAGGGACTTCGACATCTTCCTGCCGTCGGACCCGGGGATCAGCGGCGTCTCGGAGAGCAGCGGCTGTGGCTCCACGAGCACGTCGCCGTAGAGGCGATTGAATCGTCGCACGATCTCCCGGCTCAGCTCGAGGTGAGCCACCTGATCCTCCCCCACCGGCACCAGCTCGCCTCGCACGATCGCGATGTCGACGGTCTGCAGCACCGGGTAGCCCAACAGACCGAAGTTCGCGATATCGCGTTCGGCCATGTCGCGCAGGCGTTCCTTGAACGAGGGCACTCGCTCGAGCCATCCGAGGGGCGTGATCATGCCCAGCAGCAGCGTCATCTCGGCCACCTCGGGCAGGTCGGACTGCCGGTAGATCGTCGCCCGGTTTGGGTCGATGCCCGCGGCGAGCCAATCCAGCACCAGCTCGTGCACGAACCCGGGAAGCTCGTCGGTGCGGTCGTAGTGGGTCGTCAGCATGTGCCAGTCCGCGATGAAGAAGAAGCACTCGCGCGTCGGATCCGCCTGCAGAGCGAGCATGCTCTCGATGTTGCCGGCCCAGTGGCCCACGTGCAGCGGCCCCGTCGGCCGGTAGCCGGTCAGCACGCGGGAACGCGCGAGGGTCTGCGTGGGGGCGTCGGGCTGGTCGATGCCGGCGATGATAGCGCGGGGCGTCTCCGACACCGGGATGCCCATCGCCGGTCGTTCGCTCAGCCGAACTGCATGACCAGCCGGCAGTCGACCCCGGTGACGGCATCGCAGACGGCGCCCGTGAGCACCGTGAGGAGACCGACGACTAGCGCGGTGAACAGGAAGAGCACCACGAGCACGAACAGCGGCAGGTACTTGTCGGCATTGCGGTAGACCTCGCGAGCGTGCGGCGGCAACGCCAGCGCGACGATGCGGGCTCCGTCGAGCCCCGGTATCGGCAACAGGTGGAACACCAGCAGCGACGCGTTCGTGAACGCGAAGACGACCGCCGCGCGCCCCGCCTCCAGGGGCAGGCCGGCGGCGCGGACGACCAGTCCGGCCACGGCGGCGAGCGCCAGGTTCGCGATGGGTCCGGCGAGCGCAACCAGGACCTGATCGCGGGTCCGGCGGACATAGCTGGGGTCGACCGGGGGTGGCTTGCCGTACGCCGCCGGGATCACCAGCACCTGCACCGCCCAGAGCACCGCGATGAACACCGGCACGAGACCGCTCCCGAAGGGCTCGAACCAGGCCCTGGGATCGAGCGTCAGGCGGCCCCAGAGCCGAGGGGTCGGATCCCGGAACGACGCCGCCGTTCGCGCCCTCGCATACTCGCGGACGGCCATGCCGATCGTGAGCGACGCGAGCATGTACGCAGCGAGCCGGAGGCCCAACGCCGTGAAGTTCCCCACCTCTGCTCCCTCACCCGAGCCACGCGTGCACGAGCGGCGGTGGCGTCACCGGACCCTCGCCCATCACGAGCGCGTCGAGGACCCTGCGGACCGCGGCGCGCGCGTCCGCATCCTCACGCGCATGCACCTCACCGATCGGCTGCCCCCGCTCGAGGGCGTCACCGATCTTGCAGCGCACCACGATACCGACCGCGGGATCGATCGTGTCGCCTTTCCGCATGCGGCCGGCCCCGAGCGCCCCGCTCGCCAGGCCGATCTCCTCGGTCGCCATGCTCGCGACCGTGCCCGCCCGGTCGGCCTCGATCGGCAGCACGACCGGCGCCGAGGGAAGCACGCTCCAGGGATCGTCGACCACCCGCGGATCACCGCCCTGCGCTCGGATCATCTCGCGGAACCGCTCCAGCGCCGACCCGTCGTCGAGCGCGCGTTCCGCTCGGGTCGTCGCGCTCGCGACGTCGACGCGCGACGTGACCGAGAGCCCTTGCGCCGCGAACGACACCGCCAGCTCACGCAGCCGGCCTCGATGGGAACCGCCGAGCACCTCGACCGCTTCCACCACGTCGAGCGCGTTGCCGACGGCGTCACCCAGCGGTTGCTCCATGTCGGTGACGGCGACCCGCGCCTGCCGTCCCCGTCCGCGCGCGAGCTCGAGGCAAGCCTCGGCCAGCGCCTCCGCGTCAACGGCCGTCTTCATGAATGCGCCGGCGCCCGCCTTCACGTCGAGGAGGATCAGGTCGGTCTCGACGGCGAGCTTCTTGGACATCACGCTCGCCGCGATGAGCGGGATCGACGGGACCGTCGCCGTGGCATCGCGAAGCGCGTAGAGCTTGCCGTCGGCCGGCACCAATCGTGGCGACTGGGCGGCGACGGCGCATCCGATCGTGCCCACCTGTCGCTGCATCTCGTCGGGAGTGAGATCCGTCCGAAGCCCGGGGATCGACTCGAGCTTGTCCAGCGTGCCCCCGGTGTGGCCGAGTCCCCGGCCGGAGAGCTTGGCGACGGCCATGCCGAGCGAAGCGGCCAGCGGGGCGAAGACCAAGGTCACCCCGTCGGCGACCCCACCGGTCGAGTGCTTGTCCACCGTCGGACGGTCGATCCCGTCGAACCGAACGGTGTCTCCCGACGCGATCAGGGCCTCGGTGAACGCGAGCGTCTCTGCCGCGTCCATGCCCCGGAGGACACACGCCATCAGGAACGCAGCCGCCAACGCGTCGCCGATGTCCCCCCGCGCGTAACCCTCGACGAACGCCTCGACCTCACTTGCTGCCAGCGCGTGTCCGTCGCGCTTGGCGGCCACGATCTGGCGAGGATCGCTCACGCTCATCGGTGACCTCACGCTCCTTCCGGTGGCAGTCGACCTCACCCTCTACTCGAGGGTGCGGTCGCTCCGTACCCGAGCGATGGTGCGAACGACGAACCCCGGAGGCCTTCGACCTCGACCCCCAGCAGGTCGGCCACGGTGTGGCCGAGGTCACCGAAGCCGTCGCGAACCCCGATCTCGTACGGACCGGCCGGGAGCCCGGCGGCCAGCAGCGGAACGCGCTCCCGCGAGTGATCGGTCGGCGGGGTGGTCGGGTCGCATCCGTGATCGCCCGTGATCAACAGCACGCCCCCGTCGAGCGCCGCGAGCAGGTCCGGCAATCGGCGATCGAACGCTTCCATCGCGGCGGCGTATCCTTCGGGGTCGTTCCGGTGGCCGTACTTCGAGTCGAAGTCGACGAGGTTCGTGAACACGAACGCCGGCCTGGGCCGTCCGAGGTACTCGATCGTCAGATCGACCCCGTCGTCGTTCGACTCGGAGTAGACGCCTTCGCTGACGCCCTGCCCGGCGAAGATGTCCTGGATCTTCCCCACACCGTAGACGGGCACCCCGCCGGCCACGAGGGCGTCGAGCACCGTGGGACCGGGCGGTGGCACCGAGAGGTCCCGACGCTCCGGGGCGCGGACGAAGGCGCCCGGCTCCCCCTCGAACGGCCGAGCGATCACACGCCCCACGCGGTGCGGCGGAACGAGCAGCTCCCGAGCGAGGCGGCACCACTCGTAGAGCTGCTCGAGCGGCACGACCTCCTTGTGAGCCGCGATCTGGAAGACGGAGTCTCCGCTCGTGTACACGATGGGCGACCCGGTCGCGAGGTGCTCCTCGCCGAGGCGGGCGATGATCTCGGTGCCCGAGGCGGACTCGTTGCCGAGCACCGGTCGCCCGATCGCCCGCTCGAACGGCGCCACGATCTCGGCCGGGAACCCGTTCGGATACAGCGGGAACGGCTCGTCGAGCCGCAGGCCCATCATCTCCCAGTGGCCGGTGGTGGTGTCCTTGCCGGCCGAACGCTCGACCGCCCACCCGTGCGCCGAGCCGGGCTCGGCCCGAGGCGTGACACCCTCGATGTCGGTGAGCAGGCCGAGGCCGAGCGCCTCCAAGGCGGGCACGTCCAACCCACCCGCGGCGCGGGCCGTGTTGCCGAGCGTGTCGGAGCCCTCGTCACCGTATGCCGCGGCGTCGGGTGCTCCTCCGATCCCCCAGGAGTCGCAGACCACGACGAGCACGAGGGGCACGCGCGCCCTGCTCACGGCCGGACCCCTTCCTGCTTGCACTCGATGCACAGCATCGCCCACGGGAGCGCGTCGAGGCGCTCGGGAGCGATGGGTCGTCCACAACGCTCGCAGGCACCGTACGTACCCGCGTCCATCTTCGCGAGCGCGTGATCGACGTCTCGCAGGTTCGATCGCAGCGCGCGCGCCACGGAGATCAGCCTGGACCGCTCCTCGGTGTTGTGCGATCGGTCCGCGAACCCGGCGTCGTCGACGAAGGTGACCTCGTCGGAGTCGGGATCGGCGCCGAGCGACCCGATCTCGGCTCGGAGATGTTCGCGCTGCTCCAGCAGGGCGGTCCGGCGTGCGGCGTCGGCCTCGTCCATCCGTCAACCCTCCTCGCCGTTGCTCGTCGCACCACGTCTGACGCCAGCTCCCGCGGACGCCGCGGCCCGCCGCGCCCTGGGGTGCGATGTGTAGTACACCTCACGCAGGTGGTCCCTGGTGATGAGGGTGTAGATCTGCGTGGTCGCCACGCTCGCATGACCGAGCAGTTCCTGCACGACGCGGACATCGGCTCCGCCCTCGAGCAGGTGCGTCGCGAACGAGTGTCGCAGGGTGTGGGAGGAGACGTCGCGTTCGATGCCGGCCGATCGTGCGGCCGCCCGAACCATGCGATCGCAGCTCTGGCGAGAGAGCCGGCCGCCGCGTTGGTTCAGGAACAACGCCCCGCGCCCCCGGCCGGTGGCGAACGCCGGACGCGCGGTCGTCAGGTACGCCTCGATCGCCTCACGACCGTACCGGCCGACCGGGACCTCGCGCTCCTTCCCGCCCTTGCCGAGCACCCGCACGGAGCCGTCCTCGAGGTCGACGTCGTCGACGTCGAGTCCCGTCAGCTCCGAGACGCGCAGCCCCGAGCCGTACAGGAGCTCCAGGATCGCGCGGTCGCGTCGTCCGGCCGGCGTCGACGGATCCGGCGCCTCCAGCAGCCGATGCACTTCATCGACCGTGAGCGGGTGCGGCAACGAGCGAGGGAGCTTCGGCTGGGCCACTCCCACGGCGGGATCGCGCTCGGCCAGGCCTTCCCGCAGCAGGAACCGGTGGAACGACCGAACCGACGACAGCGTGCGGGCGACCGACGAGGCTCGGTAGGGGCGTTCGTCCTCACCGTGGGTGGACGCGCTGATCGACGCTAGGAACGAGCGGACGAGCGCTTCGTCGACCTCGGTCGGGTCGGTCACCTGGCGGGAGGCGAGGAACCGCTCGTACCGGGCGAGATCGCGCCGGTACGCGGCGAGCGTGTGCCGCGAGGAACCCCGTTCCACGGCGAGATGGTCGAGGTATCGCGCGACCGCGTTCCCGATCGGCGTCGTCATGATCCTCCTGTGCCTCGGTCTCAGCCGACACCATCGAGCAGGGCGTCCAGCGGCGCCAGCTCGACGGAGTGGGCCGCCGCGACCCCGGCGTTCGTGATCTCGCTCCGGTAGACGTTCACCCCCCGCGCCAGGGCCGGATCGCCCCGGAGCGCCTCGACGAGCCCGCGGTCCGCGATCGAGACCACGTACGGCAGGGTCACGTTCGTCAGGGCATACGTCGAGGTCCGGGGCACCGCACCGGGCATGTTCCCGACGCAGTAGTGGACGACACCGTCGACGACGAACGTCGGGTCGGAGTGCGTGGTGACGTGGGAGGTCTCGAAGCATCCCCCCTGGTCGATCGAGATGTCGACGAGCACCGCTCCCGGACGCATCGCGGCGACGGTCTCGGCCCCCACGAGATGGGGAGCCCTCGCTCCGGGCACGAGCACGGCCCCCACGACGAGGTCGGCTTCCACGACCAACCGCTCGATCGCGAGGCCGGAGCTCATCTCCGTCTGGATGCGGCCGTGCCAGATGCGATCGATGTCGCGGAGACGATCGACGTTGCGATCGACGACGGTGACCTCCGCCTCCATCCCCGCCGCGATCTGGGCTGCGTTCGCCCCGGCCATGCCCGCACCCAGCACCACCACCTTCGCAGGAGCCACGCCGGACGCGCCCCCCATGAGTACGCCGCGTCCGCCGTGCGGGCGCTCCAGGGCGGCCGCTCCCTCCTGGGGAGCCATGCGGCCGGCGATCTCCGACATCGGCGCGAGGAGCGGCAGCAGGCCGTCGGCGGTCTGCACGGTCTCGTAGGCGACGGAGCTCACCCCGCGATCCGCGAGGAACCGGGTTAACCGCTCGTCGGCGGCCAGGTGCAGATACGTGAAGAGCGTGTGGCCGGGACGGAAGCGCTCGTACTCCTCGGGCAGGGGCTCTTTGACCTTCACGACCAGATCGGCCGACGCGAACACGGCGTCGGCGTCGGGGAGGATCTCCGCCCCCACGGCGGCGTACTGGTCGTCGAGGATCGCCGAGCCCGCCCCCGCCCCGGCCTCGACGTACACGCGGTGGCCGGCTCGGGTGAGCTCTCGCACCCCCTCGGGGGTCGCCGCCACCCGGAACTCGTTGTCCTTGACTTCCTTCGGGATCCCGACATCCAAAGGCGCGGCACCCTCCTCAGCCGCGGCACCGGTACCTCCGGCACCGCCTGTTCGCCCCGTTCCGCCGTTCCGTTCCGACGCAAGCGTACTGAACGCCGCTCAGCCGGGGGCGGATCTCACCGCGGCAACGGGGGCCTTCCGGCGGCCATCATCAGGCACAGCGCGGTCTTCGCGTCGCGCACCCGCCCCGATCTCGCGGCGTCGACCATGCGCCCGAGCGGCTCGATCACCAACTCGATGCCCGGCTCGACGGCGCCCGAACGCTCGGGCTCGGTCCTCGCCCAGAACAGGTGCACGTACTCGTCGCTGGACCCCACCGTCGGGTAGACGCCACCGAGGAACTCGATCGCGGAGTGCCGGAAGCCCGTCTCCTCGAACAGCTCTCTCGCCGCGGCGGTGAGGGCATCCTCACCGTCGACGTCGAGGATGCCCGCGGGAACCTCTGCCAGCATCTGGCGAACGGCCGGCCTGAACTGGCGCACCAACACGACCTGGTCGTCGGGGGTCACGGGCAGGACCGCGGTGGCGTCGTGGCGGCGCACGATCTCCCACGGGCCGATCTCCGGCCACTCCTCGACGTCGACGCGCACGTACGAGCCACGGAAGACCGTCCGCGCGGTGACCGGCTCGGGCACCGGCCGACTACCCGGTGGCCGTCAGCGACCGGCTCGACCGCTCGCGCCGGTGGATCTGGGCGGCGCCGACGAACTCCCGGAAGAGGGGGTGCGGCCGCGTCGGCCGCGACCGAAGCTCGGGGTGGAACTGGCCCGCCACGAAGAACGGATGGTCGGGCAGCTCGATGATCTCGGTGAGCCGGCCGTCGTGCGAATTGCCCGAGAGCACCAGCCCGTGCGCCTCGAGACGCTCGTGGTAGGCGGGGTTCACCTCCCAGCGATGGCGATGTCGTTCGTAGACGACCGGCTCTCCGTAGGCCTCGGCCGCCTTCGTGCCCGCGACCAGGTGACAGGGCTGGGCGCCCAGCCGCATCGACCCTCCGAGATCGGTCACGTCCTTCTGTTCGGGGAGGAGGTCGATGACCGGGTCGGGCGTGGCGGGGTCGAACTCACTGGAGTTCGCGCCGTCGAGGCCCATCACGTGACGGGCGAACTCGATCACGGCGCACTGCAGTCCGAGGCAGATGCCGAGGAACGGCACCGCACGCTCGCGCGCGAACCGCACGGCCGCCACCTTGCCCTCGACCCCGCGGATACCGAACCCGCCGGGGATCAGCACGCCGTCGACGTCGCGCAGCGCCTCCTCGGTCGCGCCGCCTCCGAGGTCGTCGGAGGCGACCCATCGGATCTGGACGTCTGCCCCATGATGGAACCCGCCGTGGTACAGCGCCTCCATCACGGACAGGTACGCGTCGCGGAGCGTCACGTACTTGCCCACCACCGCGACGGTGACGGGCTCGGTCGCCGCATGGATGCGCTCCACCAAGCCTTCCCACTCGGCGAGGCGGGGCTCGGACTCGATGCGCAGATGGTGCGCCAGCTCGGTATCGAGCCCCTCGCGGTGCAGCACGAGCGGCACCTCGTAGATCGACGGCGCGTCGGGCGCGCTGATCACGCCGCTGATCGGCACGTCGCACAGCAGCGAGATCTTCTCCTTCAGATTGCGCCCGATCGGCCGGTCGGACCGGCAGACGATCGCATCGGGCTGGAGCCCCAGCGCCCGCAGCTCCTTCACCGAGTGCTGCGTGGGCTTGGTCTTGAGCTCCCCGCTGGGTCCGATGAACGGCATCAGCGAGACGTGCACGAAGGCGCAGTTGTCGCGGCCGACCTCGTTGCGCAGCTGACGGATCGCCTCGAGGAACGGCAGGGACTCGATGTCGCCCACGGTGCCGCCGATCTCCACGATCACCAGATCGGCCGCCTCGGTCTCGGCGAGTGCCCGCACCCGCTCCTTGATCTCGTCGGTGATGTGCGGGATCACCTGCACGGTCTTGCCGAGATAGTCGCCGCGGCGCTCCTTCGCGATCACGCTGGAGTACACCGCTCCCGTCGTGAAGTTCGACCCGCGGTGCAGGTCGTCGTCGAGGAAGCGCTCGTAGTGACCGAGATCGAGGTCGGTCTCCGCGCCGTCGTCGAGCACGAACACCTCGCCGTGTTCGAACGGATTCATCGTGCCCGGGTCGACGTTGACGTAGGGGTCGAGCTTCTGGATGACGACCTTCAGCCCGCGGGACTTGAAGAGGCGGCCGAGGGAGGCGGAGGTGATGCCCTTGCCGAGCCCGGAGGCCACTCCCCCCGTGACGAAGATGAACTTCGACTGCTCCCTGACCACGGGACCCGACTCTAGCAGAGGGCCCCCACGTTCCGAGACACTTCCGCTACCGAACGACCGCCTCGTACCCTTCCTCACGCGGTCGCCTTGACCTTCTCGGCCTCGTGCAGCAGTTCCTCGGCGTGGGACACCGCGCTTTCGCTCTCATCGAGCCCAGCGAGCATGCGTGAGAGCTCCCGCACCCTGGCGGCGCCGTCGAGCACCTCTACCGATGCGATCCCCCGCTGTTTGGTCACCCGCACGTGCCGGTCGGCGAAGCAAGCGATCTGCGGCAGGTGGGTCACGACCAGGACCTGGCGGTCGCGTGCGAGTCTGGCGAGGCGCCTGCCGACGGCGAGTCCGGCTCGGCCTCCGATGCCCGCGTCGACCTCGTCGAACACGACCGTCGGCACCGCGTCGAGATCGGCCAGCACGCTGCGGCAGGCGAGCATCGTGCGTGACAGCTCGCCTCCCGACGCGGTCTTCGCCAACGGGGCCGGCGGGAGGTCGGGGCCCCCGGCGAACCGGAGCTCGACGCGTTCGGCCCCCGAGGGACCCGGACGCGGCAGAGCCTCGAGCACGACCTCGACGTTCGCGCCCGGCATGCCGAGCTCGTCGAGCTCGGCTCCGATCGCGTCCGCCAGCCGGTTCGCCGCGTCGACGCGCCCCGCCGTGACGACGGACGCCCTCGCCCCGGCCTGCGTCGTGAGCGCCTCGACGGACTCCTCGAGCTGAGCCAGTCGCTCGTCGGCGCCGGCGAGCTCGGACAGCCGCCGCGAGGCCTCGTGCATGAACGCCAGCACCTCGGCATCGGACTCGCCGTACCGTCGTTGCAGCGACCTCAATGCCGCGATGCGTTCTCGCACGTTCTGCAACCCCTCGGGGTCCACGGCCAGCGACTCGCGGTAGGCGCGGACGTCACGAGCCAGCTCGGCGACCTCGACGGCCAGCGCGGATCCGCGGACGGCGAGGCCGGCGGCTTCTGGATCGAGACCACCGGCCTCGTCGAGCGCCTGCGCCGCCAGACCGAGGACGTCGGCCGCTCCGCGCTCGTCGCCGGTGAGCGCAGCTTCGGCCGAGCCGCCGAGCTCCATGAGCCGCTCGGCGTGACCCAGACGGGCCTCCTCGAGCGCCAGTCGCTCGGACTCCCCGCGTTCGGGCATCACCGCCTCGATCTCGCGGACCTGATACGCGAGCAGGTCGAGTTCGCGTTCGCGATCGCGCGCGGCCTCGCGAAGCCGATCGAGCTCGGAGCTCGTCACCCGCAGCGACTCGTAGGTCTCCCGGTACGCGGCCAGCGCCACGAGATGCTCGTCGCCGGCGTATCGATCGAGGAAAGCGGTCTGCACCGAGGGCTCGAGGAGCCGCTGGGCCTGGCCCTGCCCGTGCACCTCGACGAGCGCGGAGCCCAACGATGTGAGCGCCGAGACGGTGGCGAGCTGCCCCCCGATCCGAGCCGACCCCTTGCCCTCGGACGGAACCGTCCGGGCGAGCAGCACGTCGTCGTCCTCCACCCATCCGTCGAGCGTTCCTCGCGCCTCGCGCTCGATCTCGGCCACGTCGAACAGCGCCTGCACACGGACGGCGGAGGCGCCGTCGCGGACGAGCGAGGAGCTTGACCGAGCTCCGAGGGCGAGGGCGAGCCCGACCGTGATCATCGTCTTGCCCGCGCCGGTCTCGCCCGTCAGGACGTTGAGGCCGGGGTGCAGCGAGAGGTCGAGGTCGTCGATGACCCCCAGCCCCGAGATGTGGAGCTCGCGCAGCACGCGCGCATCCTAGCCCCCGACGCCGACATCGCCCGTATCGGGCTCGCCGGGGCGCTCGCCGGGCTCTCCCGGGAGCCCGAACTTCTCGCGTACGAGGGTGAGGAACCCGGGAGCGTCGTCACGCCGTACGAGCCGCGCGGGCCGAGCCGACGCGCGGATCCGCACGGTCGACCCGACCGGAAGCCCGATGCTCCGTCGTCCGTCGGCGGAGAGCACGCCGCTCTCCTCTCCCACGACCTCGAGCTGAACCTGGCTCCCGGCATCGAGCACGAACGAGCGGTCGAACACCATGTGCGCGGCGATCGGCGTGAGGACGAGCGAGTCGACGGTCGGGCTCACGATCGGCCCCCGAGCGGAGAACGAGTAGGCGGTGGAGCCCGTCGGGGAGGCGACGATCACGCCGTCGGCAGAGAACGTCGTGACGTAGGCGCCGTCGACCTGCACCGCGAGCCGTACGAGCCGATGACGGGCGTGCTTCTCCACCATGATCTCGTTCAGCCCCCACTGCGGCAGGAAGGTGGCGCCCGAGATCGGTTCGACCGTGAGCGCCAGTCGTTCCTCGACCCGTGCCCGGCCCTCGAGCACCGCCCGCACCAGCGGTTCGGCCTCCTCGGGCTCGACCTCCGTGAGGAACCCCATGCGCCCGACCTTGACACCGAGGACCGGACATCCGACGTGCGAGGCGGCGTATGCCGCGCGAAGGAAGGTGCCGTCCCCTCCGACGCTGACGACCAGGTCCAGGGCCTCGTCGCGCTCGGGTGCCTCACCGTCGTCCGCGAGCGGCACCATCGTGACGTCGTCGTTCGTCAGCGCGTCCCGGAGCCTGCGGGAGGCGTCGATCGCCGCCTCTCGCCGAGGATGCGTCACGAGACCGATCCGACTCATGCCGCCGCGACCTCCCGGCCCTCGGCGACGGCGGCCGCGAGGTCCAGCGCCACCGGGGGCGCGCCGCGTCGCGACCAGAGCAAGAACTCCACGTTGCCGGCCGGGCCCCGAACGGGCGAGGCCATCACGCCCTGCGGTGCGAACCCCGCGTCGGAGGCGGCGTCGATCACCGAGGAGAGCACCCGCGACCACGCCTCCGGATCCCTGACCACCCCTCCCTTGCCGACGTCCGCCGGTCCGGCCTCGAACTGCGGCTTCACGAGGAACACCGCTTCCGCGTCGCCGGCGGCGACGTTCGCCAGGGCGGGCATCACGGCGCGCAACGAGATGAAGGAGACGTCCGCGACCACGAGGGCCGGCCGGAACGGCATCGTGCCGACCGAGAGGTCTCGCGCGTTGGTGCGATCGAGCACCGTGACCCGGTCGTCCTTGCGAAGCCCCCATGCGAGCTGGCCGTAGCCGACGTCGACCGCGACGACGTGACGGGCACCGGCCTGGAGCAGGCAATCGGTGAATCCCCCCGTCGAAGCGCCGACGTCGAGGCAGTTCGATCCGGACGGGTCGAGGCCGAACCTCGACAGGGCGCTCGCCAGCTTCTCGCCGCCACGAGACACGAACCGACGCGTGTCGCCGGCGACGTCGACGGGATCGTCACCGTCGACCAGCGTCGACACCTTGGTCGCCACGATCCCGCGCACCGTGACGTGCCCGGCGCGGACCGCCTCCTGGGCCTCGGTCCGTGAGCTGACCAGACCACGACGCACGAGCTCGGTGTCGAGGCGGCGGCGGGTCACCGTCGAGAGCGGGCGGTCACCCGCCGGCCGGCGAGGACGCGTCTCCTGCCGGCGCGGCGGTCTTCGCGCGCGTCGTCGCGCGCGAGGTGCGCTTCTTCGCTGACGACGCCTTCGCTCGCTTCCGGCCCGAGGCCGTCATCCCCGCGGCTCGCTCCAGGTCGCGCACGCGCTTCTTGAGGGCGTCGAGCTCGGCCTGCGACGCGACTCCGCCGACCGCCTTCAGCTGCTCGGAGATCTCCCGGCGCACGAACGAGGAGATCCGCTCACGGTTCGAGTGAGACCACTCCAGCAGATCGGCGGTGGTCTTCGCCACCTGCTCCTTGGCAGCCCCCGGCTCGAGCATGTCCTTGGCGAGCTGCTGCGCCCTCGCAGGGGTGAGGGTGCCCAGCAGCCCTTCCACCGTCTTGCGCAGATCGTCGATGATCATGGCGGGTCCTTTCGGAGGTTCGGTTGCCTCGCCAGCATACCGGGGGTCATGTCACACCCAGCACCCTTCGACCGCGCCGCCGGTCACCCGTGGCCCGACCCGGTCACCGGACCAGCATCGTCGTGGAACAGCGCTCGCAGGTCGTCGGCGATGAAGGTCGGCCGCGCCGCAGACGCCGTCGCCTCGGCCGCCGAACTGATGCCGGTGAGCACGAGCATGGAGTCCCATCCGAGGCCGGCCGCCCCTGCGATGTCGGTATCGAGCCGGTCCCCGACCAGGAGCGGCCGGCCACCGCCGGCCCGATCGAGCGCGGCGCGCAGCAGGGGAGGATGCGGCTTGCCCACGACCTCGCCCCGAACCCCCGTCGTGGTCTCGATCGCCGCGAGCAGGGCGCCGGCGCCCGGCCACTTCGTCCCGTCGGCGGCCGGGAACGAGGCGTCGGCGTTGGTCGCCACGAGCGGCGTCCCGCGTTGGACCAGCACCGAGGCCACGCGCAGGCTCGTGTAGTCCGCGTCGCGATCCCAGCCCACCACGACGGCGTCGGCCTCGGTCGGCTCACCGTCGACCACGTCGACCCCGGCCGTCCCCAGAGCCTCCCGGATGCCGGCCCCGCCGATCACGAACGCACGGCGAACGCCACGACCCGCGAGGACCCCCGCGGTCGTGAGCGCCGACGTCTCCACCTCGTCGGCGTGAGCCTCGACGCCGACGAGGTGGAGCCGTTCGGCCACCTGTGCCGGCGTGCGTGCGGAGTTGTTCGTGACGAACGCGACGCCCTTGCCCAGCGACCGGAGCCGCTCGACCGACGCCGCCGCGTGGGGCACGGGTTCCGTTCCGCGGTAGAGGACGCCGTCGAGATCGAACAGGAACGCGTCGTAGACGTCGGCGATCATCGTCGAGGAACCCGCGAGCCTTCACGGTGAGCGCGACTGCTATACAAGGTGCGTGCCTCGCCTCTTCCCGTTCCGCGGACTCGTGTTCGACGCCGGCGTGACCGGTCCGCTCGACCGCGTCACCGCTCCTCCGTACGACGTTATCAGCGACCGTCGGCGACTCGACTACCTGCGCGCGAGCCCCTACAGCGTGGTCCATCTCGACCTCGGCGAGGGATCGAACGACCCGGGCGATCCGGCGAGCAGATACGAGAAGGCGGCGCACCTGCTCGCGGATTGGCAGCGGGACGGGGCCCTGCGGCTCGCCGAGGAGCCCTGCTACTACGCCTACGAGATGAGGCACCCCGCGAACCCGGCCGCGAGCGGAGGGGACGCGGTCCGCGGCCTGATCTGCGCGATGGGACTCGAGGACTGGGGCGGCACCGTGCTCCCGCACGAGCAGGTGATGGAAGGGCCGGTCCGGGATCGCCTGGCGCTGCTGCGAACCACGCGCACCCATCTGTCACCTGTCTACGGCACGGTCGACGGCCCCGACGATCGGCTCGACCGGCTCGTGCGCGCATCGGCATCTGGCGGCACCCCGTTCGAGGCGGTGGACGAGGAAGGCGTGCACCATCGGATGTGGCCCGTGCCGTCGGATGCGGTGGATCTCGCGCACCTGGCGAACCGGTCCATGCTGATCGCCGACGGCCACCACCGCTACACCACCGCGCTGCGCTACCGCGACGAACGACACGCCGCCGCAGGCCCGGGCCCGTGGGACGCCGTGCTCACACTGGTCGTCGACGCCACCGCCGAGCATCTCCCCGTGCTGCCGTTCCACCGGGTGCAGCTCGCCGGCACCGGACCGCCCCACGGAGGCGATGCGATGGCGGACCTCGGCTCGACGCTCTCCGCGCTCGACGACGAACGCTGCGCGATCGGGATCGTCACGGCCGACCCCGAGGCCGGTGTCTCGTACCGGGTGCTGGGCCTCGACGGCCCGCCGCCGTCGGTGCGCGCACTCCATCTCGAGCTGCTCGACCGGTTGGCTCCGGCAGAGACGTTGCGGTACGTGCACGACGCGGCGCAGGCCGTCGCCGCGCTCGACGACGGGAGCGCCGTCGCCGTCTACCTGCTGCCCGCCACCACCCCTGAGCGCATCCGGGCCGTCGTCGAGCGCGGCGAGCGGTTGCCCCACAAGTCGACGTACTTCTGGCCCAAGCCCCGTACGGGCATGGTCATGATGCCGCTCGATCGAGCGCAGGGCCCCTCGACGGGTCCTCGGGGTCGAGCTTCCTGATGCCGCTCGCGACCACCTCGGTGAGGCTGCGAGCTCCGGCGCCGCTCCGGTAGAAGCGTCGAACCAGCTGCCCGTGCACGAGCACCCGATCGCCCTTGGCGATCTCGTCGAGCGCTCGAGCGCCGACCGTGGCGTGCCACGCCGCGACCGGGAGGGGGAGGAGGCGCTTGCCCGCCTCCGGAACCGAGAGCCGGAGTTCGGTCACCTCGTCTCCCGACGGCATGCGGCGCTGGACCGGATCCGCCGAGACGGTGCCCGCGAGCACGACGACGTTGACCGTCACCATGGCTCCTCCTTCGTCTCCGCGGAGACCGTACCCCGGGGCACCGACACGCCCCCCCGTCGCGGGACGTCGGGCGTCGCCCGCTCGCCCGTCTGCGAGACTCGCGCCGTGACCTCGGAGCAGCGCCATCCATCGCTCACCCCCGTGGCGGACGGCGTCACGATGATCGACACCGTCATGACGGGTGAACCGGAGTTCAACGCCGTGTTCGTGCTCGATGGTGACGAGCCCACGCTCGTCGAGACGGGGCCGGGCGCCGATCTGCCCGTCGTGCTCGAGGCACTCGAGGTCCTCGGGATAGGTAAGGACGACCTCGCCCACGTCGTGGTCACGCACATCCACCTCGATCACGCGGGCGCGGCCGGCGCCCTCGCCTCGCGATTCTCCAACGCCATCGTGTGGGCGCACATGCGGGGCGCCCCCCATCTCGCCGATCCCGCACGGCTGATCGCGAGCACGGCGCGCACCTACGGCGAGCCACGCATGCAGACGTTCTTCGGGCAGACCGAACCCGTGCCCGCCGAACGCCTCCGGGCGGTCTCCGACGGCGACACGATCCGGCTCGGGAGGCGGGCGCTCGCCGTCGTGCACACGCCGGGACACGCTTCGCATCACGTGGCGCTGCACGACCTGCGCAGCGGAGCCCTCTTCTCGGGCGAAGCGATCGGATCCCACCTGCCCTGGGGGCCCGCGTTCCGCCCCGCTCTTCCACCCCCCGAGGTCGACGTGGAAGCCGCGCTCGACAGCATCGAACGCATCCGCGGACGCGCGCCGCTCTCGCTGCTGGCCTCGCACTTCGGACCCGTGCCGGACGTCGACGAAGCGTGCGACGCGGCGGCCGAACGCATCAGATCGTGGTCGCACATCGTCCGCTGCGCACTCGAACGCGACCACGACGCCGACGTCGACACGGTGACGGCCGAGCTCCGATCGCTGGCCGCGTCCGAGTTCGAGGCGGAGACCGGACGGCCGATCGACATGGCTCGATACGACGCGATCGGATCGATCGCGATGAACGCCGCCGGCCTGTCACGCTACTGGCGCAAGCGATGGGAGCGGGAGCGAGAGCCCGAGTCCTAGCCGAGCTCGGCGAGGCGCTCGGCCACGTCGAAGGCGGAGGCGTCGTGACGCATGACCTTCCGGAACTCCTCGGCGGCTTCGTCTCGGCGCCCGGCTCGCGCGAGGATGTCGCCGCGCACGTACCAGAGCCGGAGCGTGTACGGCTCGGAGACCGATCCCTTGGTCTTCGCGCGCGAGAGGAACGCCAGGGCCTCGGCGAACCTGTCCTGGTCGGCCAACGCGGACGCGGCCACAATCACCGCCTCGGCCTTGGCCTCGTTCGTGACCGTGGCGCGGAGCTCCTCCTCCGCGAGCGGCACGGCTTCCGCCGGCTTCCCGATCGCGCGCAGGCAGTCGGCGATGACGTGGTTCTGGTCGACCCGGCCGCTCAACCGCCGGTATGCCTTCAGCTCGGTCAACGCCTCCCGCCAGCGTCGTTGTCCGTAGAGCGCCAGCCCTAGCACCTCACGGACCGTCGCGGATCGCGGGGAGAGCTGCTTGGCTTTGCTCGCCTCGGCGGCCGCCGCACCGGTGTCTCCCCGTTCGAGCAGCTCGGCCGCCCGGGCGAGCCGTGAGAGCGCGTCGCGTACCTGCGTCGGCTTCGTGACGCGCCGTACCTCGTCGACGACCTCTCGTGGGAGGTCGTCGGAGCGAGGGGCCGAACGACCACGGCTGTGACCGCCGTGACGGGGGGTGAGAGCCTTGGGCACGGACCCAGCCTAGCCGCGATCGGGTCCGCCGACGGAACGGGCCGCCCGGAGGCGGCCCGTTCGAAGATGTCCCGGCGGCGACCTACTCTCCCACCAGGTCGCCCT
Organism: Actinomycetota bacterium; assembly: GCA_035550775.1. Lineage (GTDB taxonomy): Bacteria > Actinomycetota > UBA4738 > UBA4738 > HRBIN12 > JAOUEA01. The sequence continues at coordinate 277 of DASZOO010000255.1, read as the reverse complement.
GGCAGTACCATCGGCGCTGGAGGGCTTCACTTCCGGGTTCGGGATGGGACCGGGTGTTTCCCCTCCGCTATGGCCACCGAAACGGTGGTTCCCGGGAGACGCGAAGCGCCCCACGAGACGGCATCGAGGGTGCGTCCCTCGAGCAGAGCTCGAAGAACCGCGATAGCGAGCGCGAGCTGAAGCCAAGTCCTCGGCCTATTAGTACCGGTCAGCTCCACACGTTGCCGTGCTTCCACTTCCGGCCTATCAACCTGGTGGTCTGCCAGGGGCCTTACCC
>DASZOO010000254.1:0-4046 GCA_035550775.1 Actinomycetota bacterium | reverse complement strand
CAGTACGGGAAGAACCACCTCGGCGACCGTGACGAGCACCTGCCCACCGCGCACGGCTTCGACGAGTTCTTCGGCAACCTCTACCACCTCAACGCGGAGGAGGAGCCCGAGCACCCCGATTACCCCGACACCGAGCGATACCCGAAGTTCCGGGAGCGGTTCGGGCCGCGCGGCGTGCTCCGCTGCACGGTGGACTCCGACGGCACGCAGCAGATCGAGGACACCGGTCCCCTGACGAAGAAGCGCATGGAGACGATCGACGAAGAGATCGTCGATGGGGCGGTCGACTTCATCGAACGAAAGCACGACGACGAGACACCGTTCTTCCTATGGGTGAACACCACCCACATGCACCTGCGCACGCACCCGAAGCCCGAGAGCGTCGGACGCGCAGGGCCCTGGCAGTCGACCTACCACGACACGATGATCGACCACGACGAGCACGTCGGAAGGGTGCTCGACACCCTCGACCGGCTCGGGATCGCCGACGACACGATCGTGATCTACTCGACCGACAACGGACCGCACCTGAATTCGTGGCCCGACGCCGCGATGACCCCGTTCCGATCCGAGAAGAACACGAACTGGGAGGGCGGGTTCCGGGTGCCCGCGGTGATCCGGTGGCCTGGGAAGATCCCCGCCGGATCGGTCTCGAACGAGATCATCAGCCACTTGGACTGGCTCCCGACGCTCGTGTCCGCCGCCGGCGAACCGGCGATCAAGCAGAAGCTGCTCGACGGCCACGAGGCGGGCGGGAAGCGGTTCAAGGTGCACCTCGACGGCTACGACCAGCTGCCGTTCCTGACCGGGGAGGTCGAGGAGAACCCGCGCAAGGAGTTCTTCTACTTCTCCGACGACGGCGATCTCATCGCGATGCGCTACGACAACTGGAAGGTCGTCTTCATGCAGCAGCGAGCCCCGGGCACGCTCGCGATCTGGGGCGAACCGTTCGTCGCGACCAGGATCCCCCTGCTGTTCAACCTCCGGACCGATCCGTTCGAACGCGCGGACGTGACGTCGAACACGTACTGGGACTGGTACATCGATCGGGTGTTCCTGCTGATCCCGGCCCAGACGATCGCCGCGGAGTTCCTCGCGTCGTTCATGGAGTTCCCTCCGCGCATGAATGCGGCGAGCTTCACGATCGACCAGGTACAGGCCAAGCTCGAGGCCGCGATCACATCCGGCCACTGACCGGTCGGGAGCCCGCCCCATGTCCGGTTCCGGCCGCGACGCCGACGACCTGGTCCTGGTGCCCGGCGGAGAGTTCACGATGGGCTCGGACCGGCACTATGCGGAAGAGGCTCCCACGCGTCGCGTGCGGGTGAGCGACCTTCGAGTCGAGCGCCATCAGGTCACGAACGCTCGGTTCGCGGCCTTCGTCGAGGCCACGGGCTACGTGACCGTCGCGGAGCGGCCGCTCGACCCCGACGACTTCCCGGGCGCGCCCGCCGAGAACCTCGTGCCGGGTTCGATGGTGTTCACGCCGACGGCCGGCCCGGTCGACCTGCGGCACCTCAGCCAGTGGTGGACGTGGACGCCGGGCGCATGCTGGCGGCATCCGGAGGGTCCGGGCTCGACGGTGAGCGATCGCGCCGACCATCCGGTCGTGCAGGTGAGCTACGAGGACGCCGAGGCGTACGCGGCGTGGGCCGGCCGCGAGCTGCCGACCGAGGCCGAGTGGGAGCACGCCGCCCGGGGCGGGATCGACGGCGCCACGTACACGTGGGGACCCGACCCCGAGCCCTTCGGAGCACGACTCGCGAACTACTGGCACGGCGACTTCCCCTGGCGAGCGGAGCCCGGCTACGGCGGCACGGCGCCGGTCGGCTCGTTCCCCTCGAACGGCTACGGGCTGAGCGACATGGCCGGGAACGTCTGGGAATGGACCACGGACTGGTACGCGCCCCGAGCGGGCGACGGCGATCCGGCCTGCTGCGTGCCGATCGACCCTCGAGGCGGCACGATCGAGCAGAGCTACGACGCGGCGCAGCCGCAGTTCCGCGTACCCCGTAAGGTCATCAAGGGCGGCTCGTTCGCGTGCGCAGACTCGTACTGCATGCGATACCGGCCGGCGGCTCGGCGACCGCAGCCGATCGACACCGGGACGAGCCACATCGGCTTCCGCTGCGTCGTGCGAGGGAGGTGACGTCATGCCACTGACCGGCGAGTACGAGCCGAGCCCGAGTGAGTGGGCTCGCAGGCAGGCCGAGCGGTACGAGGCCAGCAACGGCGAGAAGAGCGGCGAGCTCAAGGGCCGACCGGTGATCGTGCTCACGTCCATGGGCGCGAAGACCGGGAAGATCCGCAAGACGCCGCTGATGCGCGTCGAGCACGGCGGCACGTACGCGGTCGTGGCGTCGCTCGGCGGCGCGCCACAGCACCCGGTCTGGTACCACAACCTCAAGGCCAACCCGCACGTCGAACTGCAGGATCGCGCGACGAAGCGCGACTACATCGCCCGCGAGGTGTTCGGCGACGAGAAGGCGCTCTGGTGGGAACGCGCCGTCTCGACGTGGCCCGACTACGCGAACTACCAGCGGAAGACGAAACGGCAGATCCCCGTCTTCGTGCTCGAACCTGCCACGGACTGAGTTGGCGCGGTCGGGCTACGGGGAAGCGAAGTCGAGGCGCATGACGACCCGACGGAGGGAGGGCCGCGCCACCTCCGTGAACCCCGCAGCCTCGAACGCGCCGATCGTGCCGACGTGGAGCTCGCTCAGGATCACGTCCTTCGTGGTGATCGGGTAGCCCTCGAGCGCTCGGGCACCCCGTTCCCGGGCGAGGTCGACGGCGGCGCGGGCCAGTGCATGCGTGATGCCCCGCTTCCGATGACCCGCTCTCGTCACGAAGCAGGTCACCGCCCACACGCCCTCATCGTGCTTGTCCTCGGAGCGGCCGTCCCAGGGCACGCGCATGCTGCGCAGCATGCGCGCGTACGCGGGGCGTGGCTCGACGGCGCACCAGCCGACTGGCTTCCCGTCGAGGAAGGCCACGAGACCGCTGGTCGAGGACGATCGCGGGTGCCCACACTCCGTCTGCTCGCGCAGCCGGGCCGCGAGCTCCTCCGCGCCGACCGACGCCCAGGACTCACCCGGCGCCATCTTGTACCGCTGGCAGAAGCACCGGGACGGGTCGCCCCGCGTGCCGAAGACCGCTCGCAGGTCCTCCCACCTCGCCTCGTTCGCGGGCACGATCCGCGGTTCCCGGAGGGGCGAGGCGTCGGTCACGCGCCCACCGTATCGCCGCCGAGTCACCGGTGGCCGATCGTCCGTCACCGAGCCAGCCCCCGGCGTCTCTAAGATGCGCCGGTGGAGGCGCCTGAGATCCTGTCGGGGTCGGGAGGCCCGCCCGGGGGCGGTCGGTTCGCCGCCGTGACGGGCCGGCTCGGGCGCATCGGCGCCGACCCACACGACGACGACGACCTGCGTCAGAAGAAGTCGCTGCTCGTGCTCCTCGCGATCCTGATCCTGCCTGTCTCCTTGGTGTGGGGATCCGCCTACCTCGCGTTCGGATCGCGGGTGGGTGTGCTCCCGTTCATCTACTTCACGATCTCCGTCGCCTCCTTGGTGGTCTTCGCGAGGACCAGGAGCTTCGGACCACTCCTGGTCACGCAGCTCCTCGACGTGCTCTTGATGACGACGACCGGGGCGATGCTGGCCGGAGGGTTCCTTCCGTCGGGAGGGGTCGGACTGTGGGGCATGCTGGCTCCGCTCGGCGCCCTCGTCTTCCTCGAGGTGCGTCAGGCGATCGGCTGGTTCGTCGGGTTCCTGGCGGCCTTCGTGCTGCTCGGTATCGCGGGGGAGCTGTTCTTCACCGACATCGACGTCCCGGCGTGGTTCACGGCCACGATGCTGGCGCTCAACGTGATCGGCACGGGCGTAGTCGCCTTCATCGTGCTCGCCTCGTTCGCGACCCAGCGCAACCGGGCGCTGGCGGCGCTCCGCGTCGAGCAGGCACGGTCGGAAGCGCTCCTCACGAACGTGCTGCCGAGCCCGATCGCGGAACGGCTGAAGACCGGCGAGTCGATCGCCGATCACGTGGAC
>DASZOO010000253.1:0-5015 GCA_035550775.1 Actinomycetota bacterium | reverse complement strand
GAGCGGTTACCGTTGTGTCCATGGCTGCCGCAGGGGAACCGCACGGAACGGGAACGCCCGACGATCCCTGGGTCCTGCAGACGCCGAGCCTCCAGGGTGAGTTCCGGATGTTCCGGGATCCTGACGCCGATCCGCCGGCGCTCGTGTGCACGGTGGGCTCGACCGAGCTGCGATACCACCTTCGTGCGATCGAGGATCTGCACGCGATGCTCGTCGAGCGTGGCGACTGGGTATCGCTCGGCAGTTCCGACGAGCAGAAGCCCGCGAAGGAAGGCACGGTCGAGGCGTGGGCTCGCGATCCCGACAACCCCGTCGGAGGGTGGTACGGGCTCAAGAAGGGCTTGCGCGGCCGGTTCGGGAACTACGTGCCGCCGGTGCTCGAGGTCATGGGGCTCGCCGAGGTGGAGCACAACGCCCGCAACAACCGCATGCGGGCGCTCTGATCCCGGGCCCGTCTACGCTTCCGATCCGTGACTGGGTTGCGGATCGGCACCTACCTGGCTCCGAACATCCTGCCCGTCTATGAGCTCGTCACCGATGAGATCACCCGGCGTCTGGGCATGCCCGCCGAGCTCGTCGTCGAGACCGACTACGAGAGCTGCAAGCGCGACGAGAACGACGTGTGCTTCGTGTGCAGCCTCCCGTACGTGATGTTCGAACGGCAGGGGATCGCACCCTCGGAGCCGGTGGCCGCTCCCGTGCTTCACGGCGAGCGCTACGCCGGCGCCCCCGTGTACTTCTCCGATGTCATCGTTCATCGTGACAGCCCGTTCCGCTCCTTCGAGGACCTTCGAGGACGATCGTGGTCCTACAACGAGCCGCTCTCGCACTCGGGGTACGGGATCACCCGCTACCACCTGCTCCGCATGGGGGAGACGAGCGGATTCTTCGGTGAGGTCGTCGAAGCAGGGTTCCACGAGGAGTCGATCCGGATGGTCGCCAACGCCGAGGTGGATGCGTCGGCCATCGATTCGCAGGTGCTCGCGGTGGCCATGCGCGACGACGCGGACGTGCGGAGGAGCCTCCGGGTGATCGACACGCTCGGTCCCTCGACGATCCAGCCGGTCGCCGTGTCCAAGCGGCTTCCGGAGGACCTCCGCGAGGACATCCGGCGCGTATTGCTCGAGATCGGCGACGATCCGTCGTGCCGGGAGCGACTCGATGCCGGCCTCGTGGATCGGTTCGTGTCGGTCGACCCATCCTCCTATGACGACATCAGGATGATGGTCGGCGCCTGCGAGGCCGCGGGGTTCATGCGGATCCGCTAGCGTGCCAGGCCTCCCGTACGCGCACCCGAGGGCCGATGCGGAGCACCGCGCCCGCGTAGACCCGGCTCGCCACCTGCACGATGCCGAGGACCGTCACCAACATGAGGCCCACGGAGAGGAGGATCTGCCACCACGGGACGACACCGCGCGCGAGTCTGGTGATCATCACCATCGGAGCCGTGGGCGGAAGCAGCGATCCGACGAGCGCGGCCACCCCGTCGGGGTTCTCGGCCGCCTCGAACGCGAAGAAGTAACCGATGAGCAGGATCCCGGTGATGGGGAGCTGGAGGCTCTCGACGTCCTCCTGGCGGGAGACCAGCGAGCCCGCCGCCGCGTACAGCACGGAGTAGAAGCCGTACCCGAGAACGAACCAGAACACGATCCACCAGATCGTGCTCACGGTGGTCTCGGGGGCCACGGCATTGTCCGAGAGCCGCAGCGCGACGACCGCGGCGACCGCGACGAGCGCGAACTGCGCCAGGCCGACGAGCCCGATCCCGAGGATCTTCCCGGCGAGCAGCTCGGTGGGACGAAGGCGCGACAGCAGGACCTCGACGACCCGGCTGGCCTTCTCCTCGACCACGCCGGTCATGACGAAGCCGCAGTAGAACACGATGGCCATGAACAGCAACACCAACCCGATCGACGCCAGCGCGATCTGCGCCGAGCGCTCCTCGGTTGCCGGCTCCAGGCTCGACGTCGCAAGCTCACGGGGCTGCAACCGCTGCGCCTCCTCGGTGGTCAGCCCGAGCTCGTCGATCGCCTCCTGCTGCTCCAACGCACGCACCGTCGAGGTGACGAGAGCCTGGAGCTCGCCGTCGATCTCCGCCTCCCACACCAACTCCCGTTGGTCCACGAGCAACACCGTCACGTCGCCGGAACGGAGTGCGTCTCGGCCGGTGGTCTCGTCGGGGACCTCACGGGTCTCGACATCGAGCTCCAGCTGGTCGCCGGCGGCGGCGAGGAGCTGCGCGAGTTGTGGGGAACGCGCGCCGATCAGGCCCACCGTCCTCGTCGGCGAGACCCCGCCCCCGTACATCTGCGGCACGGCGATGAGGGCGACGACGAACACGACCGAGATCAAGGTGGCGATGCGGAACGCGCGAGAGCGCACCCGCTGGTTCCATTCGCGACGGGCCACCAGCCACAGGCGTCGCCCGTTGGTCTTCATGCGTCGCCTCCTTCGGACACGGCCTCGAGGAACAGATCGGTGAGGGACGGAGGCTCGAACCTGAAGTTCGTGACCTCGCCGACCCGGCGCGCGCTCTCCAAGATCGAACCCATGTCGACGGCGGCGTCGACCAAGACGCGGAAGCCGCCATCGGACTTCGTCGTGATCAGGCCGGGAAGCTCCGGAACCCAGGGCTCGCCGTCGACGTCGATCTTCAGGGACCGGAAGGGAGACGCGGCCTTCAGTGCGTCGACGTCGCCGCCCAGCACGATCCGTCCGTGGTCGATGATCACGACGTCCTGGCAGACGTCCTCGACGAGGTCGAGCTGGTGACTCGAGAACACGACGGCGACGCCGGTCGCCGCGGTCTGCCGAAGGATCTCGGTCAGCGACTCCACGCCGATCGGATCGAGCCCGCTGAACGGCTCGTCGAGGACGGCGAGCTCGGGATCGTGCACGAGCGCGGCGGCCAGTTGCACCCGCTGCTGGTTCCCGTGCGAGAGCTCCTCGACCCGCGCCTCGGCGCGGTCACCGAGCCCCAAACGAGCGAGCCAGCCGGTCGTCGCCACGTGCGCCTCGGCGGGATCCATCGCCGACAGCTCGGCGAAGTACCGGAGTTCGTCGAGGACCTTCATCTTCGGATACAGCCCGCGTTCCTCCGGCATGTAGCCGAAGCGAGCACGCTGTTCGCGACCGATCGGTGCTCCCTTCCAACGCACCTCCCCGCCGTCGGGACGGACCAGGCCGAAGATGGCTCGCATCGTCGTGGTCTTGCCGGCCCCGTTCGGACCGAGGAATCCGACGATCCGGCCGGGTGCAGCGACGAAGGAGGCGCCGTCGAGAGCCACCACGTCTCCGTACCGCTTCGTCAGATCGCGGACCTCGAGCATCCCAGTCCTTCGACCTCCGCTCGGTTCCCTCGCCTCACCCCGAGTGTGGCCCGCCTTCGGGGAGGAGGCCCGGGTCGGTCGCCCAGCGAAGGGAAGGCCGTCTGCCCCATCGCCGGGTAGGAGCGGCCGATGAAGGAGCCGACGATCAGGCTGCGAGCTCGGATGGGAGCCCGAACGATCCGAAGAGCTCCGGCGTCCGGAAGGCCGTCACCTCGCTGATCGAGGACCCACGCAGGGTGAGCACGTCGAGTGCGAGCGGCACGAACCGGTGGTCGTCGGGGATGAGCTTGTAGGCGGCCACCGCCGGCTGGCCGTTCGCCCGAGTCGGAAGGTATCGCAGGCCCGCGGGTTCCCCACCAGGCATGAGCCAGGAGTCGGCGACGGCGTCCCGCCCGCGACACCAACTCGCGTACGGTGGCATCGAGAACGTCACGTCTTCGGCGAGCACGGCGAGGATGCCCGCGGTGTCCCCCCGCTGCAGGGCATCGCTGAAGCGCTCCACGAGCCCCTGGACCTGCTCGTCGCCGAGCGAGCGCGCCGTCGCCTGCTGACTCCGCTCCGGGATCCGTTGCTCGACGGCTCTGCGCGCGCGCTGGAGGGCGCTGTTCACCGAGGCCCGCGTCGAACCGAGCGCGTCGGCCACCTCGGTGGCCGAGAACCCGAGCACCTCCCGCAGGATCAGCACCGCGCGCTGGCGCGGGGGGAGGTGCTGGAGGGCGGCGACGAACGCGAGTTCCACGGCCTCGCGTTGCTCGTATCTCGCCTCCGGTGCGGCATACCCGTCCTCGAGCTGCAGCTCGTCGTCCGGGTAAGGATCGACCCACGCATCCACGACCGGCGGCGATCCGGCAGCGTCGGTTGGTGAAGAGGGAGGACCGTAGTCGATCGGCAGCACCCGCTTCGGCCGCCGGCGGATCACGTCGAGACAGGCGTTCGTCGCGATCCGATACAACCACGTGCGGAACGCGCTTCGGCCGTCGAATCCGGCCAGCCCTCGCCACGTCCGCAGCAGGGCGGTCTGGAGGACGTCTTCCGCGTCGTGGACCGAGCCGAGCATCCGGTAGCAGTGGGCATGCATCTGCGCCCGGTACGGCCCGACGAGGCGACGGAAGGCGTCCTCGTCTCCGCCACGTGCCGCGGCGAGCAATTCGCTCTCGTGGTTCGTCGAGGTCATCGTCATCGTCATCGGTGTGGACGTGCCGGGCAGCACGGATCCATCGGTCCGGGGCCGATGGATCGCAGGCTCTCGGCGAGTCTAAGCGCATGACCGGATGACGAACACGCCCATGGATCGTCTCGCGTACATCGAGCTGCAGACGGCGGATCCGCCGCGCGCCTGCGCCTTCCTCACGGGGTTGTTCGGCTGGCGCACCGAGACGATCCGGGTCGGGATCCGCTCGTACCTGGCCCTCGACCTGAGCGATCGCATCGAAGGAGGCGTCGCTCAGCGTGACACGGAGCGGCCGCTCTGGCTGCCCTACGTCGAGGTCGACGACATCGCTGGTGCCACGAGGCAGGCGCGCATGCTCGGCGCGTCGGTGCAGCTGTCGCCGCGGGAGGGCCCGGTCGGGTGGCGCAGCATCCTCCTCGTGCCTGCCGTCGGCGAGGTCGCGCTGTGGCAGCCGAAGCGATGAGGGGCGCACGACGGCCCTCCTCATAGGAGGAGGGGACCGGCCGCTCGCCTCA
>DASZOO010000252.1:0-8215 GCA_035550775.1 Actinomycetota bacterium | reverse complement strand
CGTGTGCGAGAGGCGCTCGACGTGCATCAGCTCGACGGGTTCATCGTGATCGGAGGCGAGGGCACGATGGGGGCCTGTGCGGAGATGCCGGACGTGCCGATCGTCGGGGTGCCGAAGACGATCGACAACGACATCGGCGGCACCGACCGCAGCATCGGGTTCCAGACCGCCGTGCAGGTCGCCGCCGACCTGATCGACCGGCTCTACAGCACGGCCGAGAGCCACCGACGGGTGATGGTCTGCGAGGTCATGGGCCGCAGCGCCGGCTGGATCGGCCTCGAGGCCGGGATCGCGGGCGCCGCCGACGTGATCCTGCTGCCGGAGCACCCGTTCGACATCGGGCGGGTCGCCCGCCGCGTGAAGCAGCACATGCTCGAGGACCGGCGGTTCTCGATCGTGGTGGTCTCCGAAGGCGCGACGCCGCAGCCGGGCACGATGGAGGTGCCCGACTATTCGCTCGACGAGAACGGGTGGCCGCGGCTCGGCGGCATCGGCGGGCTCGTGGCGCAGGAACTCTCGTCACGCAACCATGTGGAGTCGCGCATCACCGTGCTCGGCCACGTGCAGCGGGGAGGCTCGCCCGTCGCCTCCGACCGGGTCCTCGCAACCAGGCTCGGGGTCGCCGCGGTCGAGGAAGCCGTCCACGGCGGGTGGGGGTCCCTGGTCGGCGTCATCGGTCAGGAGATCGTCACGACGCCGATCGCCGAGGTCGGCCGGGAGCCGCGGGTCGTGCCCAAGGAACTCTGGGAGATCCCGCAGGTCCTGTGCGACTGAGGACGGGGTCGCCGGTCCCGACGCCGCACCTCCCGTAGGCTCTGCGCCATGCGGCTCGGCATCCTCACCGGCGGCGGCGACGTTCCCGGCCTGAACGCCTCGATCAAGGCCGCCGTCATGCGCGTCGTGGCCGAAGGACACGAGGTCCTCGGCATCCGCCGGGGGTGGGGGGGCCTGCTCGACACCGACCCCGACGACGACGAGAGCATCGCGGCCAACGCCTTGCCGCTCGACCCCGGCGTCGTGCGCACGATCGATCGCACGGGCGGCACGTTCCTGCACACGTCACGGACGAACCCGGCCAAGGTGCGAGCGGCCGACGAGCCCGCGTTCCTGGCCCAGGGGCGCACCGACGACGGCCCGCGCGACCACACGGCCCACGCGCTCCGCGTGATCGATGCGCTCGGTCTCGACGCCCTCATCCCGATCGGTGGCGACGACACCCTGTCGTTCGGGCTGCGCCTGCACGAGGAAGGGGTCCCGGTCGTCGCGATCCCCAAGACGATGGACAACGACGTGCACGGCACCGATTACTGCATCGGGTTCTCGACGGCGGTGACGCGCACGGTGAACTTCGTGCACCAGCTGCGCACGAGCGCGGGGTCGCACGAGCGGCTCGCGGTCGTGGAGGTCTTCGGCCGCTACAGCGGGGAGACGTCGCTCGTGTCGGCCTACCTGTCGGGCGTGGAGCGCGCGATCATCTCCGAGGTGCCGTTCGACGTGGATCGACTCGGCGAGCAGCTGCTGCTCGACAAGGCGGCGAACCCGAGCAACTACGCGATGATGACGATCTCCGAAGGCGCGACGCTCGCGGGCGGCGAGATGGTGCTGGGGGGCGACGAGGACGCCTACGGCCATCGCAAGCTGGGAGGCATCGGGCAGCTCACGAGCGCGCTGCTGAAGGAGCGGACCGGTTCCGACATGATCTACCAGCAGCTCGGCTACCTGATGCGCTCGGGGTCGCCCGACTCGCTCGACCTGATGGTCGCGATCAACTACGCGGTGATGGCGGCCGACCTCGCCATCGAGGGCGTGGCCGGCCGCCTCGTGGCGATGCGCAACGGCACCTACGTGAACGTGCCGCTGACGGTTTTGGGCCAGGGGGTGAAGCGCGTCGACGTCGACGCGCTCTACGACCGGGAGAACTACCGGCCGAAGATCATGCACGTCGACGGCAAGCCGATGTTCCTGTATTGACCGGCCTGCTCCCGGCGCACGTGGCGCCGATAGACTGCTCGTCATGGGCCGGTTCCGGATCGATCTGCGCTCGGACACCGTCACCACCCCGTCCGCGGCGATGCGCACGGCCATGGCCGAGGCCGAGGTCGGCGACGCATGGTACGGCGACGACCCGACCGTGAACCGCCTGCAGGACCTCGCTGCCGAGCGGCTCGGCAAGGAGGCCGCGATCTACGTGCCGACCGGCACGATGGCCAACCAGATCGCGCTGGCGCTGCACGTGCGGACCCGTGGGCATCTCGTGGCCAGTTCCGCCTTCTCCCACGTCGCGGGCACCGAGGTCATGACGGCCGCCACCGTGTCGGGCATCGCGTTCCGCACGATCGATCCGGGTCCCCGAGGGTGGATCGACGCCGATCAGGCCCGCGCGCTGCTCGAGCCCGACACCTACTACGACGTCGAGGTCGTGGACCTGCTCTCGGTCGAGAACACGCTGGGTGGAACGGGCGGCCGTGTGATGCCCATCGAGGAGATGCGAGCGGTGCGGAAGGTGGCCGAGGACGCCGGGGTCGCCGTGCACCTCGACGGCGCCCGGCTCTTCAACGCCGCGGCGGCCGCGGGGGTCGATGCCGCTGTGTTCGCCGCCGAGGCGGACACCGTGATGTTCTGCGTCTCGAAAGGCCTCGGCGCACCGATCGGCTCGCTGCTGTGCGGGCCGGCCGAACTGATGCCCGAGGCCCGCCGGCTCTGGATCCTGTTCGGCGGGGCCTGGCGGCAGGCGGGCATCACCGCGGCGGCCGGCATCGTCGCCCTGCAACGAGGCCCAGATCGCCTGCACGAGGACCATGAGCGCGCCCGGCGGCTCGCGGAGGGCATCGAGGAGCGGCTGCCAGGCTCGATCGATCTCGAACAGGTTGCAACGAACATGGTCCTCTTCGACACGGAAGCGGTGGGGCTGGGCGTGCTCGACACGGTGGAGCGGCTCGCGGCCCTCGGCGTGGGCGCGACGCACACGGGCAGCCACGTGCGCCTGGTGACCCACGTCGACGTGAGCGACGACGACGTCGACGCCGTGCTCGATGCCTGGGGGACGGTCGCGCGATCGGGCCCCCGGCCATCCGGTGCGCCCGACGTCGCGAAGGAGGGTTGATGGGCCTGTTCACGAAGAACTATCCGCCCGAGATCGCGCCGCGCATCCCGCCGGGCCAGCGGCTCGTGAAGACCTGGCCGGTGCTGCACTATGGGCCGATCCCGAGCTTCGACGGCCGAACGTGGGACCTCGAGGTCTCTGGCCTGGTCGAGCGACCGTTCCGGCTCACGTACGAGGAGCTGAGAGCGCTGCCCGCGGTCACGGTCGACGCCGACATGCACTGCGTGACGGGGTGGTCCACCCTCGACAACACGTGGGAAGGCGTGTCGTTCCGAACGATCGTGGAGCGTGCCGGGCCCACGCCGGACGCGAAGTGGGTGATCGCGGAGTGCGCGCACGGCTACACGTCGGATCTCTCGCTCGAGGCCATGAGCGACGACGACGTGCTGCTCGCGTGGCGCAACCACGGCGAAGACCTCACCCCCGAGCACGGCTGGCCGCTGCGTCTGGTGGTTCCAAAGCGATACGCCTGGAAGAGCGCGAAGTGGCTGACGGGCCTGCGCTTCAGCGACCGGAACGAGCGCGGCTTCTGGGAGCTCCGCGGCTACCACGTGCATGCGGAGCCGTTCGCCGAGGAGCGATACAGCTACCAGGAGGGGCCCAGGGCCGAGCTCGAGCCCTGACCCTGCGTCGCGAGCCTCACGCGATGAACAGGGTGATGCCGGCGCCGTAGGAGACCGTCACGTTGGGTGCCGGGCTCTGGCTGATCACGAGGGAGCCCGTCGTGTTCGGCACGACGAAGAACGAGACATCGAGCCCGTAGGACCTCGCCCTGGACTCGGCGGCCGACCTCGACAGCCCGATGAAGCTCGGCAGCGGGAAGCGCTCGGGGCCCAGCGAGATCCGCAGGATGACCGTTGAGCCGTAGGGCGCCACGGATCCCGCCTTCGGGCTGACACCGATCGCGGAGCCTCGTTCCACCCCGCCCGAGAAGTCGGTCTCGGTCTTCACGGAGAAGCCTTCGGCTCGGAGCGCTTCGGTCGCTTCGGACTCGGTCAGTCCCGCGACCTTCGGGATCGCCACCGGCGCGTGTCCCTTGCTCAGGATCAGCTCGACGGTGCTCGCGGCCGGCACCATGCCCGTCTGCACCTGCTCGATCACGCTCCCCTCGGGGATCTCGTCGTGGAACCGGCGCTCGACCACCGAGGCGTCGAGTCCGACCCGCTCGAGCCGCGTCGTCGCCTTCCGCAGGGTCATGCCGTCGACCGCGGGCGCCTCGACCGGGGGAGGGCCGAGCGAGGGCACGACCGTGACCGTCTCGCCCAGCCGGAGCGACGTGCCGGGTTCGGGCTGGATGCGCAGCACCTCGCCCGCGGCGATCCGGTCGGAATGCCGCCCCTCGTCGATGCGGACGGCGAACCCGAGGCCGGAGAGACGTTCCCGCGCCACCTCGACCGGGGTGCCGGTCAGCGCCGGCACGTCGGCGCTGTGCGGGATCACGTACGTCCAGATGCCCCATGCCGTGGCGATCAGGGCCACGACGAGGGCGCCGACGGCCAGCCCCCGCCGCCACCGGCGTCGAGTGCCTCGTTCGACGCGGGCGATGGTGGCGGTGGTGGTGCCGAGCTCGTCCACCTCGGCGGCGTCGCCCAGCACGACCACGTCGGTCGTCGTGCCGTCGGCCGGCAGCGGAGCCACCGCCGGTGCGTCGTCGACGATCGACGTGAGGCTCCGGGCGGGCGGCAAGGAGGGCGCGATCGCCTCCAGGTCGCGACGCATCGCCCGCGCCGACTCCGGCCGCATCTCCCGATCGCGGTCGGTCGCACTGGCGACGAAGCCGTCGAGCTCGGACGGGATCGAGGGCACGGTCACGCTGGGCATCGGCACCCGCCCGGACAGGTGCTTGTAGGCGATCGACATCGCGGTCTCGCCCGTGAACGGCAGCTTCCCGGTGAGGAGCTCGTAGCTCACGATGCCGAGCGAGTACAGGTCGCTGCGCGGGTCGGCCGGCTCACCTCGGATCTGCTCCGGCGCGAGGTACTGCACGGTGCCCGTCACGGTCCCGGCCTGCGTCTGCCGGCCGTCGGCGTAGGCTCGCGCGAGCCCGAAGTCCGCCACCTTCACGAGCCCATCGGTCGTGACCAGGACGTTCTCCGGCTTGATGTCGCGGTGCACGATGCCCTGACCGTGCGCGTGCTCGAGCGCGAGCAGCGTCTGACGCACGATCTCCGCGGTCTGTGCGGCCTCGAGGCGACCCTCGCGGTTCAGCAGGGCCCGCAGGCCCTGGCCGCGCACGTACTCCATGACCATGTAGTAGATGCCGTCGACGGAGCCCCAGTCGAAGACGGCCACGATGTTGCTGTGCGACAGGCCGGCCGCGGCGCGTGCCTCGGTGCGGAACCGGTCGACGAAGGCCTGGTCACCCGCGAGCGACCGGTGCAGCACCTTGATCGCGACGTCACGGGCCAGCACCGTGTCGCGGGCACGGAACACCTCGCCCATACCGCCCGAGGCGATTCGCTCGACGACGGCGTATCGCCCGTCGAGCGTGACGAGCGCATGACCCGGCCGGGCGCTCGTGGGCGCCGACTGCGCGATACTCCTGGACGTGGTGTCCTCCTGCATGATCGGGGAAGCGTTCTCCGCAGGAACGCCGCGCCGAGCGTCATGTGGCGCCGCGCGAATCGTATAGCCGGAAGGGGGCCGGATCGTGGAGGTTCGGGCAACTCCGTCACCGAAGGAACGAGATGAGATCGGGGCCGATCTCGACCGCATCGAAGCCGCCGTGGCCGCCGGGAACACCGATCTGCGAGCGCTCGGGCTCTGGGCGATCGTCTCGACCGTCAAACTCGACCGCGCGTTGGTCGACGAGCACGCCGCGCAGATCGGGCGCATCGACACGGCCGCGTTCCGCTCGCGCGTGCGCCTGCGCGTGCCCGTCTGGGTCGGCAACGCCCTGCTGTCGGCCGGCACCGTCACGGGGGCGCTGGCCGTCGTGGCGGCCTACCTCTGGCAGAGCCCCCTGTGGAAGGGGCTCGCCCTGGTCGCGGCCGGGCTGATCTGGTCCCTCTGCGTGCACTCGCCCACCCACTGGCTCGTGGGCGTCCTGGTGGGCATCGGGTGGACCGACTATTTCCTCGGGGGCCCGGCGCCGCCCAGGCCGAGCTTGAAGTCGGACTACGGCACGTACCTGCGGGCCGATCCCGATTCCCGGGCCTGGATGCACGCGAGCGGAGCGATCGCCACGAAGCTCGCGCCGTTCGTCGCGCTCGCCTTCTGGCCGGTCTCGGGCGCCCCCTGGTGGGCCGCCGCCGCGCTCGCGGCGTACGGCGTGCTGCAGATCGTGATCGACGTGATGTTCAGCATCAGGTCGAGCGACTGGAAGAAGTTCCGGCGCGAGAAGGGGGTCGCCCGCCGCCGCAGGGCGGCGCTCGTCACCGGTGCGTCCCCGGATGAGGTGGCGCTCGTCACCGGGGGCTCACAGCTCCCTCGCATCGCCCCGCGCGCGCTGCCCGCCGAACCGGTCGAGCCCGCGTCCTGACCCGGGTCGGTGGCACGTTCACGGCGCCGCTAGGGTGAGCGCCGTGGACCTCGTTTGCGTGGGCGACGTGATGCTCGACATCCGGGTGGACTCCGAGGCGCTCAAGCGCGGCGGCGACGTGCACGGCCGCGTGCTGCTGCAGCCGGGCGGGACGTCGGCCAACGCGGCCGTCTGGGGAGCGTGGGCGGGCGCCACCACGCGCGTGCTCGGCAGGATCGGCGACGATCTGCAGGGGCGCACGGTGCGCGCTGCGCTGCAGGAGCGCGGCGTGGACGCGGCCCTCACGGTCGACCCCGAAGCGCCCACGGGCACGATGCTCGTCGTGCACGAGCCGGGGGAACGGTCGATGGTCGCGGACCGGGGCGCCAACGCCCGTCTCGCGCCGGACGATCTTCCAGCGGCGATCGAGGCCGGAGCGGTGCTGGTCTCCGGCTACCTGCTGCTGCAGGAACCCGGGCACGAGGCCGCGATCGCCGCTCTGACCCGGGCGACCACGAACCTGTTGGCCGTGGAAGCGGCCTCGTGGCCGTTGGTCGAGGCCTTCGGCTCGGAGCGCTTCCTCGACGCCACGGCGGCGGCGACGGTCGTGGTGGCCAACGAGCGTGAGGCCCGGTCGCTGACGGGCCTCACCGGCGCCGAGGCGGCGGTGTCGCTCGGCGAGCGGTTCCGGCTGGCGGCGGTGAAGATGGGTCGGCGAGGCGCCGCGCTCTGCATCGACGGTGAGGTCATCGTCTCGCCGGCCGAGCCGGTCGAGGAGATCGACCCGACGGGTGCCGGCGACGCCTTCGACGGCGTGCTGCTGGCGATGCTCGCATGCGGCGCCGCTCCCGACGAGTCGCTCGCGCGAGCGTGTCGAGCCGGGGCCCTCGTCGCGGCGAGCGAGCAAGCGTGGCCCGACCGGGGCGTTCCGCGTGGATGACGAGCTGGCGGTCGCCGACGAGGTCCGCTCCGCGTTGGCCGACGGCCTCGGGGCGGTGGCGCTCGAGACCAGCGTGATCGGCCAGGGCCTCCCGTCGCCGCAGAACGAGGAGTGCGTCCGTCGCATGAGCGGGGCGATCCGCGATGCCGGTGCCGTGCCGGCCTGGATCGGCACCGTCGACGGACGCGTCGTCGTGGGGCTCGACGAGGACGAGCTCGCCAGGTTCTGCGAACCGGGGTCGGCCACGAAGGTGGCCCGGCGCGACGTCCCCGTGGCGGTGGCGTCGAGAGCGCTCGGTGCCACGACGGTGAGTGCCACCGTCTGGGCGGCTCACGCGGCCGGCGTGCGTGTCGGGGCGACCGGCGGCATCGGCGGGGTGCACCCCGGCCGGCACCCGGACGTCAGCGCCGATCTGCTCGAGCTCGCGCGCACCCCCGGTCTGCTCGTCTGCTCGGGGCCGAAGTCGATCATCGACCCGGCCGCGACCATGGAGAAGCTCGAGGAGCTCGGCGTCGCGATCGTCGGCTACGGGGTCGACCGGCTGCCGTTCTTCCTCGCGAGCGAGGCCCCCGTCGCGCTGGAGCACCGCGCCGACACGGCGGTCGAGGCGGCGGCGATGCTGGGCGCGTCGCTGCGGTTGGGGACCGGTTCCACCGTGCTCGTGTGCAACCCGGTGCCGCCGGCGCGGGCGATGGACGCGGGGGAGGTGGCC
>DASZOO010000251.1:0-8787 GCA_035550775.1 Actinomycetota bacterium | reverse complement strand
CGGTCGCCTCGTCATCCTCGGCGAGGGCCACCACGCTCTCGGCCGCCAGGAGCGCCGTCGACGAGCCCGGTTCGCTGTCGGCGAGACGGGCCGACGGGTCCGAGAGCACCTGGCGGGCGGACGCTGGGTCACCGCGGGCCGCGAGGATGCGCGCGAGCTCGGCGGCGGTCCACGTCACGAGCGCGCGCTCGCGCAGGTCGCGGCAGAGCACGAACGCCTCCCGCACATCGCTCTCGGCATCCTCGAGCCGGCCGGCCATGCGGTGGATCGAGCCCCGGTCGCCCAGCGCGCTCGCCAGCTCCCATCGCGCGCCCAGCTCCCGGAACGTTCGGATCGCTGCGTCGCCGTGCTCGAGGCCTTCCTCCAGCCGCATCAGGCGGCGCAGCGACGCTGCGACGGTCTCGTGCGCGACGGCCGCCGTGAACGGCTGCGCGGCATCCTCGCCGATCGCCAGCGCCTCGAGACCGACCGCGAGCGCCTCCTCCTCGTCGCCGGCGGGCGAGATCACGTTCGCGATGCCGACGAGGGCCCGCGACTCGGCCCACGGGTCGCCGCCGTCGATCGAGCGTGCGGCGTCCAACGCCTCCCGGAACATCGCTTCGGCGCGGACCAGGTCGTTGGCCCAGAACGGCACCCATCCGGCCATGAGCAGGGTGCGGGCGAGCACGTGTGGCTCGCCCAGCCTCCGGGCCGCCTGCAGGGAGCGCTCGAACAGCGCCGACGCGAGCTCGCCGTCACCGTGGATCGTGAGCGTGATGTCCGCCAGGAACCTGGACGCGTGTGCCAGCACCCGGTCGCTCGCGTCGCCGCCGAGAGCGATGGCCCGGTGCAACGCGGACTCGGCGTCGTCGAACTCGCCGAGCCAGTAACGGGCCTCCCCGAGCAGGCCGAGGATGCGGGCTTCCCGCTCGCCCCACCGCTCGTCGGACCCGGCCATGACCAGTGCCCGCTCGTACAGGTCGGCCGCCGACCGCGACTCGATGCGACGCCGGGCGATGTCGCCGGCATGCGCCAGCGCGTCGACCGCCCGTTCGGCGAGCGTGCGGTCGCCCGGATTCAGGTCGAGCGCCGCCTGCCCCGCCTGCTCGAGGTGGAAAGCCACCGTGCGCGGGTAGCGATCGCTCTCCGAGAGCTTGTTGGCCACACGGAGATGCAGCCGCTGCCGCTCGCGCTTGGCGAGGGAGTCGTAGGCCACGTCGCGCAGCACGTCGGACCCGAACCGCCACACGCCCGGACGCTCGTCGTCCCGCACGAGGAGCTCGTCGGCCTCGGCCTCCTCGAGCAGCTCCGTGCGCGGCTCGGCCAGCAGCGACAGCTCCCCCAGATCGAAGCGACCCTGCGGGAAGACCGACGCCCGCAGCACCAGCTGGCGGGCATGCGGACTGAGCTGGTCGATGCGGGTCGCGATCACCGCCTGCACGGTCGGCGGCAACAGCCGTCCGCTCGCGCCCGGTCCCCAGGGGGGCAGGTCGCGTTCCTCGCGCCGGAGCATGCCGACGATCTCCACGATGAAGAACGGGTTGCCCCCCGCGTGTTGCGCGACGCGCTCGGCATCCTCCTGTCGCAGACCGCCCGCCTCCATCGCGAGCTCCGCGGCGTGGCCGGGCGTGAGCGGCTCGACCCACAGCGTCACGTTGTCGGCGATGCCGCCCGCCCAGGTCGGGCGCCGTTCCAGGAACTCCCACCGCGCGACGCAGAGCACCATCAGCGGGACCTTGCGGGCTTCCTTCACGAGTTGCTCGATGAGGTCGAGCAACACGGGGTCCGACTCCTGCAGGTCCTCGAAGACCAGCACGACCGGGCCCTGTGAGGCGAGGCCCGTGAGCACGCTCAACAGGCCGCGACGCACCTCCGCCTCGTGGTAGCGCTGCTCCTCACGGTCGGTGTCGATGCCGAGCGCCATCGCGAGCCGGCGAGCTGCCTCGTCGACCTCGCCGGGCTCCACCCACTCCTGCACGAACGCGCGAACCCGATCGTGCACCTCCTCGGTGGGAGCCCAGCGGTCGGCGCCGATCTCCCGGTAGACCATCTGGGCGAGCGGCCAGAACGTGACCTCCTCCTCGAACACGCTCGAGCGGCCGGCGAGCACGCGCACCCCGTCGGGCAGCCCGGCGAGGAACTCCTCGACGACGCGGGACTTGCCGATGCCCGGTTCGCCGAGCAGCGTGACCAGGTGCGCACGTTCGCGAACGCGCACCCGCTCGAACGTGTCCTCGAGCAACGCCAGCTCGCGGCGGCGGTTCACGAGCGAGATCGTCCGGCGGGTCTGCGGGCCGACGACGTCGAGCGCCGGCCACGCCGCCATCGCGTCGTCGAAGCCCTTGGCCTCGATCAGGCGGCGTTCGCCGAACTCGATCGCATCGCCCACGAGCAGGTGCGTCCGCTCGCCGACGAGCACGTCGCCGGGCCGGGCGGCTTGCTGCAGTCGGGCGCCGATGTTGACCTCGACGCCGATCACGATGCTGCGGTCGGTCGCCGTGCCGACCGCGACCTGGCCGGTGTTCACGCCCACCCGCACCCCCACCGGCACGGGCAGCTCGAGGCGGGCGCCGATGCGGCTCGCACGCTCCACGATCGCGAGCCCGGCGCGCACGCCTCGCTCGGCGTCGTCGTCGTGCAGCACCGGCACGCCGAACACGCCGAGCACCGCGTCGCCGATGAACCCCTCGGTCCGGCCGCCGAGCGCCGTGATCTCGTCGGTCACCATGCCGTGGAAGGCGGCGAGCACGTCGCGGAAGCGCTCAGGATCGAGCCTCGCCGCCAGCTCGGTCGAACCCGCCAGATCGGCGAAGACCACCGTGACCACCCGGCGCTCGGACGCGGCCGGCACCGAGATCGGGGCCCCGCAGTTGGGGCAGAAGTTGGCGTGGTGCGGCACGGGACGGCCGCACCGCTGGCAGGTATCGACCGGCGGCGCCTCGCCCGCGGGGCGCGATCGCGCCCGCTCCGTGGTCATGCCAGGTACTCGATCAGCTGCACCGGGTTCCCATCGGGGTCGCGCACGGTCGCGAACCGCGCGAATCCCTCGACCTCCCCGACCTGCTCGTCGAGCACGCCTCCGCGGCCGCGCAGCACGATCCGAGCCTCGTCGAGATCGTGCACGCGGAAGACCACGGTGCCGCCGCCGGAGGTCTGCTCCGCGCTGCCGTGCAAGGCGAGTCGAACGGGCCCGGCCTCGAACTCCGCCCACTCGTCGCCGTCGCGTCGCACGAGCGCCAGCCCCAGCACGTCGCGGTAGAACGTGACCGCGGCGTCCATGTCGCGCACCCAGTAGTAGACGTGGTCGATCTCACCGATCATCGCCGCGATGGTCGCACGGCCTCGGTACCCCCGTCACCACGGTCCGATGGCCTGCCCCTGCTCGGGACGTGCGGGGTAGCCTCCGCTCGTGAAGGGTTCGCGAGAGGACCGGCAGCTCTCCCGGCGCATCCGCTCCACGTTCGCCGCGCTCGTGGCCGTGTTCGTCTTCGGGGTCGTCGGCTACTGGACGCTCGAGGATTGGTCGTTCCTCGATGCGGTCTACATGACGGTGATCACCCTGACGACGGTGGGCTTCAAGGAGGTTCGGCCCCTCGATCCGGGCGGACGGGTGTTCACGATCGTGTTGCTCGTGATGGGGGTCGGCCTGGCCCTGGTATCGGTGGCGCTCATCGCCCAGATGGTGGCCGAGAGCCAGCTCGGCGTGCGCAGCAGGAGGAGACGAATGGACCGCGACATCGAACGGCTCCGAGACCACACGATCATCTGCGCCTACGGCCGCGTCGGGCGCGCGGTCGCTCGGGAGCTCCGCTCGAACGGCCGGCCGTTCGTGGTGGTCGATCCGAAGGAAGACCTGCGCGAACGCATGGAGGAGGATGGGGTGCCGTTCCTGCTCGACGACCCCTCGAGCGAGGCGGTGCTCAAGCGCGCGGGGGTCGACCGGGCGCGGTCACTCGTGTGCGCGGTCGACTCCGATGCCACGAACGTCTACATCACCCTGATCGCACGATCGATCCGGCCCGACCTGCAGATCGTCGCGCGGGCATCCGAACCCGGCTCCCCCGAGCGGCTCGAGCGGGCGGGGGCGAACCGCGTGGTGTCGCCGTTCGTCACGAGCGGCCAGCACATGGCGAAGATGGCGATGGTTCCCGAGTTGGTCGACGTGCTCGGCGAGGAGGACGCGGGCCCGGCGCTCGCGGTCGAGGAGCGAGCGGTCGGGCACGGTTCCGTGCTCGACGGTCGCACGGTGGCCGACGCGGGTGGACCGGTGTTGGCGGTGCGACGTGCCGATGGAGCCGTGCTCACGAACCCGCCTTCCGACCTGCTGCTCCGCGAGGGTGACACCGTGCTCGTGCTGGAGGCCCCGGCGCTCGGCGACGGGTCGATCGAGCGTTGACCCGCGTCAGCCCTGACCGAGGATGCGGGCCTTCTGGGCCTCGAACTCCTCGTCGTTGAGCACGCCCCGGGCGTGGAGATCGGCCAGGCGCTCGAGCTCGGTCGTGACCGAAGGAGACGCGGGCGGCGAGGCGGGTCCGTCGGGGCGGGTCGGCGCGTCGGCGGCGGAGGGCGGCGCTCCACGGTGCAGCGCGCGACGCTGGTTCAGCTCCCCCTGATGGAAGATCGTCCGCTGCACGTCCTCGGGGTGGCGGATGTGGTCGAACGAGTTCGTGCCGGCCGTGCTCGCCGACTGGATCAGCAGCGTGCCCGCGCCGACGATGCGGTCGAAGATGCCCTGCTCGAACCGCACGTCGTTGACCTGCTCGAGCGGGATCTCCATCGATCGCTTCGCGATGAAGCCTTCCCGGCTGATCACCCGGTCGCTCGAGACCACGAAGATCGAGGTGAACCACGCGACGAACTTCGGAAGCACGTAGCCGAGCACCATCGCCAGCCAGGCCGCCCACACGACCCAGACCATGACGCCGTCGACCTTCGTCGTGATCCAGGATGCCACCGCCGTGCCGACGACCAGCACGATCGCCGGCAGGGCCAGCGCCACCGGATGCGGCCGGAGCTCGAGCACGACCTCCTCGCCCGGGATCAGCAGCTTGCGAGGGAACATGCGCGAACGGTACCCAAGCCCGCCGGGGGCGGCAATCAGCCGATGGTCAGCGCAGGTGCTCGACCTCGTCGGACGCCACGATCACCCTGCCCTCGCTCGTCTCGATCACGAGGCGGCCGGACCGGTCGACCGCGACGGCCTCCCCCTCTCGGCGCGTGCCGTCGGTCGCGATGGCGGCGACCATCCGCCCGAGGGTCGAGGAGACGGCCGACCATCTCGCCACGACCTCGGATGCGAGCTCGTTCGGGACCGACTCGTACGCCGAGCGGAACCTCGACAGGAACCCACCGAGCAGGGACGCCTCGTCGACGTCACCGAGCCCGGCCGCGCCCTCGACCTCCGGAGCGGCGAGGTTGACACCCGACCCGATCACGACCCATCGCACCTCGTCGCCGCCCACCGACGACTCCGCGAGCACGCCCCCGACCTTCCCCTCGCCGGTCACGAGGTCGTTCGGCCACTTACACCGGACCTCGCGGCCCGTGATCTCCCGCGCGGCCTCGGCCCACGCCGCGCCCGCGAGCAGGGTGAGCAGGCCGAGCGCATCGGCGGGCAGCGAGGGCCGCAGCACGACCGAGGTCATCAGGGCTCTGCCGGGACGGTCCTGCCACGACCGCCCGCGCCGACCGCGTCCGGCCGTCTGGTGGCCGGCCCCCACGAGCGTCCATTCCGGCGCCCCCGCCTGGGCGAGCGCGACCGCGAGCTCGTTCGTCGACCCGGTAACCTCCCGCCAGTGCACGGGCGCCGAGAGTCCGGCGAGGACCAGGGCGCGTTCGAGTTGATTGACTCCCATCGGGAGTCCGGAGAGTATCGCGAGCCAGTGGGCCGGCCAGTGAGACGCTCGTGAAACCCAGGGTGCTGATAGCCAATCGCGGGGAGATCGCCGTGCGCATCATGCGCACGTGCCGCGAGATGGGCATCCCGAGCGTGGCCGTCTACTCCGACGTCGACCGCGACGCGCTGCACGTGGAGATGGCCGATCAGGCGTTCCGCATCGGGCCCGCCCAGGCCTCGGCCTCGTACCTGTCGATCGAGGCCGTCCTCGACGCGGCCAGGCGATCGCGCGCGACGATGATCCACCCCGGTTACGGCTTCCTCGCCGAGCGCGCCGCGTTCGCCGAGGCGGTCGGCGAGGCGGGGCTCACGTTCATCGGGCCCTCCCCTCAGGCGATCGAGACGATGGGCGACAAGGCCGCCGCCCGGCTGGTCGCCGACGCGAGCGGCATGCCGATGGTGCCCGGCACACCCGAGCCCGTCGACGCGAAGCAAGCGAGGAAGCAGGCCGAGCGCATCGGGTTCCCGCTGCTCGTGAAGGCGTCGTACGGTGGCGGCGGCAAGGGCATGCACATCGTGCGCGACGCCGGCCACCTCGAGGAGGCCCTCAAGCGCGGCGCCCGCGAGGCGCAGTCCTACTTCGGGCGCCCCGAGGTCTTCCTCGAGCGCTACGTCGACCGGGGCCATCACGTCGAGGCCCAGATCGTCGCCGACACGCACGGCAACGTGGTGTTCCTCGGCGAGCGCGACTGCACGGTGCAGCGCCGCTACCAGAAGCTGATCGAGGAGACGCCGTCGACCGCGATCGACGACGCGATGCGCGAGCGCTTCGCCGACGCGGCGGTCGCCCTCGCGCGTGAGACCGGCTACGTCAACGCCGGCACGATCGAGTGCATCGTCGACGAGGACGGCGACTTCTTCTTCCTGGAGATGAACACCCGCTTGCAGGTCGAGCACACGGTCACCGAGATGGTCACCGGCCTCGACATCGTGGCCCTGCAGATCGGCGTCGCGATGGGCGAGTCGATCGCGGGGCTCACCCCCGAACCGCGGGGCGCGTCGATCGAGTGCCGCATCAACGCCGAGGACCCGGGGCGCAACTTCATGCCGGGGCCCGGCCGCATCTCGCGCTACGTCGAGCCCGCCGGCCCGTTCGTGCGGGTCGACGCCGGGTTCGGTCAGGGGCGCGAGGTGCCCGGCGACTACGACTCGATGTTCGCGAAGCTCGTCGTCGCGGGCAGCGACCGCGAGCAGGCGCGCCGGCGCATGCTCCGCGCGCTCGACGAATACGTCGTGGAAGGCGTGCCGACCACGATCCCCGCCCACCGATGGATCCTGGAGTCCAAGGAGTTCCGAACCGGACACCACTCGACCACGTGGGCCGAGCGGGCGCTCGCCGAGGCGCACCTGCCCGCCCAGGGCGAGCTCGGGCCGTCCGGCCCGTCGGTCCGGGAGGGCCGGCCGGCCGACCTCCTGGTGGAGGTCGACGGGCGCCGGGTGGGTGTGCGCGTGTTCGACGAGCGCCGCGACGTGGCGCCCAAGCCGCCCGAGGCGCACGCCGCGGCGCACCAGGAGCACGTGCACGGCGAGGTGCGCGCCGAGATGCAGGGCACGATCGTGAAGGTGCTGGTCGAGAAGGGCCAGGACATCAGGGCGGGTGAGGTGATCTGCATCCTCGAGGCGATGAAGATGGAGAACCACATCGCCGCCACCCGCGACGGCGAGGTCACCGACCTCCCGATCCGCGCCGGCCAGGTCGTCGAGACCGGTCAGGTGCTCGCGGTGATCGACTAGACCTCGGGCGCCTGGCCGTCCCAGCCCAGGAACCGCGACACCGCTTCGATGTACACCTCCGGCTCCTCGACGAACGTCATGTGCCCGCTCGCCTCCAAGATCAGCAGCTGCGCGTCGTCGATGCCGGCCGCGATCGCCTCGGCGGCCTCGGGCGGACACGTGCGGTCGTGCCTGCCGGCGAGCACGAGGGTCGGCGCCGAGACTTCCTCGAGGCGATCCTCCACCTCGATCGCCCCGGCCGTTCCCACGGCGAAGTGCCGCAGCACGTCGGGGGCGTAGACCGTGTCGCGGGTCCGAAGCCGGTACTCCTCGATCCGCGAGTCGTACGGGAACGCGAAGTGGAACGGCCACTGGTCGCGCATCAGGTCCTCGAACTCCTCGGCGGTCGACACCTCGGGCTCCCGGGCCCACGACGCCATGACCTGCTCGCGCAGTTCGGGCGGATCGAACGTGCGCAGGTGCTCATCGACCTGCTCGAGGAAACGCATCGACGGCACGCCGCTGCTGACGATCGTGGCCGCGGCCATGCCGGGGAAATCGACCGCCTGCTGCAGGGCGACGAACCCTCCGTAGGAATGCCCCAACACCGCCCACCGGCCGAGCTGCATCGCCCGCGCGAGCATGACCACGTCGTGCGCATGGCGCTCGATCGTCCACGTCTGCGGCGACGGCCGCTCCGACCGCCCGCACGCTCGCAGATCGACGAGCACGAGCTGGACACCGCGCTCGGTGAGCGGGTCGAGGTAGTCCGCGAACTCATGGTGGTCGAGCCCCGGCCCGCCGTGCAGCGCGAGCAGCGGGACCCCGTCGTCGGGCCCTCGCTCGACCACCCACAGCGAGGTGTCGTCGATCGCGACCAGCCGGCCGGGGCAGCTCACGAGTCGGGAACGCCCCACGAGTCGCGCCCCGTGATGCGGAACCCGCCGTCGCGCACCTTGTACCGGCGGTTGACCGTGATGATCATCGCGGTCAACGGCTCGGTGACGCGGGCGTTCGACAGCGGGCCGGCATCGACCCAGCGCATGCCCGGCACGGAGTCGATCAGCTCGCCCACCAGGCGCTTCGCGTCTTCGTCGTCGGAGCACAGCAGGGCGTCGGACTCGACGTCGCGATCGAGAGCGGAGAGCGCGTGCGCACCGATCGTGTGGAAGCCGGCCACCACGGACACCCCCTCGGGC
>DASZOO010000250.1:0-50119 GCA_035550775.1 Actinomycetota bacterium | reverse complement strand
AGCGGTCCTCGGGGCGGGCGTCGCGGCGTTCGCCCCCCTCGGGCGAGCGTGCGGGGTGTCCATGCCCGGCGGGCAGGAGCGCTGCGTGGGGCAGAGCATCTTCGAGGTCGACGGTGCTTGGGTCCTCGTGGTCGTCTCGGTCCCCGTGCTGGTGTCGCTGCTTCCGATGATGCGGCGTCGACGCGCCGCCAGGGTCGTCGCGGCCGTGCTGCTATGGGCGTGCTGCCTCGTCGGGATCTTCTCGGTCGGGCTCTTCTTCGTGCCCACCGCGATGGTGATGACCGTCGCGGCCGCTGTGCGCGATCCAGTGCCCGTGGCCGTGCCGGGCTAGGGCACGGTCTCGAAGCCTTCCCGACCGAAGTCGGGGTCGAACGCGAACGCCCGGTCGATCCGTTCCTCGCGCATCAGCTCGAAGCTCGCGCGATCGACGAAGGAGACCCTTCGACCCAGACCGGCGAGGAACGCGGTGATCGCCTTGTCGTGCAGGTCCGCGTCGACGAACCGGACCTCACAGACCGGAAGCACATCGTCGATGAACGTGCGAACCAGGTCGGTGCCCAGCCGTCGGTGGATCAGCGCGATGGACTCCGTCACGACGTAACTATGGGTGAGCAGGCGTTCGTCCCGGCGGGTCGCGACCCCATCGAGCCAGCGGGATGCTCGGTCGTTGGCAGGATCATCGCCGTCGAGGAAGGCGAAGAACGCCGACGTATCGACGAACGTCGTCACCTCTTCCGAAGGTCCTCTTCGTAGATGTCAGCCAGGTACTTGTCGTGGTTCACGCTGACATCGGTCTTCCCCTCGACGTCGCGTCCGAGCCCCGCTGCTGCGAGGGCTCGGGCGAACCGCGCAGCCCGATCCTCTTGTTCTGGCGCATGGTCGATCAGCTCGCGGATCACCTCGGCCATCGAGACCCCGCGCTCGGCCGCGAGGCGCTTCGCCTTCTCGGCTTGTTCCTTGGTGAGCTGGATCTGTGTTCGGATCATCATGCCATCACGATATCACTTCATCACATCATGATGGCATCGTTCGTGCATCTCGACGTGCGGTCGTGCTTCTCCCTGAAGGAGGGCGCGTTCACGCCGGAGCAGCTGGCCTCCCGGGCGGCGGCCATCGGCCGAGCGACAGCCGGCTCGCGCGGCACGCCGGCCGTGGCCATGACCGACCGCGACGGGCTCTACGGGGCCGCGCGGTTCGTGCGGGCGTGCGAGGCCGAGGGTGTGCGGCCGATCCTGGGCGCATCGCTCACGGTGCGTGCCGCAGCACCACCGGGTGGGCGGGGAAGAACACGAGACGCCCACGTCGTGCTGCTCGCCACCGACGACACCGGCTA
Source organism: Actinomycetota bacterium (assembly GCA_035550775.1). GTDB lineage: Bacteria > Actinomycetota > UBA4738 > UBA4738 > HRBIN12 > JAOUEA01. The sequence continues at coordinate 48,786 of DASZOO010000250.1, read as the reverse complement.
CGCGAACCTCTGCCGCCTCATCACCGACGCGCACATGCTGGGCGACCGCGGCGACCCCTGGGTCGATCCGACGCAGATCTGCGCGCACGCGGCCGGGCTCGTCGCGATCGCGGGGCCCCGGTCGCACCCGGGGCGCGCGGCGGTCGCAGGGCGCGTCGACCAGGGCGCCCGCCTGCTCGCCCCGTTCCGTGAGGCGTTCGGGCGCGAGCGACTGCTCGTCGGCGTCGAGCACCGGCTCGAGCGCGACTCGACCGACGAGGTCCGGGGGATGCTGCGGCTCGCCGAGCGTGTCGGGGTGCGCGCCGTCGCGACGAACCCCGTGCGCTACCTCGAGCCGGCCGACGCGTCCGTGGCCGACGTGCTCGAGTGCATGCGGCGCCTCGTGCCGCTCGCCGAGACGAACGTCACCCGCCGCAACGCCGAGGGCTGGCTGAAGCCCGCCGCCGAGATGCGCACGCTGTTCGCGGAGCGGCCGGACCTCTGCGACGCGACCCTGGCCGTCGCCGACCTGTGCCGCTACGACCTGGGGCTCGGCCGCGTCCACTTCCCCGACTTCCCGACGCCGGAGGGCCGCAGCGCCGACGCGGTGCTCGCCGAGCGGTGCTGGCGCGGGGTGTACGAGCGCGAGATGCACGTCGACGAGCGCCTGCGCGACCGGCTGCACCACGAGCTCTCGATGATCCGGCGCATGGGGTTCGCGGCGTACTTCCTCACCGTGGCCGACATCGTCGCCGACGTGAAGTCGATGGGCATCAGGGCCGCGTGCCGGGGCAGCGCGGCAGGCTCGCTCGTGTGCTATCTGACCGGCATCTCCGACGTCGACGCCCTGCGTCACGACCTGTCGTTCGAGCGGTTCATGAACCCGATGCGCAAGGACCTGCCCGACATCGACGTCGACGTGGAATCGGCCCGGCGCGAGGACGTCTACGACATGATCCTCAGCCGCCACGGCACCGAGCGCGCTGGCTGCGTCGCGATGATCGACACCTATCGCGCGCGCTCGGCGATCCGAGAGGTCGGCAAGGCGCTCGGTCTGCCCGAGGTCGAGGTCGGCGTAGTCGCGACGTCGTTCCCCCACATCTCGGCCGGCCACCTGCGCGAGGCGATCGACCGCCTGCCGGAGCTCCGGGGCATCAACCTGCGGTTCGAGCAGATGGAACGTCTGATCGGCGTCGCCGAGAGGATCGGCGGGTTCCCGCGGCACATCGCGCTGCACCCGTGCGGCATCGTGCTCGCGAGCCACGACCTCGTCGAGCGCGTGCCGCTCGAGCGCAGCGCGAACGGACACCGCATGATCCAGGCCGACAAGGACGACGTCGAGCTGCTGGGCTACCTGAAGCTCGACATCCTCGGGGTGCGCATGCTGTCGTCGATGCGCCACGCGCTCGACGAGATCGCGCGAACGACCGGGGAGAAGGTCGATCTCGACCGCATCGCGCTCGACGACCACGCCACGTTCGAGACGATCCGCGCCTCCGACACGCTGGGGTGCTTCCAGATCGAGTCGCCCGGACAGCGCGAGCTGCTGCAGAAGCTGCAGCCCGACCGCTGGGAGGACCTGATCGTCGACATCTCGCTGTTCCGGCCCGGGCCGGTGAAGTCCGACATGATCACGCCGTACCTGCGGCGGCGCTCGGCCTTCGAGCTCCCCACCTACATCCACCCCGGCCTGCGTGGACCGCTGCAGGAGACCTACGGGGTGATCGTCTTCCACGAGCAGGTGATCCGCGCCCTCGCGGCGCTCGCCGGCTACTCCGAGACCTACGCCGATCACATCCGGCGCCACCTCGATCACGAGGAGATGCTGCCGGGGTTCCGGGCCGACTTCCTCGAACGGGCCACCGCGCGGGGGGTCGACCCCGACGCGGCCGAACGAGCCTGGGACGCGGTGACGCAGTTCGCCTCGTTCGGGTTCTGCAAGGCACACGCGGCGGCGTTCGCGGTGCCCACCTACCAGAGCGCCTGGCTGAAGTCCCACTATCCGGCGCACCTGTACGCCGGCCTGCTCACCCACGACCCGGGCATGTATCCCCGTCGCTCGATCCTCGACGACGCGCGTCGCCACGGCATCCCGATCCTGCCGCTGGACGTGAACGCGAGCGAACCGGAGTACGTGGTGGAGCCGGTGCCGGAGGGCAGTCACGCCGACCGAGCGGACCCTGCGGACCGACCGAGCGCGACGACCTTCGGCGTCCGACTCGGTCTCCAGGACGTGCACGGCATCAGCGACGCCGAGATCCGCTCGATCCTGTCGGCACGCGCCGACCGAGCGTTCCGCGACGTGGGCGACTTCATGCGTCGCACGACCGTGAGCCGGCCGGTGACCGAGGCGCTCGCGCACGCCGGGGCGTTCGACGCGCTCGAGCCCTCACGCCGGCGACACCTGTACGCGGCGATGACCGCCGAGCCCCAACGGGAAGGCGACCAGCTCACCCTCACGACGGGGGCCGATCCCGCCGAGGGTCATCGCTTCAGGGACTACTCCGACGCCGAGGTCGTGCGAGCCGAGCTCGAGGTGCTGGGACTCGACGCCACCCGGCACATCGTGAGCTTCTTCGAGCCGCTGCTCGCCGACCTGAGCGTGACGAGGGCGAAGGACCTTCGCCGCACACGAGGGGGCTCGGCCGTCGTCGTCGCCGGGGTGAAGGTGGCATCGCAGACCCCGGCGATCCGCAGCGGTCAGCGCATCATCTTCCTCACGCTCGACGATGCCACCGGGCCGGTCGAGGTCACGGTGTTCGAGTCGGTGCAGCCGAAGGTCGCGAAGACGGTGTTCCATGGGTATGCGCTCGCGGTCGCCGGCGAGCTCCGCCGCACCGGGGTCGGGGGGGTGAGCGTGGTGGCCGAGGAGGTCTGGGACCTCTCGGACCTGCACCGGGCAAGAGGCGAGGGCAGGTTGCGCGAGGCGCTCCGCGGCGAGGCGGTCCGAGGGGCGATCGCGAGCGCGCCCGCTCCCGGCACCGGGCCGCGCACCCTCTGGCACGCGAGTCCCGGCTCCGCGGGATGATGACGGCATGAACGATGCCCCTGGGGCACTCCCGAGCGGACGCCCGGCCGAGCCGATCCTGCACGCCGACCTCGACGCGTTCTACGCCTCGGTCGAGGTGCTGAAGGATCCCTCGCTCGCCGGGAAGCCGGTGATCGTGGGCGGCGTCGGGGGCCGAGGCGTGGTGAGCTCGGCGTCGTACGAGGCTCGCGAGTTCGGGGTGCGCTCGGCGATGCCGACCGTGCGCGCCCGCAGGCTCTGCCCCGACGGGGTGTTCCTGCCCCCCGACTTCGAGGCGTACCGAGCGCACTCGAACCGCTTCCGCGAGGTGCTGCTCGCGCACACCCCGCTCGTGGAGCCGATCTCGCTCGACGAGGCGTTCCTCGACGTGGGTGGCGCGTCGATGCTGTTCGGCTCCCCGCGCGAGATCGCGGTGCGGATCCGGGCGGAGGTCGAGCGCGAGGTCGGCGTGACCTGCTCGGTGGGGGTGGCGCCGACGAAGTTCGTCGCGAAACTCGCGAGCGACCACTGCAAGCCCAACGGCATGCTCGTGGTGCCGGCCGACAGCGTCCTGGCGTTCCTCGGCCCGCTGCCCGTCGGGCGATTGTGGGGCGTGGGAGAGAAGACCGGCGAGGTGCTCTCACGCCTGGCGGTCCGCACGATCGGCGATCTCGCGGCCACCCCCGAGCCGATCCTGGCCCGCCTGCTCGGCGAGCAGCACGCACGGCACCTGTCGCGGCTCTCCCGCGGCATCGACGTGCGTGACGTCGTGCCCTACGAGGCACCGAAGTCCGTCGGGCACGAGGAGACGTTCGACCACGACCTGGACGACGACGAGACGCTGCTCCGCGAGCTGCTCGCGCTCTGCGGGAGGGTCGCTTCCAGGCTCCGCGCCGACGGCTACCGGGCACGCACGGTGACGATGAAGGTGCGGCTCGCCACGTTCACCACCCTCACCCGCTCGAAGACCCTGACCGACGCCACCGACGTCGGGGCCGACCTCTACCAGACGGTCGCCGAGCTCTACCGCGGGCTCCCGGGCGCCCGCCGCAGGGTCCGCCTGCTCGGCGTGCAGGCCAGCGGGTTGGTGGCCGCGGGCGCGGAGCAGCTCGCCCTGCTGCGAGGGGAGCGTTGGGGCGACGTGGAACGAGCGGTCGATCGCATCGAACGCCGCTTCGGTCGCGGCGCGGCGATGCCCGCATCGCTCCTCGATCGTGCGCGGCGCGACCCATCGGGTTGAAGGAACTGGGGTTCCCACGTCCGGAAGCCTCCCTATAATCGAGGGGACCGGGGGAAGCCCCGCACGAACCGAAGGAGCCCCGCCGGAGGAACGGATGCCCCTGAGCGAACACGAACAGCGCATCCTCGACGAGATCGAGCGGCGGCTGGCCGAGGACGATCCGAAGCTCGTCGAGCAGGTCGGCCGCACCGACCTGTACACCCATCTCGCCCGCCGCATCCGCTTGGCCGCGATCGCGTTCGTGCTCGGGTGCGTGCTCCTGCTGCTGTTCGTCGTGAGTCCCTGGATCGCCGCGGTCGGGTTCGTCACGATGATCGGGTCCGCCCTGTTGATCTACCGCTACCTCGGACAGCTCGGCCGCGATCAGATCCGGGCGATGCAGTCCGACGGCGGGTCGTTCACGGGCATCATCGGTCGGCTCGCGTCCCGGTTCCGTCCGCCGGCTTCCACCGACGACGAGTAGGCTCTGCCTCGGCGCCTAGCCCGTTCGGGTGGTTCCGCGACCATCGTGACCTCAAGGCTTGCCGCCTTCCCCGGCGCTGTTGTACAACGAGCACCCCTTCCCCCTGGGCGCGAGTCGTCGGCCGGTGATCCACCGTCCCTCGGCGATCCGTGCCGACGCCGACGAAGACGAACTCGAGACCGAGGGGGCACGCAACCGGATGGAGGGATTCACCACCCACCAGGCCTGCAAGTTCACCGGCTGCACGCCCCGTCAACTCAGGTACTGGGACCAGATCGGGCTGGTGCAACCGTCCGTCCAGGGAACCGGTGGACGCCCGGGCGTGCCGCGCCTCTACGCCTTCCGTGACCTGGTCGCGCTCCGGGTCGTGAAGTCGCTGCTCGACGGCGGCATGTCGCTGCAGCGGGTGCGGCGGTCGTGGGAGTTCCTCAACGAACGGGCCGGTATGGACAAGCACCTGTCCGAGGTCAAGCTGGTCACCGACGGGCAGAGCATCTTCAAGATCTGTCGCCGCGACGGAGAGGTGATCGACGCGTTGCGTGAAGGTCAGATGGCGTTCTTCGTGGCGATCGACGACATCGCCAGCGGCGTCGAGACCGACGTTCGGCAGTTCCGCGAAGATCGCGAGCGCTTCGTGCGAGCCTTGAGAGAGGCTGCCGCACAGACGGTCACAGGTACGACCTAGACGCTCGATCAGCGCTTGCGATACGGCCCCGTGATCCGCTGGGCCCACCCCGCGTGGCGGCGCATCGCTCGCACGACCTGCTCGGAGGACCGAGCGGCCTCGTCCACGTCGTCACGGCCGAGCTGCCTGGCCGCGTACGCCGCGTCGGTGGTGATCTTCGTCAGCCGGGCGAGATCGCCGTCGCGGATCGACCCGGATCGCTCCACCGCCCGCCGGTACTCCTCCAGCGTCTGGCCGGGCAGCCGCGGATGGCCGAGCTCGGCGGCTCGATCGCTGAAGACGTCGTAGGTCGCGAGGATCAGGTTCCTCGGAGCGGCCCCGGCCCGTCGGAGCCGGCGTCGTCGGCGCCAGGCGCGTGCGGGGGGTACGAGGGCGAGGCCGGCGAGCATGACGGCGAGTCCGGCGAGCGCGGCGTTGCGGGCGGTGAGGGGTCCGGGCTCGGGAGCCGCGTTCGCAGCGCCGAACAGCAGGCCGCTGCCCCGGATGTCGCGCAGGCCACCCCCGCCGGCGAACTGCTCGCGGTCGACGGCGGTCAGGCCGGCGGGGTTGCTGAGGTCGTTGGCAGGTCCGCGTGGCCCGCGGCCGCTCGGCTCGCACGGGGAGCCGTCGGGGTTCACGCAGGGCTGGGCGGCATCGGGGTCGAGGTAGGGGTAGGCGACCACGTTCTGACGGTTCGGGGTCGGCTCGAACGGGATCCACCCGAACGACGGGAACAGCACCTCGACCCAGACGTGCGCGTTGTGGTTGGTGACGGTGAGGCTGTCCGAGGATCCGACCGCGATCCCCGGCGTGAACCCCACGGCCAGCCTGGCTGGGATGCCCAGGGAGCGGAGCATCGCGGCCATCGAGCTGGCGAACTGCTGGCAGAAGCCACGCTTGGTCTGCTGCAGGAACTCCACCATCGCGAGCTCGCTCGTGGAGCCGGGCACCTCCTCGTCGTAGGTGAACTCGCTCGGGTCGGTGAGGTGGTCCTGGATCGCGATGACCGTGTCGTAGATCGTCGGGGCCCCTCGAGACCACTCGGCCGCCAGGTCACGGATCTCCCTCGGCAGGTCCGGCGGCGGCTGGGCATACCGCAGCGTCGAGACCGTGGGGGTCTGCAGCTCTTCGCGCAGCTCGTCGGGGGTGGGCTGGACCACGTCGGCGGTGACCGCGTAGCTCACCCCCGGCTCCACCGGGGCGTCGATGGCGACGGAGCCGCTCTCGGGCTCCCAGCGCATGCCCTCGAGCGGCGCGTCGGTCGACGTGGCGGGATAGGGCAACGGGAGCCATGGGAGGGCCAGCTCGCCCGTGGTCGTGAACGTGACTCGGGTGGTCTCGCCCTCTCGGGCGAGCGGCGTCGTCGTCTCCAGGGGGGTTCCCGACACGATCGGCAAGCTCGCCGGCTCGGGATCGGGGCTCCAGACCTGCCCGTCGAAGTTCGGTAGGGCGACCAGGCGCCAGTATCGTCCGATGTCGGTCCGGACCTGGAAGTAGGGAACCTCGTCGTCGCGCTGCAGGCTCTCCTGCACCGACACCAGCGGATCGATGCTGAGGCGATCGTCGTCGACGGTGGAGAAGTCGATCACGCCTCGCGACCCGAAGCCGGGCAACACGATCGGGGCGACGGCCGCGACCATCACGGCCGCCGCGGCGACGCGCCTGGCACCTCGGCCGGCCGCGACATCGAGACGGGATGCCCGGCCGGGACCGACCCAGACCGGCCCCCAGCCCTGCACGCGCCGGAGGCCGTCGGCGAACAGCAGCGCGGTGGCGGCGATCAGGAACAGCAAGCCGAAGATCGGACGGACCACGTCCTCGAGCACCGAGTCGGCGAAGCCGACGAGGGCGACCGGCGGCAGCAGCGCCAACAGCGGGCTCCCAGCCCTGAACGCGAGCGAGTGGGCGGCGAACACCGACGCCCACACGCCGGACAGACCCGCCAGCATCAGGGGGGCCAGTGGCGCCGCGGGGGCGACTTCCACCCGGGCCTGCTCGCCCACGACCCGGGCCCCCTCGAGCGAGACCCGGAGCGTCTCGAGGGTCGGCAGGCCGAACCACGTCGTCTCGGGGAACACCAGGAGCCCGATCGTGATCGCGAGGCCCACGGCGCTCGCGAGCGCGGCCAACACGAGGCTCCGTCGCTCCAAGAGCGTGGCGATCACGGCGGAGATCACGCCCGCGACCAACAGGCGCAGCGTCGGACCGTTGCCCTGGAACACGCGTCCGAGCGCGATCGAGGAGGCCGCCGCGACGAGCACGGTGGCGACGCCGGCGATCAGACGCTGCGTGCGAGCGGACGTTCCCTGGGTGCGTGCCATCGGTCCTTCAACGGGGTCGAGGGGGTCAACACGATGCAGTCCCATCCCGCCCTGGCGAACGCCATGGTCGCCTGGGTGGCCCGACCCTCCAGCTGCGCCGCCCGTCCCGGCGGCAACGTGAGCGGGTCGACGGGATGCACGAGCACGGCCAGCTTCGGGCCGAACCCCGCGCCGGCTCGGATCAGCGAGGAGAGCTCACCGGGGGCCGGTGGGGCGGCGACGTACACGAGCGAGGTATCGGCCGAGGCGCCGGTTCGCAGATGTGCCAGCGACGGGCCGACCGAGCGGGCGGAGGCATGCGAGATGCCGGCGAGCGCATCGAGGAACCGGTCCTCGCCCACGGCCGCGGGCGGCGCTTCGGTCGTTCCGAACCTGAGCGAGAACCCGCGCTGAGCCAGCAGCACGCCGAGCGTTGCGGCGACGGATACCGCTCGCTCGAACGCCGGCGAGTGCGACTGCCCGAGCGCGTGTCCTCGATTGTCGAGGAAGACGAGCCCGCTCGCCCGCTTGGACGACTCGTCCTGGCGGATCATCAGGTCGCCCGTGCGAGCCACCGACGGCCAGTGGATGCGACGCAGGTCGTCACCGAGCTGGTACTGGCGCATCGTGTAGTACTCCTCGCCGGTGCGGAACAGCTGCCGTGCGCGCGTGGCCCCCCAGTTCGGGCCGAGCTCGGAGTCGGGCGCGGCCAGCAGGTCCTCGATCTCCGGGGTGACGAGCAGGTCTTCCATCTCGTCGAACTCCAGCCGCTGGCGCGTGAGCGCGAACGGGTCGGACACATCGACCGTGAGCGGGCCGAGCCGGTAGCGTCCACGGCGCTGTGGCAGCACGGTGTACCCGACCTGGCGTGCGTCGCGAGCCGGCAGCCCCGACACGACGAGGCGAGCGGGACGCCCGAGCGCCGCCGGGATGCGATCCTCGATCAGCAGGAAGGGGGAGGGCACCGGCGCCTCGTTGCCCACGTCGAGCTGCACGGTGACCCGGGTGCCCGGCGGCACGCGGACGTCAGACAAGCGGCGCCGGACGCGTAGCTTCGTGCGCCCCCAGCGGACGAACAGCCCCGCGATGAACGGCAGGGCGACCAGGCCGATGCCGACGACCTCGATGCCCGACGACCCGACGATCCGAGCCGCGACCCACATCGCGAGCCCCGCGCCGAAGACGACCAGTCCCCGGCCCGAGGGCATCAGGGGCTCTCCGCGACCGGAACCGGCACCTCGTCGAGGATCTCCTCGAGCACGACCTCGGTGGAGCGCCCCGTCATGACGGCGTCCGCCGTCACGATGATGCGATGGGACAGGGCGGGCACGGCGAGCGACTTGATGTCGTCGGGGATCACGAAGTCCCGTTCCTCGGCGGCGGCGAACGCCCGAGCCGCCCGAAGGATCATCAGCGACGCGCGAGGGCTCGCTCCCAGGTAGACATCGCCGTGGCGGCGGGTGGCCTCGACGATGTCCACGATGTAGCGACGAAGGCTCGGCGCGACGTGCACCGTGCGCGCCTGCTCGATCATCTCGGCGACCCCGGGCGCGTCACTGACCGCGCCGATCTCCTCGAGCGGCTGTGCCCCCGCCGTGTGGCTGTCGAGGATCTCGGCCTCGATGTCGGTGCTCGGGTAGCCGATCGACAGACGCAGCATGAACCGGTCGAGCTGCGCCTCCGGCAGGGGGTAGGTCCCCTCGTGCTCGATCGGGTTCTGCGTCGCGATGACCATGAACGGCGTCCCGAGGGGATGGGTCTCCGTGTCGATCGTGACCTGGCGTTCCTCCATGCATTCGAGCAAGGCGGACTGCGTCTTCGGGGAGGCCCGGTTGATCTCGTCGCCTAGCACGATGTTCGCGAAGATCGCGCCGGGCTTGAACTCGAAGTCGCGCTGCTCCTGGTTGAACACGTTGACGCCGGTGACATCGGTGGGGAGCAGGTCGGGCGTGAACTGGATGCGGCGGAACGAGCAGTCGATCGAGCGTGCGATGGACTTCGCGAGCATGGTCTTGCCGACCCCGGGCACGTCCTCGATCAGCAGATGGCCTTCCGCGATCAGCGCGACGAGCGCGAGTCGGATCTCACGGTGCTTGCCGCGGACCACCCGTTCGACGTTCGTTTCGATCTCGTGGAACCGAGCGGCGAACCGTGTCCAGTCCTGCGAACGCTCTTCGACCTCCAACCCGACACCTCCGGCATCACCGCACGGTTCTCCGAGGCAACCTGGTCATGGTACGCCAGATGCCGTGGAAGCCAGGCCGGTGGCCGGGCTCGAAGCGGGATCGCGGCCGCGGTGAGGGCAGGTTCCCGCAACCCTCGTGCAGCCGCGAGGACCGTGAGGGCGGCGGCCGGGTCGGAGTCCGCGGACGCCCCGCGCGGCCCCTGTTCGCAACTCCAGGCATCGCGTTCGACCCGGCCGCCGCAGAGGACAGATTACACGCATGTGATTCGTCGCGTCGAGCCGTCGGGCCGTGGGTGCCCCGTAGACTGCCTGCCATGGGACGTGCGCTCGTCCTCAACGCGACCGACCTGCCGCTGGCGGTCGTGCCGGCGCGCCGTGCGGTGGTGCTCGTGCTGAAGGAGAAGGCCGAGATGGTGCTCTCCAACGGCATGATCTTCCACTCCGAGCAGCTCGTGATCGAGGCGCCGTCGGTGGTACGACTGCGTCGGTACGTGCGCGTGCCCTACCGGCCGCACGCACCGCTCACGCGCCGGGCGGTCTTCGCCCGTGACGAGTGGGCCTGCCAGTACTGCGGCGCGTCGGCGGAGAACCTCGACCACGTCGTCCCGCGATCCCGGGGTGGGCTCCACGTGTGGGAGAACGTCGTGGCGGCCTGTCGTCGATGCAACGCCAAGAAGGAAGACCGCACGCCCACCGAGGCCGGCTTCCACCTGCGGCGTCAGCCCTACGCTCCGCGCGACGGCTTCCATCTCACGCTCGGCCACCTCGAGCCGGGCTGGGAACCCTTCCTCATCTAGGGACCCGACCCTCGGTCCGTCTCGCATCACCACCCACTGTGGTCGAACACGTGTTCACGTTGACGTGGTGGAGTGCAAGTGGCATAAACGTGGGGCTTCGTGGAGGAAAGGGGAGGAGGCGTGGCCGAACTGCTCGGCACGCACAGCTACCAGCTCGACCCGAAGGGCAGGGTCTCGCTGCCGGCGAAGTTCCGGGCCGCGTTCGTCGACGGCTGCTGGATCACCGTGGGCCAGGACCGTTGCCTCTACGTCTTCCCCAGGGCCGAGTGGGATCGGCGCTCCGAGGAGGTCGCGTCCTCTCCCCTTTCCGACACCGACGGCCGCGCCTTCTCGCGCATGTTCTTCGGCTCGTCGGAGGAAGCGAAGCTCGACGGGCAGGGCAGGATCACGATCCCGCAGCGCTTGCGGGAGGCCGTGGGCATCGACAAGGAGGTCGTGGTGCTCGGCGTGCGGGACCGCATGGAGGTCTGGGACCGCGAGACGCACGAGAGCTACACGCAAGGGTTTGCCGACGCGTACCAGTCCGGTGCGCTCGATCCCAGGAGGTAGGGGGCACATGCCAGAGACCGATCCGGACACCGTCGAGCAGGCCAAGCTCGGCGCCGAGGTGCGGCAGAGCCTGTCGCTGATCGGCATGACCGCGCTGACGCTGCTCGTCTCGATCGGCATCGGCATCCTCGCCGGGCAGCTGGGCTGACGTGGATGGAGGGCGGGCGACCAGCGGTGCCGAGCACGAACCGGTCATGGTTGCCGAGGTCGTGCGGTACCTCGTCGACGAGGCCCCCCGCCGCGGGTCGGTGGTGGACATGACGCTGGGGGCCGGCGGACACGCCGAGGCATTGCTGCTCGCGGGCGTCGAACGGGTGATCGGCATCGATCGCGACCCCGATGCGCTGGCGCTCGCGGGCGAGCGGCTGGCGCGCTACGGAGAGCGCTTCCGGTCGCTGCGGCTGACGTTCGATCACGTCGACGCCGACGTCACCGGGGGCCCGGTCGACGGCGTGCTCTACGACCTCGGCGTCTCCTCGATGCAGCTCGACACGCCGGGGCGCGGATTCGGCTACCGGGCCGACGGCCCGTTGGACATGCGCATGGCCGGTGCCGCCGACGACGAACCCTCGGCAGCGGACCTCGTGAACAGCCTGCCGGAAACCGACCTCGCCGACCTGATCTTCGAGCTCGGGGGTGAGCGCCGCTCGCGCCGTATCGCGCGGGCGATCGTGCGCCGCCGGCCGATCACCACGACCGACCAGCTCGTCGGCGTGATCGTGGGCGCCGTGGGACGACGGCCGGGGGGCCCCCACCCCGCGCGTCGCACGTTCCAGGCGCTCCGCATCGCGGTCAACCGGGAGATCGAGGAGCTCACCGCCTCCCTGCCTCAGGCGGTCGGGCTCCTCGCTCCCGGCGGCCGCGTGGTCGTGATCGCCTACCACTCCCTCGAGGACCGTGTGGTGAAGCGGACGTTCCGTGACGACGACCGGCTCGCGGTGCTGACGGCGAAGCCGCTGCGTCCTTCCGCCGAGGAGGTCGCCCGCAATCGACGTGCGCGCAGCGCGATCTTCCGCGCCGCCGAACGGGTGGAGGCGGCGTGAGCGTCCCCGCCCGGCAGCTTCCCTCGCCACGTCCGCCCGAGCGTGCCGCGCCTTCGGCGCGGCGCCCCGCGGCGCGCCCGACCCCCTCTCCCCTTCCCCGGCGTCGGGCGCGCCGCGGGTCCACCCCCGCGTTCTGGCTCCTCGCGGCGGTGCTCGTGTCGACGCTGATCTTCGCGGTCGTCGCCCTCAACGCGGTCGTGGTGGACACGACCTACCGGATGACCGCCGTGCAGGGACAGGTCCGGGCCTTGGCCGAACGTCACGGCGAGCTCGACGTGGAGGTCGCCCGCCTCTCGTCGCCCTCGCGCATCGCCGAGTGGGCCGACGGGGCGGGCATGGCCGTTCCCGGCCCCGGCGACTCGGTGATCCTGCGCGTCCCCGGCGATCGCTCCGAGCTGCCCGGCGCGACCGACGGCGCTCCATGAGACGCCCGCCGGTCTCCAGGCTCGTGGCGATGTTCGCGCTGATCGTGCTGGCGTTCACCGGCATCGTCGTGCGATTGGCCTTCCTGCAGGTCCGTGACAATCCCGAGCTCGAGGCGCTGGGCATGCAGCAGCGCGTGCGCACGATCAGCCTGCCGGCCACCCGCGGTGAGATCGTCGACAGGTCGGGGGTGCCGCTGGCCGTGACCCGCGAGGCCCGGGACGTCTACGTGGACCCCCGCTACGTCGTGGACCCCGACGGTGAGGCGGCCTCGATCGCCGAGGTGCTGGACCTGCGCGAGCGCGACGTTCGGCGAGCCCTTCGGAGCGACGGCACGTTCGCCTGGATCGATCGCCAGGTCGATCTCGACGTGGCCGAGGACCTCGAGGCCCTCGCGCTGCCCGGCATCGGGTTCCTCGAGGTCCCCAAGCGCTACTACCCGGCGGGCGCGCTCGCCCCGCAGGTGCTCGGGTTCGTCAACGTCGACGGCGAGGGATCCGCCGGGCTCGAGAGCGCCTACGACGAGGAGCTCGCTGGCATCCCGGGGGAGCGGACCGTGGAGCTCTCGGCCGACGGCCTCGCGATCTCCAACGGCCTGGACCGCTCCGCCGACCCCGTGCCGGGATCGACGATGCACACCACCCTCGATCGTCAGATGCAGTACATGGTGCAGACCGCGCTCGAGCGGGCGGTCGAGGCCAACGGGGCGCTCGGCGGCACGGCGGTGGTGATGGACCCCGCCGACGGCGAGGTGCTGGCCATGGCCACGTACCCGTGGTTCGACCCGAACCACTACAGCGAGGCGCCGCTCGAGGCGATGCGGAACCGCGCCGTGACCGACGCCTTCGAGCCCGGATCGGTGAACAAGATCATCACCGCCGCGGCGGCCATCGAGACGGGAGCGGTCTCGCTGGACAGGCGGTTCCGGGTGCCGGCCGCGATGGAGGTCGGGCCCTTCACGATCCGCGATTCGCACGTGCACCCGGTGGAGTCGATGACGATCGGCGACATCATCACCCAGTCGAGCAACATCGGCGCCGCGCTGATCGCCGAACAGGTGGGCAACGTGACCCTCGGCTCGTTCATGGAGAAGTTCGGATACGGGCGACCGACCGGGATCGGCTTCCCGGGCGAGGCCTCGGGCGTGCTGCTGCCCGGCGACCGGTGGGACGAGGTGATCCGTGCCACGGTCTCCTACGGGCAGGGCATCTCGGTCACTCCCCTCCAGCTCGCGAACGTCTACGCGACGATCGCCAACGGCGGGCGATGGATGCAGCCGACCCTCGTGCGCGGCTTCGAGCGTCCGGACGGCACGTTCCGCGAGGCCGAGACCCGTCGCACGCGCAGGGTGATCCGTCCGGACACGGCGGCGCTGCTCACGCGCATGCTCGCCGCGGCCGTGGAAGAGGGAACCGGCGTGAACGCGCAGATCCCCGGCTATCAGGTGGCCGGGAAGACCGGGACGTCTCGCAAGCTCGTGGACGGTCGGTACGTGCAGCGATACCACGCCTCGTTCGCGGGGTTCCTGCCGGCGGCCGACCCGCGCGTGGTGATCGCCGTCTCGATCGACGAGCCCCGCACCGTCTACGGCGGTCTCGCGGCGGCGCCGCTGTTCCAGGAGATCGCCCGGTACGCCATCCAGCGCCTCGCGATCCCGGCTGCACCCCCGGTGGCCCTGCCGCCGAACGCTCAGGGAACCTCCTGATGGCTACCGGCCGGCGGCCGGGGGCACGGGTAAGCTCCGAACCGGTGGCTTCCCCTCCTGTTCCCCCCTCACCGGTCTCCTCGGCTGCGTTCCCGCCGATCCCGCTGTCGGCGTTGGTCGAGGTGGCTCCGGGCGCCGAGACGCGCGGCGACCCAGCCGTGTCGATCCTCGACGTGGCCTACGACTCCCGCGTCGTCCAGACGGGCTCGCTCTTCTTCTGCGTGCCGGGGGCCTCGATCGACGGTCATGCGTTCGCGCGCGACGCGCTCGACGCCGGCGCCGCAGCGCTCGTGGTCGAGCGGTGGCTCGAGGTGCCCGCGCCCCAGGTGCGCGTGCCGTCGGTTCGCGAGGCGATGGGGCCGATCTCCGCCCGGGCCTTCCGTGACCCCGCCGGCGCCATGACGATGCTCGGGGTCACCGGCACGAACGGGAAGACCACCGTCACCTATCTCCTGGAGGCGATCGTCCGTAGGGCGGGAGCACGACCCGGCGTGATCGGCACGACGGGGGCACGCGTCGACGGCGATGCGGTGCCGCTCGAACGGACCACGCCCGAGGCGCCCGACCTGCACCGCCTGCTCGCTCGCATGCGCGAGCGGGGCGTGGGCGTCGTGGCGATGGAGGTCTCCTCACACGCGCTCGAGCAGCACCGAGCCGGCGGGGTGCTCTTCGACGCGGTGGCGTTCACGAACCTGTCCCAGGATCACCTCGACTATCACGCTTCGATGGAGGACTACTACGCGGCGAAGGCTGAGCTGTTCACGCCGTCCCACGCCCGTGCCGGCATCGTGAACGCCGACGACGAGTGGGGACGCCGGCTCATCGGCGACGCGCGGATCCCCGTCTCGACGTTCGCCGTCGAGGGCGAGGCCGACCTGCGGGCGGCCGATGTGGCGATCTCGCCGTCGGGTCTGGGGTTCACGGCCGGAGGGCTCCGGTTCGGCTCCTCCCTCCGAGGCTCGTTCAACGTGTCGAACTGCCTGGCCGCGATCGCGCTCGCCCGGGCCGGCGGCGTCGCCGACGAGGCGATCGTCGAGGGCATCGCCGACGTGGGTGAGGTGCCCGGTCGCGTCGAGCCGATCGACGAAGGGCAGGAGTTCCTGGTGATGGTGGACTACGCGCACACGCCGGATAGCATCCTCGGCGTGCTGCAGGCCACGCGCCCGCTGGCCTCGGGCCGGCTGATCGTCGTGTTCGGTTGCGGGGGGGACCGCGACCGCGCCAAGCGACCCCTGATGGGGAAGGCCGCCACCTCCACCGCCGACCTGACGATCGTGACGACCGACAATCCTCGCTCGGAGGATCCGCTCGCGATCATCGCCGAGATCGAGCCGGGCGCCGCCGAGGGTGGCGGTGCGTACGTGATCGAGCCCGACCGGCGGGCGGCGATCGCGCGGGCCGTCGCCGAGGCGCGCCCAGGCGATGCCGTGGTGATCGCCGGCAAGGGCCACGAGCACCAGCAGGAGCTGGGGGATCGGACGATCGAGTTCGACGATCGGGACGAGGCACGCCGAGCGCTGCGATCCGCCGGGGGGCGCTCGTGATCGCTCGGCCGCTCTCGACGATCGCCGAGGAGGTGGGCGGCCGGCTGGTCGGGCCCGATGCGCAGGTGACCCACGTCGTCACCGACTCCCGGCTGGCGGGCGACGGCGCGTTGTTCGTGGCGCTCAAGGGTGAACATGCCGACGGCGCGGCGTTCGTCGCCGATGCGTTCCGGCACGGCGCGGTCGGCGCGCTCGTGCCCGAGGGAACGTCGGCGACGGGTCCCGCGATCGTCGTCGGCTCGACCGATGCCGCGCTCCTTGGCCTCGGAGCGGCCGAGGCCGGGCGGCTGACCGCCCGCGTCGTCGCCGTGACCGGAGCCAACGGGAAGACGAGCACGAAGGACATGACCGCCGCGGTCGCATCGTCGAGGTATGTCACGCACGCCAGCCCGGGATCGTTCAACAACGAGATCGGCCTCCCGATGACGGTGCTCGGCGCGAGCGCCGAGACCGAGGTGCTCGTGGCCGAGATGGGTGCCCGGCGCAAAGGCGACGTCGCGGCCCTGTGCGAGATCGTGCGGCCGTCGGTCGTGATCGTGACCAACGTCGGCCTCGCGCACCTCGAGATCTTCGGGTCGTGGGACGCGATCGTCGAGGCGTCGGCGGAGCCGGTCGACGCCCTCGCTCCCGATGGCCGGGCGGTGCTCAACGCCGACGATCCGGTCGTCGCCGGCTACCGATCGCGCTGCGTAGGACAGGTGACGACGTTCGGCGTCCACCGGGAGGCCGATGTACGAGCCGTCGACATCTCGATCGCCGCCGACGGACGGGCGTCGTTCGCGATCGAGGCCGACAGCGTGCGGGAACCGGTCACGCTCGCGGTGGCGGGAGAGCACATGGTGCCCAACGCGCTCGCAGCAGCGGCCGCCGGCTTGGTGCTCGGCGTGCCGCTCGAAGATGCGGCCCCGGCGCTCAGCGCCGCCGTCGTGTCCCATTGGCGGATGGAGACGTTCACCACCCCCGGGGGGGTGGTCGTCCTCAACGACGCGTACAACGCGAACCCCGAGTCGATGGCCGCCGCCCTGAAGGCCGCGCGTGCGATGGCGCGTGACGGCAGGCTGATCGCGGTGCTCGGCCACATGGCGGAGCTCGGCCCGATCTCCGACGAGGAGCACGAGCGCCTCGGTGATCTCGCCGCTCGGCTCCGGGTCGCTCGGGTGATCACCGTCGGCGAGCCCGCGGAGCGCATCGCGGTGGCCGCGGTGCGCGAGGGCGTCGAGCCGGAGAACGTCGCGGCCTACGAGCACCCCCTCGATGCGCTGGCCGACGTGCGGGCGCACGCCCGCGCCGGCGACGTCGTGCTGTTCAAGGGATCCCGCGTCGTGGCGCTCGAGAGCCTCGCCGAGGCGCTGCGGTGATCTCGATCCTGGTGGCGGGCGCGATCGGGCTGGCCGTCACGCTGCTCGGCACCCCGATCGCGATCCGGGCGTTCACCGTGTGGGGATGGGGTCAGCGCATCCGCGAGGACGGTCCGCACACGCACATGGAGAAGATGGGCACCCCGACCATGGGCGGCATCGTGATCCTCGTCGGGCTGCTCCTGGCCTACCTCGCCTCGAGGATCACGGCCGGCGCGCCGACGGTCGCCGGTCTGGCGCTCGTGGTCGCGGTGGTCGGCTTCGCGCTGGTGGGGTTCCTCGACGACTTCATGAAGGTGCGGAACCGGCGATCGCTGGGGCTCACGAAGCTGCAGAAGTTCGGCGGCACCGCGATCGTCTCGGTGCTGTTCGGGTGGATCGTGGCCCGGACGAGCGACGAGACGGGGATCTCCACGAACCTGTCGTTCATCCGGCCGACGACGCTCGCGCTGGGGGTGTTCTTCCTGGTGTGGGTCTTCTTCGTGCTCACCGCGTCGTCGCACGCGGTGAACCTGACCGACGGTCTCGACGGGCTCGCGGCGGGGTCGAGCGCGCTCGTGTTCGCCTCGTACGTGTTCGTGGCGTTCTGGGAGTTCCGACATCTCTGCTTCGGGGCCGAGGGCATCGCGCTGCAGGGGTGCTTCGACGTGAACGGTCCGGCCATGCTCGACAACGCGATCGTCGCGTCGGGCATGATGGGGGCGCTGGCCGGCTTCTTGTGGTGGAACGCCGCTCCCGCCCGCATCTTCATGGGCGATACGGGCGCGCTCGCGATCGGCGGCCTGCTCGGAGCGCTCGCGATCACCACGAACACCCAGCTCCTCCTCGTCATCCTCGGCGGTCTGTTCGTGATGGAGACGATGTCGGTGATCCTGCAGGTGATCTCGTTCCGGGGGTTCGGGCGACGGATCTTCCGCATGTCGCCGATCCACCATCACTTCGAGCTGGCTGGCTGGCCCGAGTTCACCGTGATCGTGCGGTTCTGGATCATCGCGGGCCTGAGCGTCGCGGTCGGCCTCGGCCTGTTCTACGCCGACTTCATCCAGCGGGGCGGCCTCGAGTGAGCGGCCGGTTCGAGGGCGAGCGCGTGGTCGTGATCGGGGCGGGGGTCGCCGGGGCCTCGGCGGCGCGCGTGCTCGCGGCCGAGGGCGCCGTGGTCAGGGTGAGCGAGTCGCGACCCGCCTCGGAGCTGTCCACGGCGGCGGCGCTGCACGAGGCCGGCATCGAGGTGCTGACCGGCGGCCACGATCGCTCGCACCTCGACGGCGCGACGCTCGTCGTGACCGGCCCAGGGGTGCCGGACCGCGCGCCCGTGCTCGGTTGGGCGCGTGAGCGAGGACTTCCCGTGTGGGGGGAGCTGGAGCTCGGCGCCGTGCTGGCCGACGTTCCCTACGTCGCCGTGACGGGCACGAACGGCAAGACCACCACCACGGGGATGATCGAAGCCTGCTTGCGCGCGGGCGGTGTCGACGCCGTGGCGTGCGGCAACATCGGCCACCCGTTCGCCCAGGCGGCGACGGAGGGGCGAGAGGCGCTGGTGGTCGAATGCTCCTCGTTCCAGCTGCGGCTCCAGTGGTCCTTCCACCCTCGGGTGTCGGTGCTGCTCAACCTCGCGCCGGATCATCTCGACGAGCATGGATCGTTCGACGACTACGCCGAGGCGAAGGCCCGGGTCTTCCTCCGTCAGGCGCGGGGCGACACCCACGTGGGCAACCGCGACGACCCCGTGGCGGCCGCCCGCTCGTCGACGGCGCCCTGCGAGGTGGTGTGGTTCCGTTCCGGCCCGCCCGAGGACGGGGAGGTCGGCTACGACGACGAGGGGCTGCTCACGCGGCTCGGCGACGATCCCGAGCACCTCGGTGAGATCGCCGGGAGCGCCGGCTTCCGGGCCGACGCCGCCGCTGCGGCCGCCGCCTCGCTCGCGTTCGGCGCGACGGCCGGCGCGGTCCGTGAGGGGCTGGCTCGGTTCGAGTCGGCCCCGCACCGGGGCCAGCTCGTCGCGGTCGTCGACGGCGTGCGGTTCGTCGACGACTCGAAGGCGACGAACACCCACGCCGCGCTGGCGGCGATCGACGGCGTGTCCGATGCCGTGCTCATCGCAGGAGGCGCGGCGAAGGGGGTCGATCTGTCGCCGCTCGCGAGCGGTGCCCCGCGGCTGCGCGCGGTGGTCGCGATCGGTGAGGCCGCGCCCGAGCTCGTGCGGATCTTCGACGGCGTGCGGCCGGTACGGCGGGCCTCCTCGATCGAGGAGGCCGTGCACACGGCGTTCGACCTGGCTCGGCCCGGTGGCCAGGTCCTGCTCGCCCCGGCGTGCGCGAGCTGGGACCAGTTCCGGGACTACGCGGAGCGGGGCGATCGGTTCGCCGCCGCAGCCGCGGGCCTGCACGAGGAGGTGGGTGCCGGTGGCCCGTGAGCGTTCGGCGCGCCGCGCCCCTGTCCGACGCACGTCGAAGGACCGGCGGGCGGCGCCACGGCGTGGCCGTCCATCGCGCCGTGCGTCTCACCACCTCCGCGTGGTTCGCGAGCCGACCGGCCGCGGGCACAGGCTGCACGCCGCGCGCGTCAACATGCTGCTGTTGTTGGCTCCGACCGCCGTGCTCACCGTGCTCGGGCTGGCGATGATCCTCTCGGCCGGGTCCATCTCGGCGGTCGAGGGGTACGGCACGAGCTTCTGGTACTTCAATCGCCAGCTCGTGTACGCGGCCGCGGGCGCCGTCGCCATGGTCGTGGCGATCCGGGTTCCACACGCCGTCTGGCAGAAGCTGGCGGTGCCGATGCTCGTGGGGCTGCTGCCGCTCATGCTGATCGCCCTGCATCCGTCGGCCGGTTCGTCGCTGTACGGGGCGTCGCGCTGGATCGACCTCGGTCCGGTGACCCTGCAGCCCTCGGAGTTCCTGAAGTTCGCGATGGTGGCCTTCGCCGCCACCGTCCTCACGAAGAAGTGGAACAGGCTCGACGATCCCGCCCACCTGCTGATCCCCCTCGCCCCGGTCGTGCTGGTGGTCGCGCTCCTGGTGATCCTGCAACGCGACCTCGGCAGCACCGTGATCATCTGCGGGTCGGTGTTCATCCTGCTGTTCGCGGCGGGTGTGCGGCTCCGGTACCTGATCGTCACGGGGGCCGTCGCGCTCGCCGGGGCCGCGTTCCTGATCTTCGGCGAGGCCTATCGGCGAACGCGGTTCTTCGACGCCTTCCTGAACCCGTGGGACGATCCCGACGGGGCCGGCTTCCAGCTGATCCAGGGCATGATCGCGTTCGGTTCGGGCGGCTGGACGGGGGTCGGGCTCGGCGCGAGTCGGCAGAAGTGGGACTACCTCCCCAACGCTCACTCGGATTTCATCTTCGCGATCGTCGGCGAGGAGCTGGGGCTGCTCGGCGCGCTGTTCGTCCTGACGATGTTCGGGCTGCTGCTGTTCGCCGGCATCCGCATCGCGATCGCCGCCCCCGACACGTTCGGCCGGCTCATGGCCGCCGGCATCACCGGGTGCATCGGGCTGCAGACGATCATCAACCTCGGCGCCGTGACCGGCCTGATGCCGATCACCGGGGTGCCGTTGCCGCTCCTGTCGTTCGGCGGCACCGCCCTCGTCGTGACGCTCGCGGGCATCGGGGCGCTCGGCGGCATCGCCAGGGCCAGCGCGCAGGCCCCGCCCAGGGTCGCCCGCGGCGGCGCCGGGCGGAGCTCGGCTCGTCCGGCGGCGTCGGGGTCGGCGAGGATCGGGGCGGCGAGCGGGAAGGGCGCCCGATGAGGGTCGTGATGTCGGGGGGCGGCACGGCCGGGCACGTCTTCCCGGCGCTCGCCGTCGCCGAACGCCTTCGCGAAGCCGGCCACGAGGTCCGGTTCGTCGGCTCGGCCACGGGGCAGGAAGCCTCGCTCGTCCCGGCCGCCGGCTTCCCCTTCCTGCCCGTGCGCGTGGCCTCGGCGCAGACCCGGCTGTCACCGCACACCGCGAAGGCGCTGTGGATGTCGCTCGCAGCGGCGCGCACGGTCCGCCCGCTCGTGCGCTCGGCGGACGTGGTCGTCGGCATCGGTGGCTACGCGAGCGCGCCGGCGATCCTCGCCGCCCGGCGCTCCAAGAAGCCGATCGTGTTGATCGAGCAGAACGCGATGCCGGGGGTCGTGAACCGGCTCGCCGCACGGTGGGCCCGCGTCGTGGCGACGACGTTCGAGGCCACCGCGGGCCGGCTCCCCGAGCGGACCAGGGTGGTCCGGACCGGGAATCCGGTGCGGCGCGAGATCGCCGCGGTCGCACTGGAACGTCCCCGCCTCCGGGGCGAGGCCCTGCGCGTGTTCGAGCTCGACGATGAGCGGTCGACGGTCTCCGTCTTCGGTGGGAGCCAGGGGGCGCGTCAGCTCGATCGCGTCGTTGCCGGGGCGGTCGTGGAGCTCCGCCGTCGCGGAGACCTGCAGCTGCTCGTGGCGGCCGGGCCGGCCAACGTGGGGGAGCTGGCGCACGAGGCCGGGACCCCCGCCGACCTGCGGGTGCACGTGCACGGGTTCATCGAGCGTATGGACCTGGCGCTCGCCGTCTCCGACGTCGCCGTCGCCAGGGCCGGGTCGGGGACGATCTCGGAGCTCGCCGTGTGCGGCGTGCCGTCGATCCTCGTGCCGTATCCGCACGCGACGGAGGACCACCAGGTGGCCAACGCCCGGGAGGTGGAGCGTGCGGGGGGCGCCGACGTGGTGCTCGAGGCCGCGCTGACACCCGCGCTGTTGGCGGACCTGGTCGCGGAGCTCCTCCCTGACGAGGCGCGCCGTTCCGCGATGCGAGCGGCGATGCTCGAGTGGGCCCGTCCCGACGCGGACGTGCGCATCGCAGAGCTCGTGTTGGGGGAGGCGGCGTGAGCTCCTACGTCGCGCCCGCCGGCAGCATCCCGACGCTGTCCGTCCCCACGCTCGACGGGGTGCGGCGCGTGCACATGATCGGCATCGGCGGCGCGGGTATGCGGAACCTCGCGAGGCTGCTGCGCGCCCGAGGCATCGACGTGCATGGTTCCGACTTGAAGGACTCGAAGGGCCTCGAGGAGCTGAGCGCCGTCGGCGCCCGGGTCTGGGTGGGCCACGACGCCGCACGCCTCGGGTCGCCCGACGCGGTCATCGTCTCGAGCGCGATCGCCGAGGGGAATCCCGAGCTGCGCGCGGCGCGCGAACGAGGCATCCCGGTCTGGGCGCGACAGCAGGCGCTCGCGGCCCTCGCGGCGGGCCGGCGCGCGATCGCGGTGGCCGGCACCCATGGCAAGACGACGACCACGTCGATGATCGCCGTCGTCCTCGATCAGGCGGGGCTCGATCCGAGCTACCTGATCGGCGGCGACCTGAACGAGAGTGGAAGCGGCGCCAGGAGCGGCGACGGTGACCTGTTCGTCTTCGAGGCCGACGAGAGCGACGGGTCGTTCCTGCTCGCGCGCCCGCACATCGGGGTGGTGACCAACGTCGACGTCGACCACGTCGACTTCTACCCGGGCGGCCGCGATGAGATCGAGGCGGCGTTCCGCTCCTTCGTCACCGGTTGCGAGCGCGTCGTGACGTGCGGCGACGACCCCGGCGTCCGTTCGGTGCTGCGGAGCGCCGACGTGAGGGCGCTCCGCTACGGCACGGGGGAGGACAACGACCTCGTCGTCTCGGTCGACGAGCTCGGGCCCCACGGGGCGCGAGGGCGGATCCGGACCCCCGACGGCTCCCAGGCGCCCCTGCGGCTCCGCGTCGACGGCGCCCACAACCTGCTGAACGCCGCCGCGGCGATCGGCGTGTCCGGGCTCGTCGGGGTCCCGCTGGCCGAGGCTGCGGAGGCGATCGGCGCGTACACGGGGGTGCATCGACGCTTCGAACACCGTGGCAGCGCTCGAGGCGCCGAGTTCTTCGACGACTACGGTCATACGCCGACCGAGATGGCGGTCACGATCGAGACCGCGCGCCGCCGTCGCCCCGCGAGGCTGATCGCGCTCGTGCAACCCCATCGCTACACCCGGGTCCAGGCGCTGTGGCGCGAGCTCGGTGCGAGCGTCGCCGGGGCCGACCTCGTGCTCGTCACCGATGTGTACGGGGCCGCGCAGGATCCGATCCCGGGCGTGACGGGGAGGCTCGTCGTCGACGGCGTGGCCCTCGCCTCACCGGCGACCCCCGTCGTCTACCTTCCGCACCGGGCCGACGTCGTCGATTACCTCGAACGCGAAGCGCGTGCCGGCGATCTCGTGGTCACGATGGGGTGCGGTGACGTCTGGATGCTGGGCGACGCGGCGATCGAGCGCCTCAGAGGTGAGCGATGAGCGAGATCGCGCGAGCCGAGGCGATCCTGCGCGCCGCGTGCGACGACCGTCTCCGAACCGCGTTCCCGATGGCGCCGCTGACGACCTTCCGCATCGGCGGGCCGGCGGCCCTGTACCTGGAGCCGGACTCCGACGCCGACCTCGAGGCCGCGTCGCAGGCGCTGGCCGTCTCGGGGTTGCCGCACGTCGTGATCGGGAAGGGATCGAACGTGCTGGTCTCCGACCGGGGGTTCGAGGGCCTGGTGATCAGACTGGGTCGCGGCTACCGGTGGGCGGCACGCGAGGGCGATCGCCTGGCCGCGGGGGGATCGATGCCGCTGCCGGCGCTCGCCGGTGTCGCGCTCCGGCACGGGCTCACGGGGCTCGAGTTCGGCGTGGCGATCCCCGCGAGCCTCGGGGGGTCCGTCAAGATGAACGCGGGCGCCCACGGAGGCGAGATGGCCGACGTGATCGTCGAGATCGAGACCTTCCGGTTGGACGAGGGCCGCGCCGAACGCGTCGCGGCCGCCGATGCCGGGTTCTCCTATCGTCGGACGGACCTGGCCGCCGGCGCCGTGGTCACCGCCGCGACCGCGGCGCTCCGGCCGGGCCCTCCCGATCGGATCCGGGCCGCCATGGACGAGGCGCGATCGTGGCGCCGGCGCACGCAGCCGCTGGCAGAGCCCAACTGCGGGAGCGTCTTCAAGAACCCCCCCAACGGCCATGCCGCCGCCCTGATCGAGGAGTCGGGTCTGAAGGGGACCCGTGTGGGTGACGCGCAGGTCTCGACGAAGCACGCGAACTTCATCGTGGCGGGCGAGGCCGCTCGAGCCGAAGACGTGAGGACCCTGATCGACCTGATCCGGCGAGCGGTCGAGACACGGACCGGGGTCACGCTCGAGCCGGAGGTGCAGATGATCGGGGGGTTCGATCGTGTCACCCGATGAGACCGCGGGCTCGCCCGTCGAGGAGCTCGAGGCTGAGGCGGCGGTCGTGCTCGAGGCCGTCGAGAGCGACGCGCCGGCCGCGGCTGGACCCTCACGGCCAGAGACGTCCTCGGTCCTGCGGATCGACGAGGCGCGCCGGCGTCGCCTGCGGCCGTGGGCGATCCTGGGCGTCGCCGTCGTCGTCCTCGTGACGGGAAGCGTCGCCCTGAGCTACACCTCGATCCTCGGCGCGAGGGTCATCGAGGTCGAGGGTGAGACACGCCTCGGCGCTCGCCGGGTGATGCGGCTCGCAGGGGTCGAGGCCGGGACCAACGTGTTCCATCTGGATGTCGCCGCCGCCGAGGCGCGGCTGCGGGCCGAGCCGTGGATCCTCGACGCGAGCGTCGACACAAGCCTGCCCGGCACGATCACGATCACGGTTCGGGAACGGCGCCCGGTGATGGTGGTCGGCTCGGCAGGAGATCGGCGGCTGGTCGCCGAGGACGGCACGGTGCTCGGGCGGGCTGCTCGCACGATCGACCTGCCGCAGGTGGTGCCTGCGCCGGGAGGGTCCCTCGACCAGGCGAGGATCTCGATCGCCGGATCGGTCGTGGAGGCGATGGCTCCCGCGTTGCGCGCCCGGGTGGACTCGGTCACCGTCTCGCCCGACGACCAGGTGACGCTCGTGGTCGACGACGACGTCGCGGTCAGGTACGGGGGCCTCGTGGAAGCCACGGCGAAGGCCCAGGCGTTGCGGGCGATCCTGGACTACGCCGAGGAACGAGGGGAGTCGCTGCTGTCGGTGGACGTCTCCTCGGCGTCGGCACCGACGGCCCGGTTCGTCGGCTCGCAGCCGATCGCGATCGGGCCCGATCCATCCGCGGACCAGGGATCGACCGCGCGGACGGCGCGGGAGGCCCAAGAGCCGGACGAGAAGCAGTCGCCTTCTCCCTCTCCCTGAGGTCGGGGAAACTGTCATCAGCGAGGGCAATCGCGACCAACCCTCGACTTGACGGACCTGCGGATCCTTAGTACGTTCCTCAACTCTACGTCATGTACATATGACAATAACCGTATAGTTGACGGTTATCGTTGGGCGTCGACGGTTGCGAATTTCCCCAGGTAGACCGGGCCGGGGCCCGTGGAGGAAGGCAGAGAGATGGACGTTCCCCAGAACTACCTCGCCGTCATCAAGGTGGTCGGCATCGGTGGCGGCGGCGTGAACGCGGTGAACCGCATGATCGAGGCAGGTTTGCGGGGCGTCGAGTTCATCGCCGTCAACACCGATGCGCAGACCCTGCTCATGTCCGACGCGGAGGTGAAGCTCGACATCGGACGTGAGACGACCCGGGGTCTGGGGGCCGGCTCCGATCCCGAGGTGGGCAAGAACGCCTCCACCGAGCACGCCGACGAGATCGAGGAGATCCTCAAGGGCGCCGACATGGTCTTCATCACCGCCGGAGAAGGCGGCGGCACCGGCACCGGCGGCGCGCCCGTGGTCGCCGAGGTCGCCCGGGGCCTGGGCGCGCTGACGATCGGCGTCGTGACTCGACCGTTCGGCTTCGAGGGGCGCAAGCGCGCCACCCAGGCCGACCTCGGCATCACCGAGCTCAAGAAGGCGGTCGACACGCTCATCGTGGTGCCGAACGATCGACTGCTGCAGGTGGCCGACCCCAACATGCCGATGGTCGAGGCCTTCCGCATGGCCGATCAGGTGCTGTTCCAGGGGGTCGATGGCATCACGTCGCTCATCACGACCCCGGGACTGATCAACCTCGACTTCGCCGACGTCAAGTCGGTCATGTCGGGCGCCGGATCGGCGCTGATGGGCATCGGCCTGGGGTCGGGAGCCGACCGAGCGACCGAGGCGTCGAAGGCCGCGATCAGCTCGCCCCTGCTCGAGAGCTCGATCGACGGCGCCAAGGGCGTGCTGCTGTCGATCGCGGGACCGACCGACCTCACGCTGCACGAGGTCAACCAGGCGGCCGACGCGATCACCAAGGTCGCCCACCCCGACGCCAACATCATCTTCGGCGCGGTCGTCGACGACGCGCTGGGCGAGGAGGTCCGCGTGACCGTCGTGGCCGCCGGGTTCGACAAGGTGGCCCCGGCCGCGGCCGGAGGCAACCAGTTCGAGTCGCGGCTGTCTCGGCTGCTCGAAGAGCCCGTCCGCACCGAGGGTGAGGAGGGGCCCGGTTCGCTCCCGTCGATCCTGGTCGACGAGACCGACGAGGAGGCCGACGTCTTCATCACGGGCGAGCAGGAACCGCAGCCGTCGGTGTCGTTCGACGCCGAGGAGGATCTCGACATCCCGGACTTCTTGAAGAGCTGACGAGCAGAGCCTCGCTCCGCGCGGCCCTCGCGGGCGCGGGGGCGGGGAGGTATCCCACGCGAGGAGGCGCCCTTCCCCCGCCTCTTGGCCGAGAGACCTCCCCGCCCCCGTTCTTCGTTCGGAGCCGCTCCGTGCGAGCCGGGATCTCGGTCGGCGTCGTGTCACGATGTGGGCATGCACGGCAGCCGCGACGAGGTCCTGCACAACCTCGCGTCGATCAGGGACCGGATCGGTCGAGCCTGCGAACGATCGGAGCGCGACCCGTCCTCGGTCGTGGTGGTGGCGGCGGCGAAGACGCAGCCGGCCGAGCCGATCCGTTGGGTGGTCGCGGCCGGCGTCACGGCGATCGGCGAGAACTACGTGCGGGAGCTGCGCCAGGTGCACGACCTGGTCCCCGGCGCTCGATGGCACTACATCGGGGCCCTGCAGTCGAACACCGCGCAGCACGTCGCGGCCCTCGCCGACGTGGTGGAGACGCTCTCGGGAGGACGGGCCACCGAACGCCTGGCTCGACGCGCCGCCTCGGCCGGCCGGGTGCTCGAGACCCTGATCGAGGTGGACTTCACCGGCTCGCGAACCGGTGTGGCGCCCGACGAGGTCGGTGCGGTCGCCCACCACGCGGCCGGCCTCGAGGGGCTGCGTCTCCGTGGCTTGATGACGATCCCGCCGCTCGGCACCACGGCCGAGGACGCCCGTCCGTGGTTCCGGAAGCTCCGGGAGCTGCGGGATGTCGTTCGGGAGAACCACCCCGACGTGGTGGACTTGAGCATGGGGATGTCGTTGGATTACGAGGCTGCAGTAGAGGAAGGCGCTACGATGGTGCGCATCGGAACGGCGTTGTTCGGCCCGAGAGGGCCGGCGGGCGAGCGGTGAGCGACGCCGGGTCACGGCCGAGGACACGAGAGGAACGGAGATGGCCGGCGTGTGGAAGAAGACCCTGAACTACCTGGGGCTCGTCGAGGAAGAGGAGGACTTCGTCGACGACATGCCCGAGGCCGAGCCTGCGCCGGTGCGTCGCATGCGGCCGCAGGCCGTGCGAGAGGTGTCCGCCGAGGCCGAGGGTGTGGTGCGCACGATCGCCTCGCCGAGGCCGGTGTCCGCGGGGGCGAGCGCGATCCACAAGTCCGAGCCCAAGCGCTTCAACGAGGCGCGCGAGGTCGCCGATCGCTTCAAGGACGGCACGGCCGTGATCATGAACCTGCAAGCCACCGAGGACGCGATCGCCCGTCGTCTCGTCGACTTCGCGAGCGGGCTCGTCTACGGGCTCGACGGCAAGATCGAGCTCGTCGCCAATCGCGTGTACCTGCTGAGCCCCGCCGACGTCGAGGTCTCGGCCGAGGAACGGGAACGCCTGGCCGGCACGGGCTTCTACAACCAGTTCTGAGCGGCGGCCCGCCCCGGCACCTCGGGCGCAGCCCTGCTGTTAGCCTCTCGACCCGATGATCCGGCTCGTCTGCCTCGCGCTCACGCTCATCTCGGTGATCCTGTTGGTGCGGGTCATCTTGAGCTGGATCCAGCTCGCGGGGTGGCGCCCACCGGCCACCGGTCCGCTACGATCGGCCTACGACCTGTTGTACGACGTGACCGAACCACCGTTGCGCGCGCTGCGTCGCATCCTTCCCCCGGCCGGAATGTTCGACCTCTCGGTCGTGGTGGCGTTCATCATCATCTTCGTGCTGCGGACGGCGTTGTGCTGACGAGGAGGGGTTCATGGGGAAGAAGGACAAGACCACGGGTACGGCGCCCGCGACGGCATCGTCACGGCTGACGCCGATGGACATCCAGCAGAAGGAGTTCCGCGTCTCGCGCTTCGGGGGCTACAAGATGCGCGACGTCGACGAGTTCCTCGACCAGATCACGGACACGTTCACGTCGCTGTCCGCCGAGATCGACCGGCTCCGTGCCGCCGGCGGCGCCGCGCCGGTCCTGGGCTCGCCCGACCTCGACGACGTCTCCAGGCAGGCGGACGAGATCATCGCCAGGGCGAGGGCAGAGGCGGCTCGCATCACGGCCGAAGCCCGCGCGGCGGGGACCGGCGCTGCGGCCGGTGCGGGCGGGTCCCAGGACCGGGCCGGGGTCAACGCCTTCATCGTTCGGGAGCGAGCGTTCCTGCAGTCGCTCGCCGGGCTCGTGCAGGAGCATGCCGAGACGGTCAAGGACATGGCGAGGTCCTCCCGCCGTGCCCCTGCCGTTCCCGCGTCGACCGAGAGCGCCCCCCCGCCTGAGAAGCGTCCCGACGCCGCCACCAAGCCGGCTACGACTCGGATCGAGAGCCGCAAGGGCGAGACATCGCCCGAGGGAACGACCGAGCCCGCCACCGCGGGGGAGCCGGCGGCCGAGGAAGCCTCGAAGCATGCCCCACAGCCGGCGGTGCGCCTGCCCGAGGGCGAGGACACGGTCCGCATCGAGGAGCCTGCCACCGCAGGGGCGACCCGGAGCGACGGCGATCCCGAGAGCGACCGCTCGCTTCGCGACCTCTTCTGGGGCGAGGACTGACCCGGAGGCTCGAGGCGGCGAGGTACGGGCGCGACGTCGCCGGCCGCTACCTGGCGGCGCTCGTGCTGGGCGCGGTCTGCCTGCTGACCCTGGCCGCGGGCCTGGCGATCGAGCCGGGGGCGACGCTCGTCGGCGTGTCGGCCGTCGCCGGCGTGCTGGCGATCGCCGCGTGGGTCGACGGGACCGTCAGGCGCGTGCGGGCGCGGCGTAGCCCGCCCGCCGCACGCTGATCCGAACCGTCTCGCCCTCGATCGAGGCCTCGACGGACGGCCCCTCGACCTCGCCGTGGATCACGTCGACCGCCAGCGTCTCCGCCGCGATCGCGTCGTGGTGGCTCATGAGCGCCCCGGCGACCGCCGGCCCGGCCTCCACGCCGAGCTGGATGCGGTCGGTGACCTCGAGCCCGGCCGACCGGCGTGCTTCCTGGATCGCCCGGATCAGCTCCCTCGCGGTGCCCTCGCTGCGGAGCTCGTCGGTCAGGTGCAGGTCGAGCGCGAGCGTGATGCCGCCGTCGCTCGCGACGCCCCAGCCTTCCCGCACGTCCTGCGACAGCTCCACGTCGTCGGGGCCGAGCGTGACGTCGCCCGACGAGGTGGGCACGTCGACCGCCCCGCCCCGCGCGAGCTCGGATGCCAGGGAACCGTCGTCGTTCGCGAGCGCCGCCGCGACCTCCCGGACGCGGGAGCCCAGCTTCGGGCCGAGCGAGCGGAAGCTCGGCTTGGCGTGCCATCGCCCGAACGACTCGGCGGACTCGGCGAACACGACCCGGTGCACGTTGAGCTCATCGGCCACGACGTCCATCAGTGGTTCGAGCCCTTCGTGGCTTCCCGGCAGATGCACGACCGCCTCCGACAGCGGCTGGCGGACCCGGGTCTTCGTCTCCGTCCGCACGGTGCGACCGAGGCTCACGATCGTTCGGGCGGCTCCCATGGCCGCGTCGAGGTCGTCGTCGATCGCGTGCTCGTCGGGCACCGGGTAGTCGGCTAGATGCACCGATGCGGGTCTGTCCCCGCGACCGGCGGCGAGGCTCCGCCACAGCACCTCGGCGACGAACGGGGTGAAGGGCGCGAGCAGCGTCGCGACGGTGACCAGGCACTCGTACAGCGTGTGGAACGCGGCCGCGGCGTCGCCGGCTGCCTCGCCCCCCGGGTTCCAGAAGCGGCGGCGCGACCGGCGCACGTACCAGTTGGAGAGATCCTCCACGAACCGCTCGATGCGACGGCCCGCGGCGGTCGCGTCGTAGGCATCGAGGCCGTCGCGGGCCGTCCGGACCGTCCGCGCGAGCTGGGACAGGATCCACCGGTCGAGCAGGGATCGCTCCGCCACCGGGGGAGGGGTGGACCCCGGATCGAAGCCGTCGGCGGTCGCGTAGGTCACGAAGAACGCGTGCACGTGGCGCAGCGTGAGCAGGAACCGCCGGAGCACGTCGTCGAGCACCTCGTGTCCGATGCGGCGAGACGCCCACGGCGAGCCGTTCGTGATCATGAACCATCGCAGGGCGTCGGCCCCCTGGCGGTCGAGCGCCTCCCACGGGTCGAACATGTTGCCGAGCGACTTCGACATCTTCCGGCCGTCGGCCGCGATGATGTGTCCGAGGCACACGACGTTGTCGTAGGCGGCGGCGTCGAAGTGCAGCACGCCCTCGGCCATCAGCGTGTAGAACCACCCGCGCGTCTGGTCGATCGCCTCGGAGATGAAGTCGGCGGGGAAGTGCCGCTCGAACTCCTCGACGCCGCGGCGGAGCTCGGGGTGATACCCCCACTGCGCGAACGGCATCGCGCCGGAGTCGTACCACGTGTCGATCACCTCGGGCACCCGGCGAGCTTCCCGCTCACAGCTCGGGCAGGGGAACGTGATCTCGTCGATCGCCGGCCGGTGCGGGTCGACGTCGCTCACGTCGCGCCCGGTCAGCTCGCCCAGCTCGGCGAGGGATCCGACGGCGCGCAGATGGCCCTCGCTGCATCGCCAGATCGGCAACGGCGTGCCCCAATAGCGCTCGCGTGAGAGCGCCCAGTCCACGTTGTTCTCGAGCCAGTTCCCGTAGCGTCCGCGCTTGATGTGGTCGGGGAACCAGTTCACCTGCTCGTTCACCTCGAGCAGGCGGTCCTTCACGTGTGTCGTGCGCACGTACCAGGACGTGCGCGCGTAGTAGAGCAGCGGCGTGCGGCACCGCCAGCAGAACGGGTAGTTGTGCTCGTAGGTCTCCGAACGCAACAGCACGCCCCGATCGCGCAGGTCATCGACGATCTTCGGATCGGCATCCTTGACGAACAGGCCGCGCACGAACGCCGGTGCGAGGTCGGTGAATCGGCCGTCGTCGCCGACCGGCTTGTGCACGGGCCATCCATTCGCGAGCCCGACGGCGAGGTCATCGGGGCCGAACGCAGGAGCGAGGTGCACGATGCCGCTGCCCTCGTCGATCGCGACGAACGCGCCGGCGACGACGCGATGGGCGCCCTCGACGTTCGGGTACGGCGGCTCGTATCGCGCGTCGACGAGGTCGGATCCGAGGAGCGTGCGCACGACCTCGCCGCCGTCGCCGAGCACGGCCTCCCGCAGGGAGGCGCCCACGATCAACCGCTCTCCGTCGGCCGAAACCTCGACGTAGTCGGCGTCGCCGTTCACGGCCACGCCCTCGTTCGAGGGGAGGGTCCAGGGGGTCGTCGTCCACACGACGAGCGATGCTCCGACGAGCGCGTCGTCGGCCGCCTTCACGATCGGGAACCGCAGGAAGACGCTGGGATCGTCGACCGTCTGATAGCCGAGCGCGACCTCAGCGTCGGACAGCGCCGTGCCGCACCTCGGGCAGTACGCCGTGACCTTGTCGGCTTCCTCGAGCAGCCCTCGGTCGAACAACGACTTCAGGGACCACCAGACCGACTCCACGTACTCGGGCGACATCGTCCAGTACGCGTCGTCGAGATCGACCCAGAAGCCGATGCGCTCGGTCATGTGCGCCCACTCGCCGACGTAGCGCCGCACCGACTCCCGGCAGCGTCGGTTGAACTCCTCGATGCCGAATGCCTCGATGTCGCGCTTGCCGGTGGTGCCGATCGCCTTCTCGACCTCGAGCTCGACCGGGAGCCCGTGGCAGTCCCAGCCCCCCTTGCGCGGCACGAGGTGCCCGGTCATCGTCTTGTAGCGCGGATACACGTCCTTGAACGTGCGCGACTCGACGTGGTGCACCCCTGGTGCTCCGTTCGCGGTCGGCGGTCCCTCGTAGAAGACCCACAAGGGGGCGCCTTCACGCTGTGCCAGCGACTGGTGGAAGACGCCTCGCTCCTTCCAGAACTCGAGGATCTCGCGCTCGAGCTCCGGGAAGCTCCTCGTCGTGTCCACCGGCTCGAACCCCATCACGATCTCCTCCTCGGCCGCCGCTCCTGAGCCTCTTCGATCGGCCTACCGCTTCGCTCCTTGAGGCCGATGAAAAACGCCCCGTCCCGCTGCCGGGACGAGGCGTCGTGTCTGCCCCGCGGTGCCACCCCGCGTTGCCGGGTCCTCACGGATCCCGACCGCTCACGGCCTCCGAGGAGGCCTCCGCTGTGACGGGCGGTCCCGCCTGCGTCTCCCGCGGCTTCGGCAGCCGGCTCGGGCAGGGGCTCGGGGATGATGTCCGCGCGGGATCGGCGCCGGGCTTCCACCGTCCCCGGCTCGCTCGTGCTTCACGGATCGCGCGGCGCGTTCCCGTCGTCGCCTGTGAGAGGCATGCTACACGGCATGACCACGGTGACCGTGAGGGTGACCCCTCGATCCACCCGCACCGAGGTGGCCCGCGGCTCGCAGGGCGAGATCGTGGTCCGGGTGCGCGCCGCGCCGGAAGGAGGGAAGGCGACCGCCCAGGCCGCGGCGGCCCTCGCGGCGCTGCTCGGCGTGTCCGCTCGCGCCGTGACCCTGCGGGTGGGGGCTCGCTCACGGAACAAGGTCTTCGCGATCGAAGGGGTGTCCGACGATGACCTCCGGAGGGCGTTGAACGCGCTCTGACCTGCGAGAACGCACTTCGAAGGACCCCATCTGCTACCCTTCGCCGACCATGCCGCAGACCAAGCTCACAGCCAAGGAGGTCGGCGATCTGAAGGGTCGCCTCCAAGAGGAACGGGAGGAGTTGCAGGAGCAGCTCACCACGATCGCGGAGGAAGCGTTCGCGGCCACGCAGTCCGAGCTCGCCGGCGATGTGGGCCTCGACGACGAATCGGCCGATGCGGGCACCGCCACCTTCGAGCGCGAGAAGGACCTGTCGATCGAGAACAACGTCCGCGACCTGCTGGCCAAGATCGATCGCGCGCTCAAGCGCATCGACGACGGCAACTACGGCACGTGCGAGCGGTGCGGCAAGCCGATCGAGAAGGCCCGCATCAAGGCGCTTCCCTACGTCGACCTCTGCATCAAGGACGCTCAGGCCCAATCACGCCGATGACCGCCGTGGGTCGCGCCCACCGCCGAGCGGCGATCTGGCTCTTCTCGGCGGCGGGGGCGGTCTACGTCGTGGACCGGCTCACGAAGCTCTGGGCGGAGCGCCGCCTCCCGGGCGATCCGATCGACGTGATCCCCGGCGTGGTGACGTTCCGTTTCGCGACGAACCCCGGAGGGGCGTTCAGCCTGGGCCAGGACGTTCCGTGGTTCTTCGTGGGCGCCAGCCTGATCGTTTCGGTCTTGATCGTGGTGACCGCGTTCCGCCACACGAACGTCGTCACCGCGCTCGCCCTCGGGCTCGTGCTCGGCGGCGCGCTGGGCAACCTGACCGATCGGTTCGCGAGGGGAGCGAGGTTCACGGGCCAGGTCGTCGACTTCATCGACGTCCAGATCTGGCCGGTCTTCAACGTGGCCGACTCCGCGGTCGTGATCGGGGCGATCGTGCTCGCGGTGGGATCGTTCGTCGGCGAGCGACCCACCGGCGCGGAGGAGGGCGTCGCTCCGCCCGCCAGGTCCGACGCGCCGGCGGTCGATGAGCGTTGAGGTCTTCTCCGGGGAACCGGGCCGGCTCGACGCCGTCGTGGCGAAGCTGACGGGCCTTCCCAGGGCCGACGTGCAGCGCGCGATCGTGGACGGGGCGGTGCTCGTCGACGGGGCCGCGCGCCCGAAGTCCTTCCGGCTCCGCGGGGGTGAGCGCCTCGAGGTGGTGATCGGATCGCCGTCGCCGTTGGCAGCCGAAGGACCTCCTGTGCCGGTGCGGTATCGAGACGAGCATCTGGCCGTGATCGCCAAGCCCGCCGGGCTGATCACGCACCCGACGCAGCGGCGCCGGACCGGCACGCTCGTGAACCGGCTCATCGGCATGGGCATGCCGCTGTCGAGCCTCGGCGGCGAGCTCCGCCCCGGCATCGTGCACCGCCTCGATGCGGGCACCTCCGGGCTGATGCTCGTGGCCGAGACCGACCGGGCCCACGAGGCGCTCGCGGGCATGATGCGGCGTCACGAGGTGGAGCGTCGGTACCTGGCGCTGGTGCGGGGCACCGTCGAGCACGACACGTTCGCGGTCGACGCCCCGCTCGGCCGCCGGGCCGACCGGGTCGTGATCGACCATAGCGAAGGCCGCGTGGCGGAAACCGCGTTCGAGGTCGAGGAGCGCCTCACCCGCGCCACCTTGTTGGTCGCGGCGCCCCTGACCGGCCGGACGCACCAGATCCGGGTGCACCTGCGCGCGATCGGTCACCCGATCCTGGGCGACCGGGCCTACGGGGGAGGAGGCCACGACGCGACGGCGCTCGGGCTGGACCGGCCCTTCCTGCATTCGTGGCGCATCGCGTTCGACCATCCGCTCACCTCGGAGCGCGTCGAGATCGAGGAACCGCTACCCGACGAGCTCGAACGGGCTCTGGCGCGGGCCCGCGACCTGCAGCCTTGACGGCCCGCTGGCCCCGGCGTACGTTGAGGCCCAGCTCGAATCACACCGGTGTAGTTCTCCACACCTGTGGATATCTCGCCTCCGAGGAGCTCGCACGCGGCACATGACCGGTCCGACCGACACCTTCGTCCACCTCCACGTCCACTCCGAGTACTCGCTGCTCGACGGCGCGGCCCGCATCGAGCCTCCCGCGTCGAACCCGGGCGCCCCGACGATCTTCAGCGAGGTGCAGCGGCTCGGCATGCCGGCGGTCGCCGTGACCGATCACGGCTCCATGTTCGGGGCGTTGAAGTTCTTCGAGGCCGCCCGCGCCGCCGGGGTGAAGCCGATCATCGGCGTCGAGGCGTACGTGGCTCCGGGTTCCCGGTTCGATCGCAACCCCGGTGAGAGCGAGGAGAAGTACTACCACCTCACGCTGCTGGCCCGGAACGAGACCGGGTATCGCAACCTGCTGAAGCTCGTCTCCGCCGCCCACCTCGAGGGCTTCTACCACCGCCCACGCATGGACAAGGCGCTGATGGCCGAGCATGCAGAGGGCATCACGTGCTTGTCCGGATGCCTGTCCAGCGAGCTCTCGTCACAGCTGGTGAACGGCCAGGCGGAGCGTGCCCGGGCGACCGCCTCCGAGTACCGCGACATCTTCGGAGCCGACGGGTACTACATCGAGGTCCAGGACCACGGCCTCGGCGACCAGCGCCGCATCCTGCGACAGCAGTTCGAGCTCGGGCGCCGTCTCGGCATACCCGTCGTGGCGACGAACGACCTGCACTACACGTTGAAGGAGGACGCCAAGCCCCACGACGTGCTGCTGTGCATCCAGCAGCAGAAGCTGCAGACCGACCCGAAGCGGCTGAAGTTCGACGCCGACGACTTCTACCTGAAGAGCGCCGAGGAGATGCGCCACGTCTTCGCCGAGGAGCCCGAGGCGTGCGACAACACCCTGGCGATCGCCGACAGCGTGGAGCTCGATCTCGTCTACGGTGACCGGGCGCCGGCCGACCAGCGGTACCACCTGCCGCGGTTCGAGACGCCCGGCGGGCTCGACCGCGACGCCTACCTGCGGCAGCTCGTCGACGAGGGCGCCCGCGAGCGCTACGGGGAGATCACGCCCGAGATCCGCGAGCGCATCGATCACGAGCTCGGCGTGATCACGAGCATGGGCTTCGGCGGGTACTTCCTGATCGTGTGGGACCTGATCCGTCACGCCCGGGAGCAGGGCATCCGGGTCGGCCCGGGGCGTGGGTCGGCGGCCGGCTCCGTCGTGAGCTTCGCGCTGCGCATCACCGACCTCGACCCGCTGCGCTACGGGCTGCTGTTCGAGCGGTTCCTGAACCCCGACCGCATCCAGATGCCCGACATCGACATGGACTTCGACGAGCGCCGGCGCGACGAGGTGATCCGGTACGCGACCGAGCGGTACGGGGCCGACCACGTCGCCCAGATCGTCACCTTCCAGACGATCAAGGGCAAGCAGGGCATCCGAGACGCCGCCCGCGTCCTCGGATTCCCGCCCGTGGTCGGCGATCGGCTCTGCAAGATGTACCCGCCGGCCGTGATGGGACGTGACTATCCGATCGAGGACGCGCTGAGGCTCTCGCCCGATCTCGCCAACGCCTACGAACGCGAGCCCGAGGCCAAGGAGATCGTCGAGACCGCGCGGGCGCTCGAAGGCCTTCGACGGGAAGACTCCGTGCACGCCGCGGGGGTGGTGATCGGCGACGCCCCCCTCGTGAACTACCTGCCGCTCAAGCTGTCGAAGGACTCGCGCGACGATTCCAAGAAGGTCGTCACGCAGTTCGACATGAACGGGGTGGAGGCGCTGGGGCTGCTGAAGATGGACTTCCTCGGCCTGCGGAACCTCTCCGTGATCGAGGATACGCTGCGCCACCTGCGCTCACGAGGCGTCGACCTCGACATCGACCACGTGCCGCTCGACGACGAGGCCACCTACCGCATGCTCCAGCGCGCCGAGACCACCGGCGTCTTCCAGATGGAATCGGCGGGCATGCGCAACCTGATCAAGGTGCTCAAACCCGACCGCTTCGAGGACCTGATGGCCCTCGTCGCCCTGTACCGGCCCGGGCCGCTCAACAACGGACTGCACACGGAGTACGCCGAGCGCAAGCACGGGCGCCGACAGGTCACCTACCCGCACGACGACCTGGAGCCCATCCTGCGTGACACCTACGGCGTCATGATCTACCAGGAGCAGGTGATGCAGGTCGCGGTGGCGCTCGCCGGCTTCTCGATGGGCCAGGCCGACACGCTGCGCAAGGCCATGGGCAAGAAGAAGCTCGACGTGCTCATGCCGTTCAAAGAGCAGTTCATCGCGGGAGCGGTCGGCAAGGGATACCCGCACAAGCTCGCGGCCGACCTGTTCGAGATGATCGTGCCGTTCGCGGACTACGGGTTCAACGCATCGCACGCGTGCGCCTACGGATACGTCGCGTACCAGACGGCCTACCTGATGGCGCACCACCCGGTCGAGTACATGGCCTCGATCCTCACGTCGGTCAAGGACGACAAGGACCGCAAGCCGTACTACCTCTACGCGTGCCGGGGCATGGGCATCGAGGTGCTGCCCCCCGACGTGAACGGCTCGGAGACCGACTTCGCCCCGGCTCCGGGCGCCGAGCCGGCGATCCGATACGGCCTGTCCGCGGTCCGCAACGTGGGCGAGGGAGCCGTCGCGAAGATCATCGAGGCGCGCGGCCGGGACGGGGCCTTCACGTCGTTCTCCGACTTCTGCCGCAAGGTCGATCCAGGCGTGCTGACGAAGCGGGTGCTCGAGTCGCTCGTGCAGGCCGGAGCGTTCGACTCGCTGGGCTACACGCGCCAGGGTCTGCTGCAGGCTCAGGACAAGGTCTCGGGGCCGATCGTGGCCGAACGCAAGGCCGAGGCGGCCGGACAGTTCTCGCTCTTCGGTGGGGGCGACGACGCCGGAGCCGGCGAGATCGACGAATCCGTGCTCGAGGCCGATGAGTTCGACAAGCGCACGCTGCTGCGTCTCGAGAAGGAGATGCTCGGCCAGTTCGTCACCGATCACCCCCTGTTGGAGGTGCGCGACGTGCTCGCGGCGAAGTGCTCGCACGAGATCGCCGATCTCGACTCGCTCGGCGACGGCGATCTCGTCACGATCGGCGGCATCATCGGCGCGGTGTCGAGGAAGTACACGAAGCGGGGAGAGCCGTACGCGCAGTTCCGGCTCGAGGGCCTGGCCGGTGGCGTCGACGTCGTAGCGTTCCCGAGCGTGTACGAGGCGGTGCCGGGCATGATCGAGACCGACCGCATCGTGCTCGCGACGGGGCGGATCGACCTGCGGGGGCGGGAGCTGCAGATCCGGGCGACGGAGGTCCGCGAGCCCGATCTCGGTGCCTCGATGACGATCGCCGCCGAGCCCGAGGCGCTCGTGGTCGACCTGCCGGCCTCGGCCTGCACCCCCTCGGTGCTCGCGAAGCTCAAGGATCTGTTCGAGGCCCACCCCGGCGGAGCGCTCGTCCGGGTTCGGTTCCTGGCCTCCACGGGCGTCACCCCCCTCGAGGTCGGCAGCTACCGGGTGCATCCGGCCGGTCCGCTCCTCGGCGAGCTGCGGTCGCTGCTCGGGGGTGATGCCGCGCGGCTCGAGCGCGAACCGCTCGACCAGGCGGAACGCGAGCCGGCACCGGCGCGGTAGCCCGACCCGTCACTAGTTGGGGTTCACGTCGAGGCTGGCTCCGGCGACACCGGCTCCCAGCGCTCGTACGAGCGCGGTCTCGTGGCGCAGGATCGCCCGCACGGCGGCGAGCCGCTCGCCGGCCCCTGGCAGCTCCAGCAGGGCTTGGCGCTCGGCGACCGAACCGGGAGCGGCGGCGGCGAGCACGAAGCTGGCAGCGACGGGCTCGTGCGGAACCGCGAGCGCCGGTCGCCCGGCCTCGCCGGTGACCTCGAGGTAGGCGGTGAGCGCCTCGCTCGCGGCTTCCACGTCGTCGGTGCCCGCACCGCCCTCGTCGGGGAACGGTTCCACGTGCCAGACCGGGTACGGGGCGTCTCTGCCAGGTGCGATCAACGCCACGCGGTCCCGGCCCCTGACGCGCAGCCGGCGGGACCCCTCGTCGTCGTGGACGTGCGAATCGACCGAGACCGTCACGCCGACGCGGTTGGGCTCGTACTCACCGCCCACCTCCTGGCCCTTCCTGATGGAAACGACGACGAACCGGCCCGCCGGCAACACGTCGTCCATGAGGGCGAGGTACCGGGGCTCGAAGACCCGCAGGGTCACCGTCGCCCGGGGGAACAGCACGGAGTGCAGCGCGAAGACGGGCATCTCCATGCGTCAATCATGCCAGCGGGTGCCGGTAGGGTTCCCGCGATGGGTTTCGAGGTGATCCCTGCGATCGACGTCGCCGGGGGACGGCTCGCGCTGTTCACGCCCGATGGACCGACGCGTGCCAACGCGTTCGGCGGCGATCCTCTCGACGCCGCGCGCGCGTACGCCGCGGCGGGCGCGCGACGGGTGCACGTCGTCGACCTGGATCTCGCGTT
This sequence comes from Actinomycetota bacterium, assembly GCA_035550775.1. GTDB lineage: Bacteria > Actinomycetota > UBA4738 > UBA4738 > HRBIN12 > JAOUEA01. Next base: position 9,166 of record DASZOO010000250.1, on the reverse strand, counting down.
CGACGGGGTGGCACGCAACCTCGAGACGGTTCGAGCGATCGCGCGGCTCGGCCTGCGGGTGCAGGGGAGCGGGGGCATCGCCACCGGCGAGGACGCACGCGCCGTGCTCGATGCCGGTGCCGATCGCGTGGTGCTCGGCTCGGGCGCGCTCGCCGACGAGCGTGACGCCGTGCGCACGATCGCGGAGCTGGCCGAGCGCGTCCTCGTGGGCATCGAGGTCGACGACCGACGCATCCGATCCCGCGGCGCCGCACGGGTCGACCTGCCCCTGGCCGAGACCCTGGGCTGGCTCGTCGGTGCCGGGGCCCGTGCGTTCCTGGTGACCGCGGTCGCGCGAGCCGGAACCCTCCAAGGCCCCGACGTCGCGACGATCAAGCGCGTCGTGCGGTCGGGACGGCCGGTGATCGCAGCGGGCGGTATCGCCAACCTCGACGATCTGCGCGCCGTCCGGCGGGCCGGTGCGACCGGGGCGATCGTGGGCCGCGCCGCCCTCGAGGGGAGCATCCCCTTGTCGGAGCTGCTCGACGGGGGGTGAGGGCCCGATCGGTTCCCGAGCCTCGCTCGGGTCACGCCGGACCGGCGGCTACACTCCCTGCCCCATGGGCTTCCTCAGCGACCTCGTCCTCGGCGTACGGCGTGAGCTGGACGCGCATCCCCTCGACGACGGCGCGTTGCTCGCTCGGGCGGCGAGCCGGCCTCCCGCGCGCGGGTTCATCGCGGCGCTGCGGGGGGGAAGGCCGGCGTTGATCGCCGAGGTCAAGCGCGCGTCCCCGAGCGCGGGTTCGATCGCCGCCGATGCCGACCCGATCGAGCTGGCGAGGGCTTACGCCGACGGGGGGGCCGCGGCGATCTCGGTGCTCACCGAGCCCCGTCACTTCGCCGGGGCGCTAGCCGACCTCGAGGCGGTGCGGCTGACGGTCCAGCTTCCGGTGCTGCGCAAGGACTTCCTCGTGCATCCCGCGCAGGTGATCGAGGCCAGGGCGAACGGCGCCGACGCCGTGCTGCTCATCGCCGCGTGCCTGACCGACGAGGAGCTCACCGCGCTGCTCGCGCTCTCGAGCGACCTCGGCATGTCGGCGCTCGTCGAGACGCACGCCGACGACGAGTTGGATCGGGCGCTCGCGAGTGGCGCCGAGGTGATCGGGGTGAACGCGCGCGACCTGGAGACGCTCGAAGTGGACTCCGCCTCGGCTCTCGATCGCCTGGCGCGTATCCCTCCCGGCCGCGTCGCGGTGATGGAGTCGGGCATCCGAGATCGTGCGGACGTCGAAGCCGCCGTCGATGCCGGCGCCTCTGCCATCCTTGTCGGGGAGGCCCTGATGCGGGCCTCGGACCCTCGCGCCGCCGTGCGTGAGCTGATCGGAAGGTGATCGAATGAAGACCGACATCGCCGCGCCGCAGGCCGTGCCCGACGAGCGAGGTCGGTTCGGCGACTACGGCGGCCGCTACGTCCCGGAGGTGCTGATCCCCGCGCTCGACGAGCTCGCCGAGGCGTGGGCGACCCTGCGCGACGATCGCGGCTTCCGTGAGGAGCTCGGCACGCTCAGCCGCGACTTCGTCGGCCGTCCGACCCCGATCACGCACGCCGAGCGCCTCTCGGGGGAGCTCGGCTACGACGTCTGGCTCAAGCGCGAGGACCTCGCGCACACCGGCGCCCACAAGATCAACAACGCGCTCGGGCAGGCGCTGCTGGCGAAACGGCTCGGCAAGCGGCGCATCATCGCCGAGACCGGCGCCGGGCAGCACGGGGTGGCCATCGCGACGGCATGTGCGCTGCTCGACCTGCCGTGCCTGGTGTACATGGGGGAGGAGGACACGCGGCGGCAAGCGCCCAACGTCGCCCGCATGCACCTGCTGGGCGCAGAGGTCGTGCCGGTCACGGCGGGGTCCAAGACCCTCAAGGAGGCGGTGAACGAGGCGCTCCGCGACTGGGCGGCCACGGTGACCGAGACGCACTACGTCATCGGGTCGGTGGTGGGACCGCATCCGTTCCCACAGCTGGTCCGCGATCTGCAGCGCGTGATCGGCGACGAGGCCCGCGAACAGTACCGGGAGCGCCTGAGCGACGACCCCCAGGCGGTGATCGCGTGCGTCGGCGGGGGATCCAACGCGATCGGCATGTTCACCGCGTTCGTGGACGCGCCCGGCGTGCGGTTGATCGGAGTGGAGGCCGGTGGCCGCGGGATGCACCTCGGGGAGCATTGCGCGTCGATCACGCAGGGGCGGCCGGGCGTCCTGCACGGCGCCATGACCTACCTGCTGCAGGATCCCGACGGGCAGATCGTCGCGACGCACTCGGTCTCGGCCGGCCTCGACTACCCGGGGGTGGGGCCCGAGCACGCCTGGCTCCACGACGCCGGCCGCGCCGAGTACGTGAACGCCTCCGACGACGACGCCCTCGAGGGGTTCCAGGCACTGGCACGGACCGAAGGCATCCTGCCGGCTCTCGAGCCCGCGCACGTGATCGGCTGGCTCCTGCATCGTCCGCTTCCCCAGGGCACCCGGATCCTCGTCTGTCTGTCGGGCCGAGGCGACAAGGACCTCGACACCGTGCTGGCCGCCCTCGCCGGTCGAGCCTGATGGGTCCCCTCGAGGAGGCCCTGCGCGCGCGGCGCGACGCCGGCGGTTCGGCGTTCGTGCCGTATCTCACCGGGGGGTTCCCGGGGGTCGACGCCGCGTTGCTGCGCGCGGTGGCCGAGGAAGGGGCCGATGCGATCGAGGTGGGCGTGCCGCATTCCGACCCGGTGATGGACGGCGGCGTGATCCAGCAGGCCTCCTCTGCCGCGCTCGCCGCCGGCGCACGCCCGTTCGACGTGCTCGCGACGATCCGCGAGGCCGAACTGCCGATCCCGGTGGCCGTGATGACCTACGTGAACCCCGTGCTCCGGCTGGGGGTCGACGCGTTCCTCGACCGGGGGGTCGAAGCCGGCGTGGCGGGCATGATCGTCCCCGATCTGCCGGTCGACGAGGCCGACGAGCTCGGGGCAGCGTGTGCCGCTCGGAACGTCGATGCCGTGCTCCTGGCCGCGCCCGGTGCCTCGCGCGCTCGCCTCGCCGCGATCGCGGCCCGAGCGCACGGGTTCGTCTACTGCGTAGCCACCTACGGGGTGACCGGAGCCCGAGACGAACTGGGAAGCACCGCAGCAGATCTCGTGGCCGAGCTCCGGCCGCTCACCGACCTCCCGCTGTTGGTCGGCGTGGGGATCGGATCGCCGGAGCAGGCACGCGAGGCGAGCGCGTTCGCCGACGGTGTGGTCGTCGGCAGCGCGTTGATGTCGTGCATGGTCGAGGGCGATGCCCGTGGCACGCTCGAACTGGTCCGTGCGTTCCGCTCGGCGCTTCCGCTCCACGGCTGAGGTGTCGCCCCGACGGGCATCCCCGCGGGACCTCTGACACGTATCCACGTGCAGGCTGATCGGACCGAGGTGATTGGCCTGAGGGTTCGGGATGTGGTACCAAACGACCCGTCTCGACACGGACGAAAGGGAAGGGGGCCCGATGAAGCGTCGACGCTGGCTCACGGTGGTCGCCACCGTAGCCGTGCTCGCCCTGGTGGCGAGCGCATGTTCCAACGACGAGGGCGGGGGCGGTGGCGAGGGAACCGACACCGAGACCACCGAGGTCGACGAGTTCGGCACGGTCGAGGTCGCCTCGGGCGAGCCGATCAACCTCGGCACGCTGATGGTGATCTCGGGCGCGGACGCCGCGCTCGGTCAGGACAGTCAGAACGGCGCCGTGCTGGCCGCGGACTACCTCGACGGCACGTTCGACGGCACGCCCGGGCAGCTCCTCGGCCACGACATCAACTGGGTGCACGAGGACGATCTGTGCTCGGCCGAGGGAGGCCAGGCCGGCGGCACCGCACTCGCGGCCGACCCATCGATCGTGGCGGTCATCGGCACGAGCTGCTCGAGCTCCGCGCTCGGTATCGCCGACACGATCCTGTCCGAGAAGGGCATCCTGCTCATCTCGCCGTCCAACACGAATCCGGCGCTGACCTCCGAGGAGGCGCACCAGCCGTTCTACGCCCGCACGGCGCACAACGACCGCATCCAAGGGGCGGTCGTGGCCGAGTACGCGCTGAACGAGCTCGGCGCCACCAAGATGGCGACGATCAGCGACGAGAGCCCGTACACGCAGGGGCTCACCGCCGCGGCCGAGGTCAACTTCGAGGCCGGCGACGGCACCGTGACCGCTCGGGAGCGGATCAACTCGGAGGACACCGACTTCAAGCCGCTGCTTCGGTCGATCGCCGAGGGTGACCCCGACGTGCTGTACGCGCCGGTGTTCGTCGCGGCGTGCTCGCTGATCATCAAGCAGGCCGCCGACATCATGCCCGACGTCACGATCATGACGTCAGACGGCTGCAGCAGCAGCGACACCCTCAAGAACACCGGCGGCGCGATCGACGGTGTGCTCGTGTCGGGACCGGACATCTCGGTGTTCCAGGAAGGCGAGTTCTACACGAACGACTTCCTGCCGGCCTACGAGTCGGCGTTCGGCAGCGAGCCGACCTCGGTGTTCCACGCGCACTCGTTCGACGCGACGAACGTCGTGTTCGACGCGATCGAGCAGGTGGCCGTCGAGAACGACGACGGCTCGCTCTCGATCCCCCGGACGGCGCTGCGTGACGCGGTGTTCGCGACCTCGGGCTACGAGGGGCTCACGGGCATCATCACGTGCACCGAGCTGGGAGACTGCGCCACCGACGTGACGATCGGCATCTTCGAAGGGCCGAACTGGCCCGTCGAAGGTGGCCAGGGCGACGGGAAGCCGATCTTCAGCGACACCAAGTCGCTGGACGACGTTCTCTGATCCCGGACCGAACGAACGGATCGATGCCCGGGCGGCCGCGAAGCGGCCGCCCGGGCACGTCCGAGTAGGGGGGCCGAGCAGGGTGGGCAGCTCCGGGGTCGCCGCGAGTCCGGCCCGTGTGGGCGGCTTCGCAACGCTCCCGTGGCGGCGCATCATCCTGATCGTCCTCGGTGCGACGATCGCGTTCATCGTGGTCGTCGGGTCGTACCGGACCCTGACCCTGCCCGAGGGCGAGCGCTACTCGGGGGACTTCTGGGTCGACCAGGTGGTGAACGGGCTCGGCCAGGGAGCGATCCTCGCCCTGATCGCGCTCGGGTACACCCTGGTCTACGGCATCCTGCGCATGATCAACTTCGCGCACGGCGAGGTGTTCATGGCCGGCGCGTTCATCTCGTTCTTCTTCGCCGATGCGTACGTCAAGAGCGGCTTCCTGAACTCGAGCCCGTACCTGTGCCTGCTCATCCTGTTCGTCGTGTCGATCGCCGGCTCGACGCTGGTGGCCGTGTTGCTGGAGCGGATCGCGTACCGGCCGCTTCGCAACGCGCCTCGGCTGGTGCCGCTGATCACGGCGATCGGCGCCTCGTTGTTCATCCAGAACGCGTTCCGCGGGTTCTTCGGACCGCAGCCGTTCGGCTATCCGTTGCCGACGGTGCTCGAGGGCTCGGTCGACCTCGTCGGGATACCGGTGAGCAAGGTCACGATCCTCGTGTTCGTGGCGGCGATCGTCTCGATGTTGGTGTTGCAGGTCTTCGTGCACCGCAGCCGCACCGGCCGCTCGATGCGAGCCGTCGCCGAAGACAGCGAGATCGCGAGCCTGATGGGCATCAACGTCGACCGCATCGTCGTCATCACGTTCGTCGTCGGCGGCGTGCTGGCGGGGATCGCCGGGGTCTTGTTCTCGCTCACCTTCCAGCAGGTGCAGTTCACGATGGGCTTCAAGCCCGGGATCGCCGCGTTCACCGCGGCCGTGCTGGGGGGCATCGGCAGCATCGGCGGGGCGGCCCTCGGGGGATTCGTGCTCGGGCTGCTGCAGGCGATCGGCCCGCCGCTGCTGCTCACGGGCTTCAACGTCCCGAGCCCGTTCTCGATCAGGGACGCCTTCGTGTTCCTCGTGCTGATCCTGGTGCTCGTGTTCCGCCCGGGCGGTCTGCTCGGCTCCGGCGAGGCGGAGAAGGTCTGATGCGACCGGCGATCCGGATCGGGGTGGTCGCCGGCATCGTCACGATCTTCCTGGCGGCGGTCGGTCTGATCGGCAACTTCACCGAGCTGAACCTGATCGGAGAGCTGGTGACGTTCGCCGGGCTGATGCTCGTGACCCCGCCCCTGATCGCGGGCTACGTCGCGGTCGCCCCCAGGGTGGAGGCCGGTGAACTGGTCGAGTTCGAGCGAGGGCGGGCCGCCGTCGTCGGGGGGGTCGCCGGCGCGCTGGCGGGAGCGGTGTTCGGCGCCTTCGTGATCTTCGTCGATGCGTTCGGCGTGGAACGGATCCGGAGGGTGTTCATCAACATCTCCCCGGTGCTGATGGACTACCTCACCGCCGGGCGACCCGCGGCGGTGGCGGCCGTGATCCTGGTCGTGGTCTCGGCCGTCGCGGCGGCCGCCGGCGCGGTCTACCGGCTGTTGCCCGACGCTGTCCGCAAACCGCTCGGATCCGCGGTGTGGGTGACGCTGCTCTTCGGGTTCCTCCAGCGCATCGTGCCGATCGCGCTCGATCAGCTCGACATCGAGCGCGACTGGCTCTACAGCAAGGTCACCGGCGGGCTCACCTGGGTGGGCGCCATCGCCATCGCGGCCGCCGCGGCGGGGGTGTCCGTGCTCAAGGCGCGGAAAGGCGACGCGATCCGCGGCGCGATCGCCGGGCGCGGCACCAGGGACGACGGACGACCGGGGTTCACCCCGCTCAGCGTCGTGCTCATGCTCGCCGGGCTCGGCGTCGTGCTCGTCGCTCCCCACGTGCTCGGGTCCGTGATCTCCGAGGTGCTGGGAACCGTTATGGTCTTCGCGCTGCTCGGACTCGGCCTCAACATCGTCGTGGGCTATGCCGGGCTGCTCGACCTCGGGTACGTGTTCTTCTTCACGCTCGGTGCGTACTCGCTGGCGTTGCTCACCGGGGCGACCCTCAACACCTTCATCGGTTCCACCGAGCCGGTGATCGCGTTCAACCTGAACTTCTACGTGGCGATCCCGATCGTCGTGCTGATCGCGGCGTTCTCCGGCGTGCTGATCGGCGCTCCGGTGCTGCGTCTGCGGGGCGACTACCTCGCCCTCGTGACCTTGGGGCTCGGCGAGATGATCGTCGTGCTCGTGACGAGCCCGTGGCTCGAGCCGCTCGTCGGCGGACCGAACGGCATGCGCGACATCACGAACGCGGCGATCGGCAACTTCGGATTCCGCGATCCGAAGCACTTCTACTACCTCGCGTTCGCGTTCGTGGTGCTGGCCTTGTTCGTGTCGTGGCGGCTCGCGAACTCGCGGGTCGGCCGCGCTTGGACCGCCCTGCGCGAAGACGAGCAGGTCGCCGACGCGATGGGCGTCAGCACCACGGCCTACAAGCTGCTGGCGTTCGCGATGGGCGGCGCGATCGGCTCGGTCGGAGGCGCCTTGTTCGCCGTGAAGATCGGCTCGCTCACGCCGGCGAGCTTCACCGTGCTCGTCTCGATCCAGGTGCTCGGCATCGTGATCCTGGGCGGCATCGGCAGCCTGCCGGGCGTGATCACCGGCTCCCTGGTGCTCGTCGGTCTGCCCGGCCTGCTGCGGGAGTTCGAGGAGTACCGCCTGCTCGCCTACGGGGCCGCGCTCGTCGCCGTGATGCTGCTCCGTCCCCAGGGCCTCGTTCCGAATGTCCGGCGCAGCCGCGAGCTCAAAGAGGAGGATCGAGAACAGGACAAGTGGGCCAGCGACGTGGCGGCCGACGAGCGGGTGGCGGCGCCCGCATCTCCGCTCGGGGAGAGCGCCGGGTGACGACAACGCTGCTCCAGGTCGTCGGCGTCACGAAGCGGTTCGGAGGGTTGAGCGCCCTCAACGACCTCTCGTTCGAGGTGGACGAGGGGGAGATCGTCTCGATCATCGGGCCGAACGGCGCCGGGAAGTCGACCGTGTTCAACGTGATCACCGGTCTCTACCCGCCCGACGACGGCAACGTGCTGCTGCGTGGCGAGACGATCGTGGGCCTCGCCCCGAACCGCATCACCCGCGCGGGCATCGCGCGCACGTTCCAGAACGTACACCTGTTCCCGAACATGACCGTCCTCGAGAACGCGATGGTCGGGCAGCACTGCCGCAGCAAGACCGGAGTGTTCGGCTCGATCCTGCGCACCCCGCGGGTCCGCCTCGAAGAGGAAGCGATCCGCGAGCGGGCGACGGAATGCCTCGCGTTCTTCGGATCGCGGCTCGCCGGGTATCGCCAGGATCAGCCCGCGTTCGTGCTGTCGTACGCGAACCGGCGCCGGCTCGAGATGGCCAGAGCGCTGGCCACCGACCCGTTGATCGTGCTGCTCGACGAGCCCACGGCGGGCATGAATCCGAGGGAGACGCTGGAGCTGCGGGACCACATCGTCCGCATGCGCGACGAGCTGGGCCTCACCGTGCTCGTGATCGAGCACGACATGCGGGTGGTCAAGGGCGTGTCCGACCGGGTGATCGCGTGCGACTACGGGCGCAAGATCGCCGAGGGCACCTACGACGAGGTCGCCAACGACGAGCAGGTCATCGAGGCCTACCTCGGGGTCCGACACGAGGAGCTCGGGTGACCGACACGACCGACACCGCCGTCGCCGCCGTCGATCGATCGCCGGTCCTCGAGCTCCGGAACGTCTCCACGCACTACGGACTGGTCGCCGTGCTCCGAGAGGTCGACATGCAGATCTTCGAGGGCGAGATGGTGTGCCTGTTGGGGGGAAACGCCAGCGGCAAGAGCACCACGCTCAAGACGATCCTGGGCTACGTGGTGCCGAGCCAGGGTGAGGTGCTCTTCCAGGGGGAGCCGATCTCGGGGCTGCCGACGTCGGAGATCGTGCGACGGGGCATCTCGATGGTGCCCGAGAACCGGCGGCTGTTCGCCGACATGAGCGTCGAGGAGAACCTGCGGCTCGGCGCGTACCTGCGAAACGACAAGGACGGCATCGCCCGGGACCGGGAGCAGGTGCTCGAGACGTTCCCGCGCGTCCGGGAGCGGCTCAAGCAGAAGGCCGGCACGCTGTCCGGCGGCGAACAGCAGATGGTGGCGATGGGCCGCGCGCTGATGGCCGACCCCAAGGTGCTGCTGATGGACGAGCCGTCGATGGGGCTCGCGCCGGTGCTCGTCGAGCAGGTGTTCGAGATCATCCAGCAGATCAGGCAGCTCGGCCGCACG
>DASZOO010000249.1:0-4645 GCA_035550775.1 Actinomycetota bacterium | reverse complement strand
CGGTCGTGGTCGCCCGCGTAGGCGGAGTGCAGGGCCAGGCTGGCCGCCTGTTCATCGGCCGCATCGCCCGCCGCCTCCTCGATCCGGAGCGCCACGCGGCTGTGCAGTTCCCGGCGAACGCGGAACGGCAGCCCCTCGTAGGCCGCGTCGCGCAACAGCGCCCGGCGGAAGCGCACGTATCCGTCGCCCTCCTCGACGAACAACGATGCCAGCCGATGCCACGTGTCCACCCCGGGCGGATCCATGTCGTCGTCCAATACCCACGCGAGGGCGGAAGGCTCGAACGTCAGCCCCAGCACGGCGGCACGCCGGGCGATCGACCGATCGCCGGGCGACAGACGGTCGATCTCGGCCATCGCGGCGGCTTCGACCGAGTCGGGCAGGTCGTCGACCCCTCCGGTCTCGACAGCAGAGCGGAGCAGGTCGACCAGGTACTGGGGGTTGCCTCCCGAGCGCGCCGCGACCGTGGCGATGACGTGCGGCGGCAGCGGATCGGCGTCGCTCGCGACCTCGGCGAGCGCGACCGTGTCGTCGGCGTCGAGCGGATGGGGCTCGACGCGGGTCGCCCCCGGCAACGCCGGCGTCGACCGGTCACCCCGTCTGCTGATGGCCACGACCCACGGGCGCCGGGTTCCCGCCGCGGTCAGCGACGTGAGGAGATCCGTCGAGGCTTCGTCCATGTGATGCGCGTCTTCGATCACGACGAGGGCCGGCCGGTCGATGAGCACGTCGATCAACGCTCCGATCGCCTCGTGCAGCTTCGTACGCCGGAACGCGTCGTCGAGCGCGTCGACCTCGGGCGTGGGATCCACCTCGGCGTCCGCCGGAACGGCGAGCAAGGGCAGCCACGGCGCCAGCTCCGGCGCCCGCTCGGCGACGAGACCCCGCAGCCTGCGCCCGGCCACCTCGGCGGCGTCGCCCCATGCGATGCCCATGGCCTCCCGCAGCAGCTCTCGCCAAACGGCGAACGGCGTGCTGGCCGAGTAGGCCTCGCACGACGCGTGCCATCGGAGCATGTCGCCGGCTCGCGAGGCCGCCTCCTCGAGCAGCCTGGACTTGCCGATGCCGTGCTCGCCGACGATCTCGACGAACGCGGATCGGCCCTCTCGCGCCTGGGCGATCGCGTCGTCGAGCACTCGCATCTCGCGGTCGCGACCGATCAGGGGCAGAGCGATCGTGTCGCGAGCCGTCGCACGGGCCGGCGCGCCGACCGACCATGCTCGCACGGGCGCGCTCTTGCCCTTCACGCGGAATGGCTCGATCTCGGTCGTGAGCAGGCGCGTGGCCGAGCGATCGAGCACATCGGCCGTGGCGTAGATCGCGCCCGGAGGCGCCTGAGCCATCAGTCGGGCCGCCAGGTTCACGGCGTCGCCCATCACCGTGTAGGTGCGCCGGTACCACGGACCGATGTCACCGGCGAAGACCCCGCCACGGTGCACGCCGATGCGAACGGGGATCGCCCGTTCACCGTCTGCGAACGCCCGGAGCGCGAGGAGCATGCGTTCCTCGTCGTTGCCGGTCACCGTGGGCGCACCGGCCGTGACGATGAACTTCCCGCCGTCGGCATCGACGTCGCTGGCGAGGAAGCAGACACCCTGGGTATCGACGGCTTCCTGGAGATCGCTCACGAGCTCGTGCAGGTCGGACTCGACCACGTCGATGCCTCGCTCCTCGATCGCCCGGTCGGTCCCGTCGAAGTGCACGAACGCCACCGTGACCGGCCGGTGTTCGGGGGCCCCGCCCCCGGCCGTGACGTGGTCCCGCACGGCGAGCGACAGGCACCCCGCGACGTCGGCGGGGTCGATGTCGGGCACGGGCTGGTCGCCGGGCGCCGACCCGGCCGGAGGTTCTCGGCGGAGGAGGATGCCGGCTCCCTTCGTGGGCCCGAGGCACCGGGCGGGCAACACCGATGCGAGCTCCGGGCTGATCAGGATCTCCCCGGCATCGGCCTCGTGCTCCATCTGCACGGTGCGTGTCCAGGCGGGGCCGGTCGCGAGCAGCTCTCGATGCGAGCTCCCCACCAGGAAGAAGTGGAACGTGCCGGTGTGCACACCGACCGACATGCGGAGCTGTACCTTGGCACCGGGCAGGTCGATGCGGCCGACCTCGCGCAACGCTCGGCGCATCCACACCGCCGCCCGGGATGCGAGGGCCTCGTGTCCCTCGCCGTGGAACAGCAACACGAGCGCGTCGCCGCCGAACTTGATCAGGCTCCCGCCGTTCGCGTAGGCGACGGCGAGCAGGTCGGTGAAGCACGTCTCGATCGCCTCGGTCACCTGCTCGGCGCCTTCCTTGCCGTGTTCGGCGAGGCGCTCCGACAGCCTCGTGAACCCGGAGATGTCGACGAAGACCACGGTGCCCTCGAGCGTCCACGCTCGCCGCTCCGGCTCGTCCGCGAGATGCTGCAGCAGCAGCCGCGGCACGTACGAGGACAGCGGGAGCGCCTCGGAGGTCGACAGGGAAGGCGACGTCACGTTGGGACGATACGAGGTCGGGGCAGCCGTGCGCCACCCTTCGCACCGTCGCGGCCCCGAGGCCCGATAGGCTGCGCGTCGTGCGCGTCGTGACCTGGAACGTCAACTCGATCCGTCAACGGCTGCCGCGGCTGATCGCGCTCCTCGAACGCTGGGAGCCGGACGTGCTCTGCGTGCAGGAGACGAAGGTCGCCGACCGGGACTTCCCGATCGAGCCGCTCCAGCGAGCGGGGTACGCGGCTCTCAGCCACGGGCAGGGTGGCCGCAACGGGGTGGCGATCGCGTCGAGGCTCCCGCTCGAGGAGATCGGCCGGGGCCTGCCCGGCTCCCCGGTTCCCGACGACGCGCGCCTGCTGGTCGCGCGCGCGGGGGACCTCACGATCGCGAGCGTCTACGCGGTCAACGGCAAGGAGGTGGGCGACCCGGCCTACGAGGCGAAGCTCGCGTGGTTCGATGCGCTTCGCGCGTGGGCATCCTCCGCGATCGATCCGGCCGGGCCCGTCCTGCTCGCGGGGGATTTCAACGTGACGCCGGACGATCGCGACGTGCACGACCCCGACCTGTGGCGAGGCCGGAACCTCGCGAGCGAGCCCGAACGCGATCGATTGCGCGCGTTGATCGATGTCGGTCTGGTCGACCTCGGTCGCCGGGCGGCCGGAGACGTCACCGGGCCGTTCACGTTCTGGGACTACCGGATGGGCGCGTTCCATCGCGGTTGGGGCCTGCGCCTCGACCTCGCGTTGGCGACGACACCGGTCGCCGAGCGCTTGATCTCGGTCGAGGTCGACCGCGAGGAACGCAAGCCGACCGCGGGGGAGGGCAAGCCCAGCGACCACGCGCCGTTGATCGTGACCCTGAGCGACTGACCGGCTTCCCCCTCGCCCCAAGGCAACATCCCGAGCATGAGGGCAGGTTCCCGGAACGTCCGGGCAACGAATCGGAAACCCTGGGCAACGATGCGGAACCCGCCGTCGCCGGCCCCCTCCGTACTCACGGACGAGGGTGCGGACGGTCGTACCCCGAACCACGAGGGAGGGGCCCATGTCGAGACCGATCTGGCGCGTGACCTCCGCCGCGTTGGCGCTGGCGTTGTTCGCCGCCGCGTGCGGCGGAGGAGGCGACGACGGTGCGACCGATCCACCGCCGGGCGATGCGTCCCGGGCGGAGCCCGGCGGCACGCTGCGCGTGGCACTCGTCTCCGACGTGCAGGAGGGGTTCGACCCTCAGAAGGAGTACTACGGCGTCGCATGGGAGTACGACCGGTGCTGTCTGCTGCGCACGTTGCTCTCGTACAACGGGAAGACCACCGACGAGCAGGGGGCGGAGCTCTTCCCCGATCTGGCGGCCGAGATGCCGGAGATCTCTGCCGACGGCCTCACGTGGACGTTCACCTTGCAGCAAGGGCTCCGCTACGCGCCGCCGCTCGAGGACGTCGAGATCACGGCCGGCGACTTCGTGCGCGCGATGGAGCGGACCGCCGATCCGAGGGCGAACGTCGGCGGCTACTCCTTCTACTACTCGGTGATCGAAGGCTTCGACGAGTTCGCCGAGGGCAAGGCCGACTCGATCTCGGGCATGGAAGCGGTCGACGACCGGACGCTGAGCATCACCGTCACCGAGCCGACCGGTGACCTCGGCTATCGCATGGCGATGCCGTCGGCGGCGCCCATCCCGCCGAACCCGTTCGACCCGAAGGCACGCCTGGGGGTCGCCGAGGGACACGACCCCAACTACGGGCGCTACATGGTGGCCAGCGGACCCTACATGTTCGAGGGGTCGGAGGAGCTGGACTTCTCGGTGCCCGCGGGGGAACAGGATCCCGTGTCCGGCTACCAGCCGGGTCGTTCGATCGTGCTGGTGCGCAACCCGTCGTGGGACCCAGCGACCGACGAGCTTCGACCGGCGTACCCCGACCGCATCGAGACCGCGATCGGCGGCACCTCCGAGGATCTCGCGTTGCAGGTGGAGTCGGATGAGATCGACCTGGTGCTCGACGGCGTGCCCCCCTCGGACCAGGTCCAGCGGTACTCGACCGATCCGCAGCTCTCGGACCGGCTGCACGCGAACCCGTCGGACGCCGTCCGCTACATGGAGATGAACCTCGCGAACCCGCCCTTCGACGACGTGCACGTTCGCCGTGCGGTGAACTACGCGATCGACAAGGAAGGGCT
>DASZOO010000248.1:0-65486 GCA_035550775.1 Actinomycetota bacterium | reverse complement strand
GCGGACAGCGACTGGACCCCGAGACCGACGGATGGCCCGATGCACGTCCGACGGTACGGGAGGAGCTCGAGGAGCTGGGCGATCTCGCTGCCGACTTCGACTTCTCGCAGGAACCCCTGCCGCCGCTCGTGCTCGACCCCTACCCGGGCATCGGCTGAGGAGAGCCTCGGAGCCTGGAGCTGGGGCGCAAGGATTCGAACCTCGACTAACAGGGCCAGAACCTGTCGTGCTGCCGTTACACCACGCCCCAACGTGGTCCGGGCATGCTAACAACGTGGACCATGAGCGGCCAGAACTCGGCCTCACATGCCACGCGGTCTGCGGCGCAAGCCCGTTCGCCCTGTCGGCGTTTGACCGCTGCGGGCGCGGGGGATACGGTGGCAGCTCGGAACCCTTGCCCGACCGGAGGGAGCAGCCATGAACAAAGGTGGCTTGGTCGCAGAGGTCTCCAAGCGAACCGGTCTGTCGAAGGCCGACGCGGGCCGGGCGATCGACGCGGTGATCGACTCGATCCGGGACTCCGTCGTCCGGGGCGAGCGGGTCACGCTCGCCGACTTCGGCACGTTCGAGCGGAAGCACCGCAACGAGCGGATCGCGCGGAACCCTCGCCGGCCACAGATCCCGATCGTGGTGCCCGCTCGCGACCTCCCCGCGTTCACCCCGGGCAAGGAGTTCCGGGAACAGGTCGTGACCACGTCCGACGGGTGACCTCTCCGGTTCCTTCGCTCGCTACTCGAACGTGACGAGGTGCAGCCCGCGCGCCACCGGCGCGCCGTCGACCTCGGTCAGGTCGAACGCGACCCGCTGCCCGAGCCGCAGCGTGAGGATGCCCGAACCCTCGAGCGAGGCGCCGTCGATCGCGACCTCGGTGCGGTCGTCCATCATCAGCGAGCCGGTCGTCGTCGCCAGGTCGAACCCCTTGATCGTGCCCTGGGCCATCGGTCGTTCGTCCTCCTAGGTACGGGTCGCGATGCGCGCGCCGAGGTCGAGTTCTCGGCACACCTGCAGCGTGCGTCCCTCCCGGCGTGAGTCGAGCACCGTGAGGATATCGCTCGGCACGTCGAGGTCGAACGCGAGCTCCGGGGCCTCGACCACCGACGTCGGCACGTCGGCTTCCGCGGCCGCCTGCAGGTGACGCCGATAGGAATCGTGGCCGAACTTCGCCCCGATCACGGCAGGCGGACGGCGGATCAGGAGGTTCGTACCTCCCTCGTCGGCGGAGGGCGCGACGACGACGGCGCCGAGGGTGCGCAGGGCACGGGTGAGGACCGGGTGGGTCACGAGCGGCGTGTCGGGAAGCAGCACAGCCAACGTGTCGACGAGCCGTCCCGCGGCCTCCTCCTCGACCTGGCGGATCGCGGCGGTGAGCGGGGGGCGTTCCTCCTCGACGGCATACGCGCCGCGCGACATCGCGATCTCGAGCACGGCCTCGTCCGGCGAGACCACCCACGTCTCCCATCCGGACACGTCGAGGGTGACGTCGAGCACGTCCTCGAACATGGCGAGCGTGAGCGCCCCGCGCTCGAGCGGAGAGAGCACCGGGTCCAGACGCGACTTCGTCTCGGCGAGCGACTTCACTGGGAGGGCGATCACGCGCACGGGTCGCAGCCTAGCGGCTGTCTCGGCGGCCGTTGCCCCCGGGGCCCGCGGTAGGCTCTCGGCTGCCCGAGCACGACGATCAGGGGATCCGAGCAGGTGCCGACCATCGCACGGGAGTGCTCACCGCGCCGAGACCCCCTCGAGGAGGGGTGAGGTCTGGAGCCCTGGTTCCACGTCGCCAAGGCCGTCGCGGTGCAGCCGGTCCGGGCCTGGTTCACCCTCCGATACGAAGGCCTCGAACACATCCCCGAAACGGGGCCGGCGATCGTCGCCTGCAACCACATCTCCTACGTCGATCCCCTCACGATCGCCTCCGCCGTCTGCAAGGCGGGTCGACGACCGAGGTTCCTCGCGAAAGACGACCTCTTCCGCATCCCGGTCGTGGGTTCGGTGTTCCGTGGGGTGCGGCAGATCCCGGTCGTGCGTGGCACCGGCGACGCGCGACAGGCGCTCGCAGCGGCCGAGCGGGCGATCGACATGGGGGAGGTCGTGGTGATCTACCCCGAGGGGACCGTGACCAGGCGCCCCGACCACCTCCCGATGCAGGGGAAGTCCGGCGCGGTGCGGCTCTCCCTCACGACGGGTGTGCCGATCACGCCGTTGGTGAGCTGGGGCTCGCAGGCGGTCTGGCAGAAGTCGGGCAAGGGCAGTCTGAAGCTCGGGCGCCCCGTGTGGATGCGGGCCGGTCCCGCGATCGATCTCTCGAGCCACCGTGGCGAGGCCGGGGACGCCGAGACGCTGCGCGCGTTGACCGAGGGCGTGATGCGTGTGCTCACCACGATGGTGGAGGACCTGCGGTCGGCGTACCCCGAGCGCTGGGCCGGCGACGGGTAGGCTCCCCACCATGGCCGGCGAGCGGGGGTTCACCACGAGGGCGGTCCACGGTGCCCCACCGAACGTGGACCAGCAGACCCCCAGCACGCCCCTGTACCAGACCTCGACGTTCCGGTTCGAGGACTCCGAGGCGTACGCCGAGACGATCGCGTTCCGAACGCCCGGCTACACCTACACGCGCGGCTACGGGAACCCGACGGTCGCGGCCCTCGAGCAGCAGATGGCCTCGCTCGAAGGCACGGAGTCCGCGTTCGGGTTCGCCTCGGGCATGGCCGGCATCCACACGGTCCTCGCCGCGCACGCCGGGGCCGGCGACCGCGTGGTGATGAGCAACGAGCTGTACGGAGGCACCTATGCGCTCGCGACCCACCTGCTGCCGCGCAACGGCGTCGAGGTGACGCTCGTCGACCCGCACGATGTCGACGCCGTCCGGCGAGCCCTGCCGGGGGCGGCGTTGTTCCACGTCGAGACGATCGCGAACCCGAACGTGACCGTCGCCGACCTGTTGGCGCTGGGCGCGGCGTGCCGAGAAGCGGGTGTGACGTCGTCGGTCGACAACACGTTCGCCTCCCCGTACCTGTGCACGCCGTCAGGGTACGGGTTCGACTACGTCTGCCATTCCGCCACGAAGTACATCGGAGGCCACCACGATCTGATCGCCGGCGTGGTGTGCACGAGCGTCGAGGGCCGTGAGCGTCTGCGCGATGTCGCGATCGACACCGGCGGCACGATGGCGCCGTTCGAGGCCTGGCTCTGCCTGCGGGGGCTCATGACCCTGGGGCTTCGCATGGAGCGCCACTCGTCGAACGCGATGTCGCTCGCCGGCGCGATCGAGGGGCATCCGAAGGTCGAGCGCGTGCGCTACCCGGGCCTCACGTCGCATGCGCAGCACGAGGTCGCGGTGAGGCAATTCGAACGCGGCTTCGGAGGCATGCTGGCGATCGAGGTCGCAGGGGGCGTCGAGGGCGGCCGCCGGTTCTGCGACGCGCTCGAGCTCGCCTGGGTGGCGACGAGCCTGGGCGGGACGCACACCTTGGTGGGGCATGCGGCGTCGACGACGCACCGGCAGATGGACCCCGAGGCGCGCCGTGCCGCGGGCATCGCCGACGGGCTGGTGCGCGTCAGCGTGGGTATCGAGGACATCGAGGACATCGTGGACGACGTCGAGCGGGCGTTGGGGAAGGTATGAGCGGGCGGCGTCGCATCGCCGTCATCTTCGGGGGCCGTTCCGCCGAGCACGAGATCAGCTGTATCTCGGCCCGGTCCGTGATCGACGCGCTCGACCCGGCTCGATTCGATGTCGTGCCGGTCGGCATCACGAAGGACGGCACGTGGCACCTGATGAGCGGCCCGCCGGCGCTCCCGTCCGAGACGGGACGCATGCCCCAGGTCACGCCGGGTGCCGGAGCGGGAGCGCGGGTCGCGCTCGCCGGAGAGGGAGCCGCTCGTGAGCTCGTCGCGGTCGACGGAAGCCGCGCGCCGATCGACGTCGTGCTGCCGGTGCTGCACGGCCCGATGGGGGAGGACGGTGCCGTGCAGGGCATGTTCGAGCTCGCGGACGTGCCCTACGTCGGCGCGGGGGTGCTGGGATCGGCGATCGGCATGGACAAGGCGATCCAGAAGGTGCTGTTCGCGGCGGCGGGATTGCCCGTCGGTCCGTGGCAGCCGGTGCGGGAGCCCGAGTGGCGCGAGGATCCCGAGGGAGTCAGCGCCAGGATCGCGGCGCTCGGGTTCCCCGTCTTCGTCAAGCCGGCCACGCTGGGGTCCTCGGTCGGCATCTCGAAGGTGCACGAGCCCGGCGAGGTCGACCGCGCGATGGACGAGGCGTTCCGCTTCGCGCGCAAGGTCGTCGTGGAGCACGGCTTCGAAGGGGTGCGCGAGATCGAGTGCGCCGTGCTCGGCAACGACGACCCCGTGGCCTCGGTGTGCGGCGAGGTCGTGCCGACCGGCCACGAGTTCTACGACTACGCATCGAAATACCTCGACGAGCGGGGCGCCCGCCTCGACGTGCCGGCCGGGATCGACGCCGACGTCCAGGCCCGTGTGCAGCGCATGTCCGTCGCGGCGTTCCAGGCGATCGAATGCTGGGGCATGGCCCGGGTCGACTTCTTCCTGCGGGGCGAGGAGGTCTTCGTCAACGAGATCAACACGATCCCGGGATTCACCGAGATCAGCATGTACCCCAAGCTGTGGCAGGCGAGCGGGCTGACCTACGGCGAGCTGATCGAGCGGCTGATCGACCTGGCGACGGAGAGGCGCGACGCCGAGCGCGAGAAGCTCACGGTCGTCCCCGAGCTCGAGACCCCGTCGGAGGGACGGCCGGGCATCCGCTAGAGGTGCACGACCGGACAGGTCAGCGTGCGGGTGATGCCCTCCACGGCCTGGATGCGTGCCACCACCAGCTTGCCGAGCTCGTCGACGGTCTTCGCCTCCGCTCGCACGATCACGTCGTACGGGCCGGTGACGTCCTCGGCCTCGGCGACGCCGGCGATCGACCGAACCTCGTCGGCGACGGCGGCGGCCTTCCCCACCTCGGTCTGGATCAGGATGTACGCGTGGACCACGGGGTTCCTTCCGCTCGTTGGGAAGCTGATGCTAGCCGTGGACGCGTGAGGCGTGCAACGCGCATGCTGGCGCCGTGTTCAGGGATCGCGTCGACGCCGGACGGAGGCTGGGGGCCGAGCTCGCGGGCACCGTCGAGCCGCCGGTCGTGGTGTTGGGGGTCGCGCGCGGCGGGGTGATCGTCGCGGCCGAGGTCGCCGAGGCGCTCGGCGCGCCGCTCGACGTGGTGATCCCGAGGAAGATCGGTGCGCCCGGCAACCCCGAGCTGGGCATCGGCGCGGTCGCCCCCGGGGTGCGGGTGCTCGACAGGGCGAGCATGCACATGCTCGGGGTCGACGACGCCTACATCGAGGCCGAGGTTCGGCGCCAGGAGGCTGAGATCGGGCGACGCACGGCCCTCTACCGAGAGGGGAGGCCGCCGCCGGATCTGCGCGGCGTGACGGCCGTGGTCGTCGACGACGGGGTGGCGACGGGGGTGACGGCGCTCGCGGCCCTGCGCTGGGCACGAGCCGAGGGCGCGTCGCCGGTGATCTTCGCGGCACCGGTCGGACCGGCGGGCGTCGAGCGCCGGCTGGCGAACGAATGCGACCGGTGCGTCGTGCCGGCCACCCCGGCGGACCTCAGGGCGGTGGGCCAGTGGTACGAGCGTTTCGAACAGACGACCGACGACGAGGTACGGGACGCCTTGCGAGTCAGCGGACAAGCCGGGTGAACGCCCTCGAGGTCGTCGCCGCGGCGGGGTTCGCGGCGCTGGGGCTGCGTTCGGTCGTCCATTGGGTGCGGACCCCCTACGAGAGCACGCGGGCGTCCGACATGGTGCTGTACGCCCTGTTCGTGACCGGCCGCGCGGGCATGTGGTTCGTCCTCGCCACGGCATTCACGCTGTACGCGCTCACCGACACCAGGGGCCGGGCGTTCACCGACGACGCGGCTGAGTATCGGTGGCTCTACCTCGTGTTCCTCGCGCTCGGGGCGTTGCAGTTCGTGACGGCGTACTTCCTGGGGCGTCGCGCCGGGCGACGCTGAGCCTCACGTCCCTGCGACAGGCGCCGGGGCGACCACGTCCGGCCGCAGATCCACCCGGCGGAGCAGTTGCGCGTTGGCGGCCACCACGATCGTCGACATGCTCATGAGCGCGGCCGCGACCGCGGGGGGAAGCACGAGCCCGGCCCACGCGAGCGCTCCCGCGGCCAGCGGGATCGCCAGCACGTTGTACCCCGTCGCCCAGGCCAGGTTCTGCACCATCTTCCGATAGCTCGCCCGGGAGAGCCGGCAGACCGAGAGCACGCCGCGAGGGTCGTCGCTCGCGAGCACGACGCCCGCGGACTCGATCGCGACGTCGGTGCCCGCGCCGATCGCGATGCCGACGTCGGCCCGAGCCAACGCCGGTGCGTCGTTCACGCCGTCGCCGACCATCGCGACCCGCAGCCCGCGAGCCTGCAGCTCGGCGACCCTCGAGTCCTTCTGTTCCGGCAGCACCTCGGCCATGATCTCGTCGACCCCGAGCTCGTCGCCGACCGCCTGAGCGACCTGGCGTGCGTCGCCGGTGATCATGACGACCCGCACGTCCTCGGCGTGCAGCGCGTCGATCGCGGCTCGTGACTCGGGCCGCACGGCGTCCTCGAGCGCGATCGCCCCCGCCGTCTCGTCGCCGTCGATGACCGACAGGACCGTGGCGCCGCGTCCGCGCCAGGACTCGACCAGGTCGTGGATCGACGGCGGCATCGAGAGTCCGCGCTCGGCGAGCATCGCGGGGCCGCCGACCGCGACGGGCCGCCCGCCGATCTCGGCCTCCACCCCGCGACCGGCGATCGTTCGGAAGCTCGACGCGTCTGGAACGCCACCCCGATCGCGCCCGGCCGCCACGATCGCGCGGCCGAGCGGATGCTCGCTCTCGGCCTCGACGCCGGCGGCCAGCAGGAGCACCGCGTCGTCGTCGCCGTGCACCGACGCGACGTCGTGTACGGCCGGCCGGCCCTCGGTCAGGGTGCCCGTCTTGTCGAACAGCACGGCGTCCACGGTGCGCATCCGCTCGAGGGCGAGCCGGTCCTTCACGAGGATGCCGTTGCGGGCCGACATGGCGGTCGACAAGGCGATCACGAGAGGGATCGCGAGTCCGAGCGCATGGGGACAGGCGATCACGAGCACCGTGACGGTGCTCTCGAGCGCCTGGTCGGCGTCGCCGACGGCGAGCCATGCCACCAACGTGACGATGCCCGCTCCGAGCGCGACGAAGAACAGCACGGCCGCGGCTCGGTCGGCCAGCGCTTGCGCCCTCGACCGGGAAGCCTGCGCGTCGGCGACGAGCCGCCGGATGCCGGCGAGCGCCGTGTCGTCGCCGACCGCCTCGACCCGGATGCGGACCGAGGAGTCGGTCGCGACGGTGCCGGCGACCACCTGGCCGCCGATCGTCCGCGCCACCGGCAGCGACTCGCCGGTGATCATCGACTCGTCGAACTCGGCCTCGCCGCTGTCGACCGTGCCGTCGGCGGGCACACGCCCGCCCGGACGGACGAGCACGAGATCACCGGGGCGCAGGTCGGTGATGGCCACCTCTCGGGTGCCCGCGCCCTCGACGCGTTCGGCCATGTCGGGCAGGAGCGCGGCGAGCGCGTCGAGGGCGCTCGACGCCTGTCCGATGGCCCTCATCTCCTGCCAGTGCCCGAGCAGCATCACGTCGATCAGGAGCACGAGCTCCCACCAGAAGTCCAGGTCGAGCACGTCGGCCTCGCTCGCGAGGCTCGAAGCGAACGCCACCGTGATCGCGAGCGAGATCAGGAGCATCATGCCCGGCGTTCGGTCGCGCAGCTCGCTCCAGCCGCCCGCCAGGAAAGGAGCGCCCCCGTAGACGAATACAGCCGTGCCGAACACCAGCGGGAACCACCGATCGCCGGGCACGCTCGGCGCCGTGAACCCGAGCAGGTCCTGGAGCATCTCCGACCAGACCAAGACCGGAACGCTCAGCAGCAGGCTCAGCCAGAAGCGGCCCCGGAACATCGCCACGCTGTGACCCGCGTGCCGACCGTGGCCTCGGTGCGCGGCTCGGTCCGAGCCATGCCCGGCGTGCGGATCGGCCCCATGCCCGGCATGCGGATCGGCCTCGACCTCGACGTGCCGGTCTCGACCCAGCCGGTCGTCCGCCGGCGACTCGGTCATCGGCCGGTGGTCGTGGCTGCCCATCGTCGCTCGCGGCCGCCGCGGGGCCGACGATCAGCCGACGGCCTTGATGATCTCCTCGCTGAGCTGCGTGAACTGCTGCAGGTGCGCCACCCGGTCGGTCTTGAGGGTCTCCACGGTGCGCTGGTACTCCTCGCCACGTCCTTGCCGCTCGTAGAGCCTCCTCGGCTGGAGCTTCTCGTCGTCGTCGAGGCCGGGAACCGACGACGCGACTTCGTAGCCGAAGTCCGGGTCTTCCTCGAACGAGATCGTCTGCTCGGCGATGCCTTTCACGCAGGCGGAGGTGTCAGGGATGCGGAGCTTCTTCGAGCGGTCGTCGGCGTCGTTGCCGCCGACACGACCGGTGTTCAGCAGGTACGTCTCAATCGGGTGCGTGGCGAGGAGCTCGAGCAAGCGGTTGCCCTGCAGGCCGTGGGGGAGCGGGAAGAACGGGTTCGTGCCGGGCACCCGCAAGAACTTGCCCTCCTCGGCGGCGCCGCCTGCCGAGGTGCCGGTGGTCTCACCGAGCATGAAGAACGCTGCCGCGCGCACCTGATCGAGCTTGACGACCGCCGGGATGATGTTCTCGTTGCGGTTCAGGATCAGCAGGTTGTCGACCGGACCGACGTCTCGAGCGTCGCCGTAGGCCATCAGGTCGCTCATCGCGAAGACCGAGCGACCGTTCTTCGTGTAGTGCTCGTTGAAGAAGTCGATCGTGCCCGCGTCGTCCATGTAGACGTTCTCGAGGTAGGCCGAGGACTTCGTGACCGCACCATGGATCGAGGGCTCGAAGTCGGGGTCGAGGCCGAACGTCTTCGCGAAGCAGCCGTTCTCCGTGCCGTAGGCATGACCACCGGGCATGAGGCCGACGAAGTCGTCCTGGATCGGCAGCGATCCGTTCTGTGTCGTGAACGTCGTCGTCGTCTTGCCCGTGCCCGACAGGCCGATGATCATGAACACCTTGTCGCCGTGCCGGGTCGGGATCACCTTCAGACCGGCGTGGAGCGCGAGACCGCCCTTGTTGTAGACGATGTCGTTCCACATGCGCAGGCCACCCTTCTTGGACTCCCCGAAGTAGTCCGAGTTCAGGACGCGCGTCACGTAGTCGTCGAGATCGACCGCGATCACACGGTCGTCCGGATAGCCGGGAGCTTGCAGGCCCGGCGTATAGATCACCGTGACCTCCGGGTCCGCGCCGTCGTTCCGCTCGAAGTAGAGCTTCTGCTGCATGCCGGCGATGTTCGCGTACCGCTTCTCCATCAGCAGGCGCGCGGCGGTGCGCATCTCGGGATCGTTCCCGATGTAGCCGTCGATCTGGATCATGTCGTTCACGGCGATGTAGGCGTCCTGGCTCGCCGCGATCGCGTCGTAGTCCTCGCGCGTCATGCTCTTGCCGCTAGACTCGCGCTCCACGACGTAGGTGCTGGCGGCGCTGCGCGAGAGCACCTTCGTCTGGGTGTTCGTGTTGCCGTACTCGGTGATGCGCGTCTCGGGCATCTCCTCGGCGTAACTCCTGATCTCCTCAGGCGCCGGGTTGACGAGAACCTGTGCCACGGTGGGCCTCCTCGCGAGGTCGGATGGTGCGCTCACGTCGCGCATCGGTAGCGCCGGCGAGCACAGCCAGTCTATCGAACGGCGCTGAGGGGCCCCGCCGGTACGCAGGGCGGCCCGATCCCGGCCATCTGTACGGAACGGACAACGGGCCGCGACGAGCCCGGCGTCGAGCAGGGCTATGCGGAGCGCGGGATGCGAGTGACCTTGCCGCCCTTGATGCACGACGTGCATGCGTTGACCCGGCGGGGTGTGCCGTCGACCAGGGCCCGTACACGCTGGACGTTCGGGTTCCAGCGGCGGTTGTTCCGCTTGTGCGAGAAGGTCACGGCCTTGCCGAAGAACGGCTTCTTGCCACAGATGTCGCACACGGCTGCCATAGCCCGACGAGGCTACCAGACGTCCTCGTTCAGCCCGTGATCTCGGCGAGGTGCTCGTCGAGCGCGCTCTGGCTGAGCTCGCCGTCGACCTTCGCGACCTGGTTGCCGTCGGCGTCGAAGAAGACGGTGACCGGCAGCCCGAGGCTGCCGAGGTCGGTCCGGATCGCGCCGTCCGGGTCGAACAGCGAGGGGAAGGGCACGGAGTACTCGGCGATGAACGCCTCGGCTCCCGCGCGAGAGTCGAGCGTGTCCACGCCGAGGAACTGCACGTCGGCGTGGTCACGGGCGGCGACCGAGAGCATGGGCATCTCACGTTCGCAGGGTTCGCACCACGAGGCCCACAGGTTCACGACCACCGGTGTGCCTCGCAGGTCGTCGAGCACGGTGTGGAACTCCTCGGCGCCGGCGTTGGGCAGCGCCGCGACCGTGACCGGGAGCCCTTCGACCCCCTCGACTGCCAGGAGCGCCGGTGAGGACGTCGGAGCGGGCTCCGGGTCCGGTCCGGCGCACGCGACGAGGGAGCACGAAGCGATCAGCGCCGCGGCGGCTGCGAGGCGGGGAACCCGGGGTTGCACCGCGGCCATGCTAGAGGGGCGGAGCGATGATCCGTCGGGACCCCGTGGTAGAACCCGACGATGAGCGGCGCGCGCCTCACGCTTGCATCGCCGGTCCTCGACATCGATCCGAAGCTCGCGACGCGCCGGACGGGGTTCCGGACCAAGGGGGCACCGGCCCACGAGGTGCTGGCGGAGAGCTCGTTCGGTATCGAGACGGTGGCAGACCTCGTGCACCACTACCCGCGGCGGTACATCGACCGGTCACGGGTCGCGGCGATCCGCGACGTCAAGATCGGCTCGTACGTCACCGTGATCGGGCTGGTGCGCAAGGTGCACAAGCGGCAGACCCGCCGGCGCCAGACGATGGTGACGGTCACGGTCGGCGACGGCACCGGCTATCTCGATCTCACGTTCTTCAACCAGCCGTGGGCCGCGAGCATCTATCGGGAGGGTGTCGAGGTCGCGGTCTCCGGCTCGGCCACCTCGTACAAGGGCCGCTTGCAGCTCTCCCAGCAGGAGGTCGAGGTCCTCGGCGGCGACGAGGCCGATCTCGTGCACACGGGCCGCATCACCCCGGTGCACCCGGCCACCGAGGGCATCTCGACACGCACGATCCGCGAGCTGGAGCATCGCGCGCTCGACCGGCTCGCTCCGATCGACGACCCGATGCCCGAGGAGATCGTGCGCGCCGAAGGGCTCGGCTCCTACGATCGGGCCCTGCGCGACATCCACTTCCCGGCCGACGAGGCGGCGCTGGGGGCGGCTCGTGAGCGCCTCAAGTTCGACGAGCTGTTCACCCTGGAGCTCGGCGTGGCCTTCCGCAAACACCGGGTGGAAGCCGACAGCTCCGGGGTCGCCCACGACCCCGACGGTCCGCTCACCGACCGGCTGCTGGCGTCGATCCCGTTCGAGCCGACCGACGCACAGCGGCGGGCGATGCGCGTGATCGGTGAGGCGATGGGCAGGCCCAGGCCGATGAACGTCCTGCTGCAGGGTGACGTCGGCTCGGGGAAGACGCTCGTGGCGCTGCACGCCTCCTTGATCGCGATCGGATCGGGGCACCAGGCGGCGATCATGGCGCCGACCGAGGTGCTCGCGGCCCAGCACTTCCGATCCGTGCAGGTGATGCTCGAGAGCATGGGCGCCGTGCCCTTCCTCCGATACGCGGCATCGCGCCCGCGGGCGCCCGACGCCCAGGTGTCCTTGCTCGACTCGATCGACGACGATGACGCGTCTCCGGCCGAGCCGACCCTCACCTACGCGCTGCTCACCGGCGCGGTGACGGGCAAGGACCGCCAGCGCATCGTCGACGCCGTTGCCGACGGCAGCCTGGACCTGATCGTGGGCACGCACGCGCTCGTGCAGGAGTCCGTGACGTTCTCCGACCTGAGCCTGGCGGTGGTCGACGAACAGCACCGATTCGGACTGCACCAACGGACCGCTCTGCAGCGCAAGGGCGGTGAAGTCGACGTCCTGATCATGACGGCGACGCCGATCCCCAGGACGCTCGCGCTCACCTACTACGGCGACCTCGACGTCGTCGTGCTCGACGAGATGCCGAAGGGGCGGCAACCGATCACGACGCGAGCCGCTCGCTCCGCCGCCCAGCGGAAGGCGGCCTACGAGCTGGTGCGCGACGAGGTCGGAGCCGGCCGGCAGGCCTTCGTCGTCTGCGCGGCGATCGACGAAGGGAACCGGACGCAGGTCAAGGCGGCCGAAGCCGAGGCCGAGCGGCTGGCGACCGAGGTCTTCCCCGAGCTCCATATCGAGCTGCTGCACGGCCGCATGCGTCCCAAGGACAAGGAGGCGATCATGGAGCGCTTCCGAGCAGGTGAGGCCGACCTGCTGATCTCGACGACCGTGATCGAGGTGGGCGTCGACGTGCCGAACGCGACCGTCATGCTGGTCGAGAACGCGGAGCGGTTCGGACTGGCGCAGCTGCATCAGCTCCGAGGGCGCATCGGCCGCGGCGAGCACCCGGGCACCTGCGTGCTGTTCGACGAGTCCGACGAGGACAACCTCGAGGCCCGTGCACGCGTCGATGCGATGGTGCGCACGACCGACGGGTTCGAGCTCGCCGACGAGGACCTGCGGCTGCGCGGGGAGGGCACGCTGTTCGACACGAAGCAGTCGGGCATGCCCGACCTGCGACTCGCCCGGCTCGCCGAGGACATGCCGCTCGTGGCCCGGGCCCGGGAGCGCGCGTTCGCGTTGATCGACGACGACCCCTCGCTCGAGCGTCATCCGGCGCTGCTCGGCGAGCTCCGCCACCGTTTCGAACGCTCGATCGACTGGTTGTTCCGCTCCTGAGCGGGCTGCGGGCGTGGACCTCCTCGCTACGCTGGCTCCGTGCGCATCATCGCCGGCTCCGCCAAGGGCGTTCGTCTCGCGCCGGTCCCCCCCTCCGTCCGCCCGATGTCCGACCGGGCGCGCGAGGGGCTGTTCTCGAGCCTCGGGCCCGGCGCCCTCGAGGGAGCGCACGTCCTGGACCTGTTCGCCGGCACGGGAGCCGCGGGTATCGAGGCCCTCTCGCGCGGGGCCGTGAGCGCCACGTTCGTCGATCGAGCCCCCGCTGCGGTGACGGCGATCAAGCGCAACCTCGCGATCGCGAAGGTCACGGACCGTGGGGAGGTGCACCCGTCGCGCGTCGCCCGATTCGTCAGCCGGGACGACCGGCCGGGCGCCCCGTTCGACCTGGTGATCTGCGATCCGCCGTACGAGCTCGGGGCGCCCGGCCTCGATGAGGTGTTGCAGGGCTTGGGCGACGGCTGGCTCCGCGACGACCTGTGGACGGTGGCCCTGACCCGAGGTCACAAGAGTTCCACGCCTGTCATTCCGCTACACTGGGCCATCGCGAAGCAGCTGCGCTATGGCGACAGCATCGTGATCCTGTTCCGGCCGGAAGGATCCGCCTGAAACCTGGAGGTTCGATGGGCCTGACCGCCCTGTGTCCGGGGACGTTCGATCCCGTCACCAACGGTCACCTCGACATCATCGAGCGTGCGAACGAGACGTTCGAGACCGTCGTGGTGGCGGTGCTCGAGAACCCCGCCAAACGACCGATGTTCACCGTCGACGAGCGCATCGCGATGCTCGAGAAGGTGTGCGCCGACATGTCCGGGGTCGAGGTCACCTCCTTCGACGGGTTGCTGGTCGAGTTCGCGCGCGGACGCCGCGACGCGGTGATCGTGAAAGGCCTGAGGGCCGTCTCGGACTACGAGTTCGAGATCCAGATGGCCCAGATGAACCATCGGCTCGCAGGCGTCGAGACGCTGTTCATGCCCACCAACCCCTCGTGGTCCTTCCTGTCGAGCTCGCTCGTGAAGGAGGTCGCTCGTTTCGGGGGCGACGTGGAGGGCTTGGTGCCCGACGAGGTACGGACCCGATTGCGCGACCGGGTCGAGGGAGGCCGTTGATGGACATCACGGCCCGATTGATGCACCTCGACGAGTTGGTCCGCGAGGCCAAGGCGATGCCGCTGTCGTCGTCGGTGCTGGTCAATCGCGACGAGGTGCTCGACCTGATCGCCGAGATGCAGGAGGCGCTGCCCGACGAGATCAAGCAGGCGCGATGGATCGTCAAGGACCGAGAGGACCTGCTCGCCAAGGCACGCGTCGACGCCGACGCCATCGTCGAGCAGTCGCGAGCCGAGCAGCTGAAGATGGCGAAACAGGAAGCGGTGCTCGCCCGCGCGGCCGAGGAGGCCGAACGCGTGCTGGCCGACGCCGACGAGCAAGCGCGCGCGATGCGGCGGGAAGCGGAGGAGTACGTCGACGCGAAGCTCGCGCAGTTCGAGATCGCCCTGCGGCGCATCCTCGATGACACGCAGGTCTCCTCGCGGGCGCTGGCCAAGACGCTCGACCAGGTGGAGGTCGGGCGAGAGAAACTGCGCACGCCGGGCACGGTCGCGGCGCAGGAGCTGGGTGAGGCGGGGCCCCGACCCGCCGGCGACGAGGGTGCCCGGCCCGAGACCCCGCTGTACGACGAGGAGGACCGATGATCGAGGCGGTCGACGTTCGAGATCTGTCCGGGCACCCCGGCAGCTCCAGGGAGCAGCACGTCGCGGGCACGATCGAGGGTCTTGGCACCGAGCTGGCCCGCCTTCGCGACGATGTGCCGGTCGAAGGGGACCTGCTGCTCGAGGCCCTCGTGGAGGGTATCCTCGTGACGGCAACGCTTCGAGGCACGTTCGCGCTGCGATGCGCCCGGTGCCTCACCGAGCTGGAACGGCCGTTCGAGGTGCAGGTCCACGAGATGTTCGTGCCCGAGCCCGAGCCCGATTCCGACGACTACCTCCTCGACCCCGAAGGGTCCCTCGACCTCGAGCAGATGGTCCGCGACGCGATCGGGGTCGAACTGCCGTTCTCGCCGCTGTGCCGTGCCGACTGCCTGGGCCTGTGCTCGGTGTGCGGTGGCGATCGGAACCTGGGGGAGTGTCCCGGTCACGCCGAGACCGATCCGAGATGGGCGGCCCTCGAGCGGCTGGCTCCCATGCTCGACGAGCACTGAACGAGACGAACGAAGGAGCGACACGATGGCGGTTCCCAAGAAGAAGCAGAGCAGGTCGCGCGGCCACAAACGTGCGGCGAACTGGAAGGCCTCGGCTCCCGCCTATGCGGAATGCCCCAGGTGCAAGCAGCCGAAGCTGTCGCACCGCGTCTGCGCGAACTGCGGCTACTACGCCGGCCGGCAAGCGCTCGAGGTCGAGTAACCGATCGTGGCCGATGCGCAGGCCGACGCCCGGGGCGGGGCACAGGCCGACGGTCCGGCCGGGGCGATCAGGCCCCTCGAGTCACTCGATGCGGCGCTCGGGGTGGTGTTCGCAGACCCGACCGTGCGCGAGGCCGCGCTCACGCACCGCTCGTTCGCGTTCGAGCGCGGCCTGACCGTGACGAACGAACGGCTGGAGTTCCTGGGCGACTCCGTGCTCGGACTGGTCGTCACCGACATGGCCTACGCCGAGTACCCGGAGTTGCCGGAAGGGGCGCTCGCGAAGCTCCGCGCGGCGATCGTGAACATGGCCGCCCTGGCCGATGTGGCGCGCTCACTCGGGCTCGGCGATGTCGTGCTGCTCGGCAAGGGGGAGGAGCAGAGCGGTGGTCGCGACAAGTCCTCGATCCTGGCCGACGCTCTCGAGGCGGTGTTCGGGGCGATCTACCTCGACCGTGGGCTCGCGGTCGTGACGGAGCTGATCGAGCGCTTGTTCCGCCCGCGCATGCAGGCCTACGTGCGTGGCGAAGGGGACCGCGACTACAAGACGATCCTGCAGGAGCTGGCCTCCCAGGCGTTGCGATCCATGCCCGAGTACCGGCTCGAGGAACGTGGTCCGGACCACGAGAAGGAATTCACGGCCACCGTGCATCTCGGCGGCGAGCCCATGGGCACCGGCGTCGGCCGGTCGAAGAAGGAGGCCGAGCAGCGGGCGGCGGCGGAGGCGTACGCGCGCATCTCCGAGCGACTCTCGCCGGGCACCGAGGCCTCCGTCAGGGGGGAACAGGGTGGAGCTGCCTGAAGTCGAAGTGATGCGCCGCGATCTCGAGAAGGACGTCGTCGGCCTGCGCATCAAGGAGGCCGAGGTCAAGGGATCGAAGAACGCCATGCGCGTGATCCGACGTCACAAGACGCGGAGGGACTTCACGTCACGGCTCGTCGGCCACAAGATCACGAGGGTCGAGCGCCGAGGCAAGTACATCCTCATCACGCTCGACTCCCAGGACGTGCTCGTCGCGCACTTCGGCATGAGCGGCCGGTTCCAGCGGGGCACGGGGCGGGTGGCTCTGCCGGCACACACGCAGGTCGTGCTCACGTTCCAGCATCGGGGTGACCTGCGCTACGTCGATCCGCGCACGTTCGGGGAGCTGTTCGTGACCTCGGCCGATGAGCTCGGCAAGGTCAAGGAGCTGCAGCACCTGGCGATCGACCCCCTCGATCAGGTCTTCACCTGGCCCACGTTCCAGTACCTGCTCGCCGATCGCGCATCGAAGATGAAGCAGCTGCTGATGGATCAGAAGTTCATCTCGGGCCTCGGCAACATCTACTCGGACGAGGTGCTGTTCCATGCCGGCATCAGGTACGACCGCATGAGCGACGCCCTGTCCTCGCAAGAGGTGCGCCGCCTGTACCGCGCCATCCAAGAGGTGCTGCAGGACGCGATCAAGCTCCGGGGGACCACGCTCGATGACGAGGCCTACGTCGACCTGTTCGGGGAACCCGGTGGGTATCGGGCGGAGCTCAAGGTGTACGGGCGGCTCGGGCTCCCCTGCCGCCGATGCCGCACCCCGATCGAGAGCGTGAAGATCTCCCAGCGCAGCTCCTTCTACTGCCCGCAGTGCCAGAGCTGACCGGTCGAACTCAGATCAGCTCGGCGCCCGCGTCGCGCATGCGTGAGAGCGCCGCGTCCCCGTCGCCGGGCTGCAGGCCGACCGCGCGCACCGCCTCGGTGAGCACGGTGACCGGATAGCCGAGCATCCGCGCATCGAGCACCGTCTCGACCACGCAGTAGTCGGTGGCGAGCCCGCAGATCACGAGGCGCTCGACCCCCGCGGCCGTGAGCATCTCGTGCAGCACGGTGTCGCCACGCTCGCCCGAGAGCGGGTCGCGGACGCTGAACCCGGAGTACCCGTCGCGCCCGTCGTGGCCCTTCCGCACGATCTGATGATCGGCCACCTCGAGGTCGGGGTGGAACTCGGCGCCGTGGGTGTTCGCCACACAGTGCACCGGCCAGATGCCGCCGTCTCGCTGGAAGTGGGGTGTGTGTTCGGGGTGCCAGTCTTGCGTGTAGACGACGTGGGCTCCGGCGGCCCGAGCGGCCTCGACCTCGGCGTTCACGATCGGCACGATCTGTTCGCCCCCTTCGACGTAGAGGCTGCCGGTAGGGTCGGCGAAATCGTTCTGGACGTCGACGACGAGCAGAGCGGTGCGGGCGTCGTAGGTGACCATCGCCGGCCAGGGTACCCGACCCGCCGAGGCGCCTCGGACCTCTCGGTGGCACGATGACCGACGTGCGCAGGGTGCAGGTCGAGGTGCGCGGCAGGGTGCAAGGCGTGTTCTTCCGATCGACGTGCGCCGAGCGCGCTCGGGCGCTCGGCGTGAGCGGGCGGGTACGGAACACCCCCGACGGGCTCGTCGAGGCCGAGTTCGAGGGGACATCGGACGTCGTCGACGCCATGGTGAGGTGGTGTCGCGAGGGCCCGCCGTCGGCTCGGGTGGACTCGGTCGAGGTTCGCGAGATGCCGGCCACGGGGGAACGCGGTTTCCGCGTCGTTGGCTAGCCCACCTTGAGACATCCAGAATCACAAGCCTGTTAGCATCCGCTGCAGATGTTCCTCAGGTCGATAGCCATCCGCGGCTTCAAGTCGTTCGCGGACAAGACGGTGCTCGAGTTCATCCCGGGCATCTCGGTCATCGTGGGCCCCAACGGTTCCGGCAAGTCCAACCTCGTCGACGCGATCAGTTGGGTGCTGGGTGAACAGGGCGCCCGGTCGCTGCGCGGTGGGCACATGGCCGATGTGATCTTCGCGGGCACGCCCTCGCGGCCGGCTCTCGGCATGGCCGAGGTGAAGCTCGTGATCGACAACGCGGCGGGCAAGATCCCGGTGCCGATGAGCGAGATCGAGGTCGCGCGCACGATCTTCCGATCCGGCGACTCCGAGTACCGCATCAACGGCCAGGTCGTGCGCCTGCTCGACGTGCAGGAGCTGCTCTCGGAAACGGGTATCGGCCGGGCCCTGCACACGGTGGTCGGCCAGGGACAGCTCGAGGAGGTCCTGCTCGCCAAGCCGGAGGAGCGCCGTCGGTACATCGAGGAAGCCGCTGGCATCGCCAAGCACCGCCGTCGGAAGGAGCGTGCCGAGCGCAAGCTCGGGAACCTCGATCAGGACCTGCTCCGGCTCGCCGACGTGCTCTCGGAGCTTCGACGTCAGCTGAAGCCGCTGCAGCAGCAGGCCGAGATGGCCAAGAAGCACGAGGCACTCACGGCCGAGGCCGAGAGCCTGTCGCGCAAGCTCGCGGCCGCCCGGCTGCGCGCCCTGCAGCGAGAGCGCGAACGGCGGGCGGAGGGCTGGCAGCGCGGCCTCGACGAGCGGATCTCGGCGCGCGAGCGGCTCGATGCGCTCGACGATGACGTGCTCGAGGCGGCCGATGCCCGCGCGGCCGCGTCGAGCGCCCTCGCCGACGCTGAGCTGACGGCGCGCCGCACCGCCGAGGATCGTCGCCGGGCCGGATCGGCGTTGCGGGAGGCGGTGGAGCGCGAGGCGGCCGCGCGCGAACAGCTCGCCTCGCAGGCCACGCGCGCGGTCCGGGTCGATGCGGTCAACGACGAGATCGCCCGCGTCGAGGCCGAGCTCGCCGGGGTGGTCGACGAGCTCGCGAAGCACGAACGTGAGCTCGAGGAGGCGGAGGGTGCGTTCCGCCAGGCGGAGCGGGATCGCAGCCGCATCGAGGAGCTCCGTCGCCGAGCCGGCGAGGAAGCGGCCGGGCGACGCGCAGAGGTCGACGCGCTCGAGCGCGCGCTCACGTCGAGCGAGCGTGAGCGTGAGCGCGTCGCGGCCGCCCTGGCGTCGGTGCGCGAGCGCATCGCGGAGCTCGACGCGGAGCGCGCCGGGCTCGAGGGTGAGATCGAGACGTTCGACGATCAGTCGGCGCCCATGAACGACAAGCTCGCCGCCCTCGAATCGGAGCGTCGCGGCCTCGCCGACAAGATCGAGCAGCTCGACGACGTGCGTCGGCGTCACGAGGCCCGCCGCGATCTGCTCGATGCGAGACGCCGGGACATCGAGGAGACGGCCGGGTCACGGTTCCTCGAGGGACACAGGCGCCGGGCGGTCGGCTTGCTGAGGGATCTCGTGAGGGTCGAGGCCGGTCTCGAGCGCGCGCTCGTCGCGGCGCTGGGGCCCCTGGCCGACGCGGTCGTCTACGACGACGGCGAGCGCGCGCTCGCGGACGCTCCCGACGGCGACGGGGCGATCCTGGCGATCGCATCCGGCGGCCCCGTGCCGCTCGGGCTGAAGGGCGAACGCAAGCTCCTCGCCGCCGTCGAGGCCGAGCCGGCGGCCAGGGGCATCGCGAGCACGGTGCTCCGAGACGTCTACCTCGCCGCCGACATCGCCGAGGCCGCCGAGAAGCAACGCCAGCACCCATCGGCGTCGTTCGTGACGCCCGAGGGGGTGCTCGTCGGTCCGGCGGTGATCCACACCGCGAAGGAAGCCGACGCGAGGGCTCGCGAGATCAAGGCCGAGCTGCAGGTCGTGGCCCACGACCTCTCCGCGACGGTCAACGCCTTGGGCCCGAAGCGGGAGCGCCTCGACGAGATCGCGAGCGAGGTCGACTTCCTGCGCGAGCAGATCGAGGCAGCGGACGCCGAGATCACGGCGGTGGCGGAGCGGCTGGCCGGGCTCGAGCGCACCTCGGCAGGCCTGCGGACGGAGGAGGAGCTGCACGCTCAGCGCATGGCGGCGCTCGACGAGTCCGTGGCGATCGCCCGGGAACGACTCGCCGCGCTGGCCCCGGTCGACGTCGACACGATGCCCGACCTCCCGCCCGTGCCGCAGCCGCCGATCTCGGCTCGGGTGTCCGTCGAGACGCTCCGCCGAGACCGCTCGGCGCACGACGTCCGGCTCGCCACGCTGCGGGCCGAGCGCGAGGAGCTGTCCGCCCACGATCCCGTCGCGATGCGCGCCGCGCTCGAGTCGGCCGAGGCCGCCCGCGTGGCTGCCGAGGCCGAGGCCACCCGAGCCGAGGCGGCGGCCACCGAAGCGAGTCGGCAGCGAGACGCGGCCGCCACGGCCGAGCGCGAGATCGCCGAGCGCGAGGCCTCCGTCAACAAGGCATGGCGCGATGCGTCGAATCAGCTCGAACGGCTGCGCGAGGTCTACGAGGAGGACGACCGGACCAGAGGCGACATCGAGCGACGCATCCGTGATGCCGAGCGTCTGATCCGCGAGGGCCACCAAGCCGATCCGCAGATGCTCGTCTCGGAACTGTCCGACGAGGACTCCGTCGAGGCATTCGAGAAGCGCTCCGAGCTCGTCCAGCGACGCCTCGCGCTGCTCGGCCGTGTGAACCTGCTCGCCTCCGGTGAATTCGAGGCGTTGCAGGAGCGCCACGACTTCATGGCTCGAGAGCTCGACGACGTGAAGCGGGCTCGCCGGGACCTGCTCGGGGTGATCTCGCAGGTGGACCGCGAGATCGAGGACACGTTCACGACCGCCTACCGCGACGTCGCCTCGCAGTTCGAGCTGCTCGTGGCGGACCTGTTCCCCGGCGGGTCGGGCCGGCTCGTCCTGACCGACCCCTCCGAGCCGCTCACCAGCGGCATCGAGATCGAGGCGAGCCCCGGACGCAAGCGCGTGAAGCGCATCTCCCTGCTCTCGGGGGGGGAGCGTTCGCTCACGGCCATGGCCTTCCTGTTCGCCATCTTCACCGCCCGGCCGTCGCCCTTCTACCTGATGGACGAGGTGGAGCCGGCGCTCGACGACGTGAACCTGCACCGGTTCCTGCGTCTGGTCG
This sequence comes from Actinomycetota bacterium, assembly GCA_035550775.1. Classification (GTDB taxonomy): domain Bacteria; phylum Actinomycetota; class UBA4738; order UBA4738; family HRBIN12; genus JAOUEA01. Next base: position 44,341 of record DASZOO010000248.1, on the reverse strand, counting down.
AGGGGTTCGCGCGCGAATCCCAGGTGCTCATCGTCACCCACCAGAAGCGCACGATGGAGATCGCCGCCATGATGTACGGCATCTCCTTGAACAAGGACGGTACGACGAAGGTCGTGGCGCAGCGGTTCGACCACCCGACACCGCTCGAGACCGATGCCCGGCTCGAGGGCGAGCGTGAGGCCGCCGCCGCCGCGTTCGCCCCGCAGACCTCCGCCGACGACGAGCCGGTGATCGAGGTGCCGCAGGACGAGCCGGTCGGCTAGCCTCCGGCCGTGGAGATAGGGGTCATCGTCTTCGCGATCCTCGCGGTCGTGGCCGTCGTCGGGTTCGTCGTGCTGCGATCCTCACGCCGGAGCCGCCTCCGCGAGCTCGAGCGCGAGACGCACACCGGCGCGGGTCACGTTCGCGCCCCCACGCATCTGCATCCGGCCGAGCAGCGGCCCGAGCCGGTTCGCCGAGAGCCGGGGCCCTCCGGTGGCGTGTTCCGCAAGGAGGGCCTGGGGGCCAGGGTCAAGGGGCTGTTCAAGGGCGGCCCGAGCGAGGACACATGGGCCGAGCTGGAGGATCTGCTGATCAAGGCCGACGTGGGGCCGAAGGCTTCGGCCGACCTGGTCGCTCGCATCAGGGCCGACCTCGCGGGCGGCGGCGACCCGGTCACGCTGCTCCGTGACGAGATCGTCGAGGTGCTCGGGCCCGACGGATCGCTCCGCCTGCCCGCGGGGCGCCCCGGGGTGGTGATGGTCGTGGGGGTGAACGGCACGGGCAAGACCACCACGATCGGGAAGCTCGCGAAACGCCTCACCGGAGAGGGGATGCAGGTGAGCCTCGCCGCTGCCGACACGTTCCGAGCGGCGGCGGGGGAGCAGCTGGAGGTCTGGGCGACCCGAGCCGGCGCCCACGTCGTGGGCCAGCAGCGCGGGGCCGATCCGGGGGCCGTGGCCTTCGACGCCGTGAAGTCGGCTACCGCGCGAGGAGCCGACGTCCTGATCGTCGACACCGCGGGCCGGCTCCACACGAAAGCTCCGCTGATGGACGAGCTCGCCAAGATCAAGCGCGTCCTCGAGAAGGCGGGCGCGTCGGTCGACGAGACCCTGCTCGTGCTCGACGCTCAGACGGGGCAGAATGGGATCGCACAGGCCAGGGCGTTCACGGAAGCCGTCGAGGTGACCGGCGTGGTGCTGACGAAGACCGACGGATCGGCGAAGGGTGGCATCGTGTTGGCGGTGCGAGAGGAGCTGGGCGTTCCGATCCGGTTCGTGGGGGTGGGCGAAGGCGCCGACGACCTCAGGCCGTTCGACGCGGCGACCTTCGCCGACCGGCTGCTGTCCGACTGATCCTGCGAGGAGCGGAAGGGGTCGCGGTGCCCGACGCGAGGATCCTCATCGTGGAGGACCACCCCACCATGCGCGAGGCGATGCGCCTCGTGCTGGAGGGCGAGGGGTTCGCGATCGAGGAGGCGGCCGACGGACAGCGCGCGCTCGAGATGGTCCGGGCCGACCCTCCCGACCTGGTGTTCCTCGACATGAACATCCCTGGGTCGAGCGGAGCGGAGGTGTTGTCCGAGATGCGGTCGGACCCTCTCACGGCCGGCGTGCGGGTGATCATCGTGACCGCCGACGGTGAGGAAGGACGGGAGCGAGCGATCGCGATGGGAGCCGACGAGTACTTCACGAAGCCGTTCAGCCCGATCACGCTGCTGGACACGGTCGAACGGGTGCTCAGCGAGCCGCCGCACGAACCGGAAGCGTGACCCGGAACGTCGTGCCTCCCCCCGGCGTCGGTTCGGCCGAGATCCGCCCGCCGAGCGCCTCGACCAGACGCCTCGCGATCGCGAGGCCGAGCCCGGACCCCTCGCCGGACCGGGCCCCCTCGGTCGTTCGATAGAAGGGCTCGAAGACCCGCTCTCGCTCATCGGCGTCGATGCCGATCCCGTGGTCGATCACGGCGATGCCGAGGCAACCTTCGCCGGCTGGCCCGGCTTCCAGGACGACGTCGGAGCCTTCCTTCGAGTACTTCAACGCGTTCGTCAGCAGGTTCGTGAGCACCTGTGCCAGCCGGAGCGCGTCCGACTCGATCGTGGGAGGCGCATCGGCCGACACCCGGACCTCGACGCGGTCGCCGTCGGGCAGGTGTCGCACGAGCTGCTCGAGGGCGGGCACCAGCACGATTGGTTCGTGCTCGAGCGCGAGCGTGCTGTCCTGCAGGCTCTCCATGGTCACCAGGTCGTCGGCCAGCCGGATCAGTCGCTGCGTCTGCACCGCGATCACCTGCAGGAACTCGTCCACCTCCGCGTCGCTCAGCTCGGAGCGTTTGCGTTGCAGCATGTCCACGAAGCCACGGATCGCTGCGAGCGGCGCGCGCATCTCGTGGCTCGTCACCGCGACCAAGCTGACGTCTCGCAGGTCGGACTCGTGCATGGCACCCCCCCGGTAGAATCCTAGTCGGCATGCGGCCGCCCGGCGCGCGGTGCCACCCGACACCGATCACGACGAGGTCCGATGTTCGACACGCTCACCGAGCGGCTCGATAGCACGTTCCGGAAGCTGCGGTCTCGCGGCAAGCTGCACCCCAAGCAGGTCGACAACGCGCTGTCCGACATGCGGACCGCGTTGCTCGAGGCCGATGTGGCCGTCGAGGTGGCCGACGATCTCCTGGCGAGGGTCCGCGAACGGGCGCTCTCCGAGGAAGTCATGAAGAGCCTCACGCCGGGCCAGCAGGTCGTGAAGGTCGTGAACGAAGAGCTCACGGTGACCCTCGGGGGTGAGCACCGGCCGTTCGAGGTCGGTGGCGCCCGGCCGGCCGTGATCATGGTGGCCGGCGTGCAGGGCTCGGGGAAGACCACCGCCTGCGCCAAGCTCGCGAAGCAGCTCAAGGACAAGGGCAGGCGACCCCTGCTGGTCGCGGCCGACCTCGAGCGCCCCGCCGCCATCGAACAGCTCCGGACCCTCGGCCGCGAGGTCGCGGTGCCCGTGTGGTCGGAGGGCAGGGACCCGGTGAGGGTCGCCAAGCAGGGCGTCAAGGAAGCCGACCGCCAGGGAGCCGACGTCGTGATCATCGACACCGCCGGACGGCTGCACGTCGACCCGGAGATGATGAAGCAGGCGCGCAAGATCAAGGACGTGACGAAGCCGCATCACGTGCTGATGGCGGCCGACTCCATGACGGGTCAGGACGCGGTGGTGCAGGCGCGCGAGTTCATGCGAGAGGTCGACACGACCGGGTTCATCCTCACGAAGCTCGACGGCGACGCGCGTGGCGGGGCGGCGCTGTCGATCACCGCCGTCACCGGGCGTCCGGTGTACTTCGTCGGCACGGGGGAGAAGCTCGGCGACTTCGAGCCGTTCTACCCCGACCGCATGTCGGGACGCATCCTCGGCATGGGCGACGTGCTCACGCTGATCGACAAGGCTCAGGAGCAGCTCGACGCCGCCGAGGCCCAGAAGACCGCAGAGAACATCATGAAGGGGCAGTTCACCTTCGAGGACTTCCTCGACCAGCTCCGGCAGGTGCAGAAGCTGGGCTCGATGGGCGACCTCCTGAAGATGCTTCCCGGGATGCCCGGCGGCAGGAACGCGATGAAGGAGATGGCCGAAGCGGTCGACGAGGGCGAGCTGAAGCGAGCCGAGGCGATGATCCTGTCGATGACCCCGGCCGAGCGTCGCGAACCCGGTATCATCTCCGGGTCCCGTCGCCTGCGGATCGCGAACGGATCCGGGGTCACGACCGCCGACGTCAACTCGTTGCTCAAGGATTTCGAGAGCGCGAGGAAGATGATGCGGACGATGATGGGCGGCAAGCGGATGCCGGGCATGCCCGGCACGATGAGGGTGCCTTCGGCCAAGCTGCCGAAGCGATGAGACGACGAACGAGGACTGGAAGCAGACATGTCGACACGCATCCGGCTGCGGCGCATGGGCGCGAACAAGCGTCCCTTCTACCGCGTCGTGGTGGCCGATCAGCGCTCTCCGCGTGACGGCCGCTTCATCGAGAACATCGGCAAGTACCACCCGCTCGAGGATCCGAGCCTGATCGAGATCGATCAGGAGCGAGCGCTGCACTGGTTGCGGGTGGGCGCCCAGCCGAGCGACCAGGTGCGCAACCTCATGGTGAAGGTCGGCATCTGGGACGCGTTCGTCGCCGAGCGCCCGAGCGCCGCGGGTCAGGTCAGGGTCCGCGAGGCCAAGCGCGATGGGCCCAAGCTCTCGAAGAAGGCACAGGCGAAGGCCATCGCCGCGGCCGAAGCACCCTCGGTGCCCGAGGAGGCGGCAACTCCCGACGAGGGATCGGCGACGCCCGAGGCGCCCGAAGCCGAGGCGCCCGAGTCCGAGGCGCCCGAGGCGCCCGAAGCTTCCGAGGAGTAGCGACGATGCGAGAGCTCGTCGACTTCATCGTCTCCGAGCTCGTCGACGATCCCGACGCCGTCGAGGTCACCGAATCCGAGGACGACCGCGGCCTGCGGTTCACGGTGCGCGTCGCGCCCGACGACATGGGCAAGGTCATCGGCAAGGGTGGGCGCACCGCCAAGGCCATCAGGGCGGTCGTTCGCGCGGCCGCGACGCGGCAGGGAACCAACGCCTACGTCGACATCGCCGACTGAGGTGCCCGAGTCGACCGTCGTCGTCGGTCACGTCACCAGGGCGCACGGCATCCGGGGCGAGGTCGCCGTCGAGGTCCGCACGGACAACCCGGACCGCTTCTCCGCCGGCGCGGAGCTGTTCCTGACCTCCGGCCGGCGCCTCACGATCGCTCGGTCGCACCGTCACGGCGCACGTCTGCTCGTCGCGTTCGAGGGCGTCGTGGACCGATCGGGCGCGGAGTCGCTCCGGGGCGAGCTGCTCGTCGTGCCGGAGTCCTCGCTGCCGGAGCTTCCCGACGGCGAGTACTGGCCGTTCCAGCTCGAGGGATGCGAGGTCGTGACCGAGTCGGGGCGGGGGCTCGGCGCCGTGTCGGAGGTGATCGCCAACCCGGCGAACGATCTGTGGGTCGCCCGCGCTCCCGATGGGACCGAGACGCTCGTGCCGGCGATCCGCGAGGTGGTCGTGGAGGTCGACCTCACCGCACGGCGGATCCTCGTGCGCGATGTGGCGGGGCTCACGGCTCCCGAGACCGACTGACCCGAGCGACCTTCTCGAGGCGCGACCCCGAACACAGCCCTCCAGCCGACGCATCGAGGGGCGGCAGCCTCCGTCAGCCGTGGCGTGCCGGCGCGGTAGCCTCCGACGCGTGCTGATCGACGTGATCACGATCTTCCCCGAGCTGGTGTCGGGACCGCTGCACGCGAGCTTGTTGGGCAAAGCGGTCGAGGCGGGCGTGATCGAGGTGCGCGTGCACGACCTGCGTGAGCACACCGACGACCCCCATCGGTCGGTCGACGACACCCCGTTCGGGGGCGGGCCGGGCATGGTGATGCGTCCCGACGTCTGGTTCCAGGCCGTCGAATCCCTCGACCCCGATCGGGGCCGGGTGATCCTGCTCTCGCCGGCCGGGCGGCGCCTCGACCAGCCGTTCGTACGAGAGCTGGCGGGGGAGGCCCACCTCACCCTGCTCTGCGGCCGTTACGAGGGCGTCGACGAGCGCGTCGCCGAGGGGCTGCCTGCCGAGGAGGTCTCGATCGGCGACTACGTGGTGTCCGGCGGGGAGTTGCCGGCGCTCGTGTTGATCGAGGCCGTGACCCGCCTCGTGCCCGGAGTGATCGGGCGGGAAGCCTCACACGAGCAGGATTCCTTCGGCGAGCTCGGCCTGCTCGACCACCCCCACTACACGCGTCCTCGGGAGTTCCGTGGCATGGCCGTGCCCGACGTGCTCTTGGGTGGGAACCACGCCGAGATCGACGCCTGGCGTCGTGAGGCCGCCCGTCGGAAGACGCGCCACAACCGTCCCGACCTGTCGCCACCGAACCGGTCCCACCCGAGCGCGTGAACGTCACGCGAGCACCACACCGCCCGGGCGGGGCGCTGGAGGACCGCTGGTACACTCGTCGGCCGTTGCCATGAACAAGACCGACGCGATCGAGCAGTCCTACCTGCGCAGCGACATCCCGGAGTTCCGCCCCGGCGACACCGTCAAGGTGCACGTCCGGGTGGTCGAGGGCAGTCGCGAGCGCGTGCAGGTCTTCCAGGGCGTCGTGATCGGTCGCCAGAACGGCGGCTTGCGCGAGACGTTCACGGTCCGGAAGATCTCGTTCGGCGTCGGCGTCGAGCGCACGTTCCCGGTGCACTCGCCGTCGATCGCGAAACTCGAGGTCGTGAGCCGCGGACAGGTGCGCCGTGCGAAGCTCTACTACCTGCGCGAGCTTCGAGGCAAGAAGGCCCGCATCAAGGAGCGTCGCATCGACGACGCGAAGCTCGCGGCGATGGAGGCCGCCGCCGCCCGAGCCGCGGCCGAGGCGGCCGAGGAGGAGGCCGAGGGATCCGTCGACGAGGCTGCGGAGGCCGCTGAGGCCCAGGAGCCCCTGAACGACGACGCGGCCGAGGCCGTCGGGTTCCCCGAGGCCGACGAGGTCGACGCGGAGGCCGCGGCTGACGAGGCGGAGGCCGCCGTCGAGGAGAAGGCCGAGGCCTGATCCGTGGCCGATGGGCCGCCTCGATCCGCCGAGCCCACCGCCTCCCCATCCCAAGCGCACCGACGGAGCCACTGGCGCGAGCTCCCGGTCCTCGTCGGAGTGGCCATCGTGCTGGCGATCGCCCTCAAGCTCTTCGTGGTGCAGGCGTTCTCCATTCCCTCGGCGTCGATGGCCCCGACGCTGCTCGAGGGAGACCGGATCATCGTCTGTCGCTTCTGTGTTCGCCTCGACCAGGTCGACCGTGGCGACGTGATCGTGTTCGAGGGGCAGGACGGCGCGTCGCCCGACCGGGGCATCGTCGGCGGTGCCCTGCACTGGCTCGGTGAGACCCTCGGCGTCGCCGATCCGCCCCACGAGGACTTCGTGAAGCGCGTGGCCGGACTGCCGGGCGACACCGTCGAGATCGATCGTGCCGGGCAGCTGTTCGTGAACGGGCGGCTGGTCGAGGAGCCCTACCTCCGCCAGCCGGTGCCCCGGCAGGACTTCCCACCCACGACCGTGCCGGATGGCATGCTGTTCGTGCTCGGCGACAATCGGGGGAACTCGGGCGATTCCCGCTGCGATCCCCCCGAGTGCACCGGCCTCGTGCCGGTCGACAAGGTGATCGGGGTGGCCTTCCTGCGGGTCTGGCCGCCCTCGAGGATCGGGTTGCTGCGGTGAGGACGCGGAAGCGGTGACGATGGATCGATACGAACGGCTGCTGGCCGCGCAGGGGTTCGAGCGGATCGCCGGTGCCGACGAGGCCGGGCGAGGCGCGCTCGCGGGGCCGCTCGTGGCCGCCGCGGTGATCCTGCCCGACGACTTCGAGATCGACGGGATCAACGACTCGAAGCTGCTGAGCGAGGGCCAACGCGAAGGCGCCTATGCCCGCATCGTCGAACGCGCATCGTGGATCGCGTGCAAGGCGGAGCCGGGGGCCATCGACACCCGCGGGTTGCATCGGTCGAACATCGCGCTGTTGCGCCGGGCGGCGAAGGCGCTCGAGCCCGATTACGTGTTGACCGACGGGTTCCCGGTGCCGCGCATCCCTTGTCCGTCGATCGGCGTGAAGAAAGGGGACGCGGTCAGCGTGAGCGTGGCTGCGGCGTCGATCGTGGCCAAGGTCACGCGGGACCGCATCATGCGCAGGCTGCACAAGCGCTATCCGGCCTTCGGTTTCGATCACAACAAGGGGTACGGCACCCCCGAGCATCTCGAGGCGCTCGAACGCCATGGGCCGAGCGCCGTGCATCGCCTGTCGTTCGCTCCCTGCGCGCAGCCCTCGCTGTTCGCCGGCGCGGAGCATGCGTTCACGTCCCCCGATGAGGCCGACGCCCGGGCGTGAGAAGCTGGGAACGATGAGCGACGACGACATCGAACGGTTCGAAGAGGAACGCGAGCTCGAGCTCTACCGGGAGTACCGAGACGTGCTCCCCATGTTCACCTACGTGATCGAGACGGAACGGCGCTTCTACCTCGCGAACCAGGTCGAGCTCACCCCGCTCGACGAAGGGTGGGTCAGGGTGGAGCTCACCGACGCATGGGTGTGGGACATGTTCCGTCCGGCTCGGTTCGTCGCCAGCGTCCGGGTGATGACCAGGCGCGACGTGAACGTCGAGGAGCTCTCCAAGCGTGACGAGCCGACGACGATCCCCGATACGCCCGCCGCTCCCTAACGCCCCTGTTCGAACCGGCTGATGTCGTACCCGGTGCGTAGCGTCGCGGCATGCCCGATGTGCGGCTCACCCTGGGCGCTCGCGGCGAACGAGCCGCCCTCGACCTCTACCTTCGGCGTGGTTTCACGGTGGTGGCACGCAACTGGCGGTGCAGCCTGGGCGAGATCGATCTGGTGCTCCGACGTCGCGACGTGATCGTGTTCTGCGAGGTGAAGACGCGGCGCGGGTCCCGGCTCGGAGGGGGCTTCGAGGCGGTCGACGCGAGGAAACGACGCAAGCTGCGCTCGTTGGCCGAGGTGTTCTTGCTGACCCACGCGGCCGGCACGGCTGTCGTGCGCTTCGACGTCGCGAGCGTGTCGGTCCGTCCGGGGCATGGCGCCGTCGGCGTCATCGACGTGGAGCTGTTCGAAGACGCCTTCTGACGGAACGCTGCGAGTGACCTAGACCGATCGGACGACCCGGGAGGCCCCCGTCGGGCCGACGCTTCGCCGCCGTCCGGCCGTGGCGCGCCGGACCGCTACCCTCCTAGCATCGCCTCATGCGCAGCCACCGACCCGAACCTGCCGACGTCCGACCGATCCGTCGGCCGTGGGACAACACCGGACTTCGCCATCGCGTCGAGGGCCGGGAGATCGAGGGCGTCGACGTGCTCGAGCTCCAGACCTCGGTCCTCAGCAAGGCCGAGGAACGACCTCGCCGCCGGCTCCGCCGGTCGCGCTAGACGTTCACGGCCCCGGTCAGGTCAGGTCGAGCTCCGCGAGCACATCGACCGAGAGCCGACGGAGCGCATCGAGCAGGCGGTCCACGTCCTGCCGCGTCGAGAGGTAGTTCACGATCCCCGCGCGCAGGAACGTGCGTCCGCGGAGCGTCGTCACGCTCACCCATGCATCGCCGCTGACCTCGAGCGCGCGCTGCAGCCGGCCCTGGTACGTGTTCAGCGCCTCCTCGGACCGATCCTCGAGACCGGCCGGGATGTGGCGGAAGCAGACCACCGACAGCTCCGGCCGGTGGGGCATCGACTCGAGATCGGGCTCGGCGTTGCAGCGATCGGCCAGGTAGGCGGCGAGATCGTCGTTCTGCTCGATCAGCGCTCCGAGCCCGTCGGTGCCCAGCTGCTTCCAGCTCATCCAGAGCTTGAGGGCCCGCAGCCGGCGAGTGCCCTCGAGCGAGTACTGGTACCAGTCGAGCGGCTCGTCCTCGGGCCGGTTCGACGCGTAGTACTCCGGAGCGCGATGGAACGTGGTCAGCAGGTCCTCACGACGCCTGACGATGAGCCCGCCGATGTCGTAGGCCTGGAAGAACCACTTGTGGGGATCGACCGTGACGCTGTCGGCGCGCTCGAGACCGGGCACCCGGTGCGCGTCGCGGCGTGAGAGCCGTGCGCCGCCCCCGTAAGCGGCGTCGACGTGGAGCCACACGCCCTCTCGCTCGGCGACCTCGGCCAACCCCGGCGTGTCGTCCACGGAGCCGGTGTTGGTCGAACCCGCCACGGCGGCGATCGCCAGCGGGGTGAGTCCGTGGCCGCGGTCGCGCTCGATCGCCTCGGCAACCGGGGCCGCCTGCAGCCGGAACCGCTCGTCGCTGTCGATCACCACGAGCGTCTCGTCGGGGAAGCCGAGCACGCCCAGTGCCCGGGCGATCGAGAAGTGGGCCTGGTCGCTCGCGTAGACGCGCACGCCCTCGAGGTCGCCTCCGCGGGGGGCGCCGGGGGTGCCGCGGAGCTTCCTCAACCACACGTCGCGGGCGACGGTCATCGCCATGAGGTTGGCCACCACGCCGCCGCTCGTGAGCACGCCCCATCCATCGGGGCCGAACCCCACCAGGTCGCGGAGCCAGGCGGTGACATCTTCCTCGACGAACGCACCGATCGGACCGGCGTGCCAGACGTCGACGCCCTGCTGGGTCCACTGCGAGAGCAGCTCGCCGGCGATCGAGCTGGGGAGCGGCGGAGGGGTGAAGTAGCTGAAGGAACCCGGGTGCTGGGCGTTGTAGGTGGCCGGCGCCACCCGCTCGCGGAACTCCGCGAGCACGTCTCGCCAGGGGCTCGGCGACATCGGTGCGGCGCTCGGTCGGCCCGTGGCGCCGAAGAAGGCCTCACGGGCCTCCGGGTAGGTGCGCGCATGCATCGGACGATGCATCGCCTCGCCGTAGAGCCAGTCGAGCGCCTCGTTCCAGGTCTGTGAGCCCATTGCCTCGAGGGCGGGGCGGGAGCGCGATTCGTCGCGGATGTCGATCAGCTCGGGCTCCGGGCTCCAGGAGAAGCGATCGGTCACGGCGGGCAGGCTAGCAGGGGGCGACGGCCCGACCTCCGGTTCGAAGGTGACGCCCGTCACGGCCTCGGGAGGCGGTCCACCGTAGTGTCGCGGCGATGTACGGGCGGGTGTTCGGTGTCACGGTGCTCGGGGTGGGGGGCCACCTCGTGACGGTCGAGGCGCACGTCGGTCGCGGACTCCCGTCCCTGACGCTCACCGGCCTCCCCGGGGCGGCGGTGCGCGACGCCACCGAGCGCATCCGGCCGGCGGTCGAGAGCCAGAGGCTCGAGTGGCCGCTGCGACGGGTCGTCGTGAACCTCGCCCCCGGCAACCTGCGGAAGGAGGGCCCCGGGCTCGACCTTCCCATCGCGGCGGGGGTGCTCGCCGCGACCGCACAGGTTCCCGTCACGCAGCTGGCGCGGTTCGCCCTCGCCGGCGAGCTGTCCCTCAAGGGCGAGCTCATGCCCACGCCCGGCATCCTGTCGGTCGCGATCGCGGCCGCCCGAGCCGGGCTCGAGGGCGTGATCGTTCCGGCCGTGAACGCGCTCGAGGCGGCCCAGGTCGACCGACTTCAGGTGGTTCCAGCGTCGACCCTGTCCGAGGTGGTCGGCTTCCTGAAGGGAACGTGGCAGCCTCCGGCGCTCGATGGTCCCTTCCCGGAGCCCGAGGGGCCCAGCGAGGTCGATTTCCGCGACGTGCGCGGCCAGTCGCAGGCACGCCGGGCGCTCGAGGTGGCCGCGGCCGGCGGCCACAACGTCTTGATGATCGGCTCACCGGGGGCCGGCAAGACGATGCTCGCCCGGCGCATGACCACGATCCTGCCGAGCCTGTCCCACGAGGAAGCCCTCGAGGCGACCCAGCTGCATTCCGTGGCCGGGCTGCTCGCAGGCCGGGGTGTGCTGCGATCCCGTCCGTTCCGGGCGCCACATCATTCGATCTCGATGCCTGGGCTGCTCGGAGGGGGAGCGGGATACCTGCGTCCGGGCGAGGTCTCGCTCGCGCACCACGGCGTCCTGTTCCTCGACGAGCTCACCGAGTTCCGGCGTGACGCCATCGAGGGACTGCGTCAACCCCTCGAGGACGGAAGGGTCGTCGTGACGAGGGCGATCGGGTCGGTTGAGTTCCCTGCCCGGTTCACGCTGGTCGCCGCCGCGAACCCGTGCCCGTGTGGGTTCGAGGGCGATCGGCGGCGCCACTGTGGGTGCCGGTCCGACCGTGTCGAGCACTATCGGCAGCGGCTCTCGGGTCCGCTGCTCGACCGGATCGACCTGCGGCTGCGGGTACCCAGGCTCACCAAGCACGAGCTCATGGGCAGCGAGCACGGTGAACCGTCGGTCGCGATCCGCAGCAGGGTGCAGGCGGCGCGCGACCGTCAATCGGCGAGGTGGAGCGAGCTCGGACTCGCCTGCAACGCGCACCTGCCGGGACCGGTCGCCCGGCGGCGGGTGCGCCTCACCGGCCCGGCCGAGGCGACGCTCGGCGCTGCGGTCGACCAGCTGGCCCTCACGGGGCGGGGGTTCGACCGCGCGATCAAAGTCGCTCGCACCATCGCCGACCTCGACGCAGCCGAGGTCGTTGACACCGAACACGTCGCCGAGGCGCTCTCGTTCCGCGACGGGGTCGTGCTCGAGGGGCTCGCTCGTGCGGGCTGACCCCCGACCGTTGCGACGCACCGACGTTCCCAGGCGGGCCCTCGACGTGCCGCCCGGGTTCCCCGACGGTTATGCGACCGGCCCGGGCGCGCGAGGTGCCCTGCTCGTGCTCTCGGCTCTGCGCGGCATCAAGCCTTACCAGCTGCACGAGCTCGCCTGGGCGCAGGGCACGGCGGAGGGGAGCCTCGCGGCGATCCGAGCAGGGCGCGCCGGCAGCGAGGCTGACCAGGAGTGGGCGCGCAGGCTCGATCCCACAGAGATCGACCGGCGAGCCCGCGCACTCGGTGCCCGGTTCGTCACCCCACTCGACGACGAGTATCTGCCGGTGTTCCTCGAGCTGGTGCACGATCCGCCGGTCGCGCTGTTCGTCTCCGGCCGCCCGCTCACGGGCCTGCCCGACCGCGTGGCGGTCGTGGGCGCCCGCAACTGCTCGCCCCTCGGCAACGAGGTCGCGATGAGCATCGGGGCCGGGCTCGGTGGAGCGGGCGTGTGCGTGGTCAGCGGAGCGGCCAGAGGTATCGACGCGGCGTCGCATCGTGGCGCCCTCAACGTCGGCGGCGCCAGCATCGCCGTGCTCGGCTCGGGGCACGATCTTCCCTACCCGAGAGGCAGCTCGCAGCTCCTCGAGCGCATCGGCGCGTCCGGGACCGTCGTGAGCGAGTACGCGCCGGGCATCGTGGCCGAGCCCTTCCGGTTCCCGGCTCGCAACCGGCTCGTGGCCGCCCTCGGGCGAGCCGTCGTCGTGGTCGAGGGAGCGCACGGAAGCGGCTCGATGATCAGCGTCGACCACGCGCTCGACCTCGGTCGTGACGTGTTCGCCGTGCCGGGGCCGGTGACGAGCCCGCTGTCAGAGGTGCCGCTCGCGCTGATCCGAGACGGCGCCACGATGATCCGAGGAGCCGACGACCTGCTCGACGATCTCGGCTACGCGGCCAGGCTCCTGGTCGAGCCACCGCCGAGCCTCGACGCCGACGAGCGGCGGGTCTACGAGGCCCTCGGCGGCTCGGGCCTGCCCGAAGCCATCGCCGCCGAAACCGGCCTTCGGCTCCCGGCCGTGACGACCGTCCTGTTCACGCTCGAGCTGAAGGGCCTCGTTCGCAACGTGGGCGGCAGATACGAGCATCGTGTGGCCGGCACGCCGAGCCCCGATCACGCGTAGGAACCGCTCGGGCGTCCGAGGAGCTTGCAGCGGCCTTCCGCCGTTGGTAGACAACAGTCGCTCTTTCGACCCGGGCCCGTCCGGCCTCGGGCACCTTCCCAGGTCCTGGTGGGTCGATCAGGAAAGGACGATGTGCGTACCGACGACGAGCTTCCCCCGTCCGAGGTCGGGCTGATCGAGGCGTTCGCGTCCCATCTCGCTCTCGAGCGCCATCTGTCGATCCACACCGTGGCCGCGTATCGGCGCGATCTCAGCCGACTCGCGACGTTCCTGCATCGTCAGAAGGAGTCGCTGCTCGACGCCACGTACCCGCTGCTGCGCCGGTTCCTGGCGCAACAACACACCCTCGGCTATGCGCGCGCCTCGATCGCTCGTTCGGTGGCGGCTATCCACTCGTTCTTCCGGTGGGCGGTCTCCGAGGGGCGGGTCCCCGACGACCCCTCGTCGCTGCTCGGCCGGCCGAAGGTCGTGAACCGCCTTCCGACGGTGCTGCGCCCCGGCGAAGCGGCGGCCCTGGCCGAATCGCCGTCGGCGGCTCGCCGGGGCTCCACCGCCGACGTGTCACCGGTGGAGCGTGCGGTCGCGTTGCGGGACGTCGCGGCCCTCGAGCTGATGTACGGCTCCGGGTTGCGAGTGGGCGAGCTCGCCGGCCTCACGACCGATCGCGTCGACCTCGATCGGGGCCGGGTCACCGTGATGGGCAAGGGCGCCAAGGAGCGCGAGGTGCCCATGTCGGACTACGCCGCAGAGGCCCTCGACACCTACCTGCGCCACGGGCGGCCGGTGCTCGCGCCGGAAGGTGCCCGCGAGCTCTTCCACAACCGCCGGAAGAAACCCTTCAGCTCGCGCGATATCCGTACGATGGTGGAACGATATGGCGGTACAGTGCTGCCGGGTCGGCGGGTGACCCCCCACACCCTGCGGCACTCGTTCGCCACGCATCTGTTGGAAGGGGGCGCCGACATCCGAGCCGTGCAGGAGTTGCTGGGCCACGCGAGCGTCGCGACGACGCAGCGCTACACGCATGTCTCGAGGGCTCGGTTGTTCGAGGCCTACGACCAGAGCCACCCGAGGGCCTGAGCCGTGGCCCCCGCCAAGAAGACGGCCACGAGGCCGGCCGCCAAGCCCAAGGCCGCCGCCAAGTCCCGTCGAGCGGCCGCCCCGCCGTTCGATCCGACCGTGACCATCCCGCCGCACGTCGACGACGAGCTCGGACAGCACTGGCACCGGTTCAAGAGCAGCGCCGAGGAGGAAGCGCGGGAGAAGCTGATCCTGCACTACGCCCCGCTCGTGAAGTACGTCGCGAGCCGCGTGGCCACCGGTCTGCCGGCGAGCGTGGAGCAGGCCGACCTCGTGAGTTACGGCATGTTCGGCCTGATCGACGCGCTCACGAAGTTCGAGCCGGGACGAGGCAACAAGTTCGAGACCTACGCCATCCCCAGGATCAAGGGGGCGATCATCGACGAGCTGCGGGCGATGGACTGGGTTCCGCGATCGATCCGGTTCAAGGCCCGAGAGATCGAGAAGGCCCACACCGACCTCGAGTCGATGCTGAAGCGCCAACCGACCGAGCAGGAGATGGCCGAGCGGCTGGGTATCTCGCGCCGGGAGCTGCACGAGGTCGTCTCCCAGATCTCGTTCGTCTCCGTGCTCGCGCTCGACGAGCTCGTCTCCGTCGGCGCCGATCGGGGCGAGCAGGTCTCCCTGATCGACACCCTCGCCGACCGTGGCATCGACCCGACCTCCGGTGTCGAGTCGCAGGAGACGCGGGGATTGCTCGCCGCAGCGATCAACGAGCTCTCGGAACGGGAGAAGATCGTCGTCACCCTGTACTACTTCGAGGGGCTCACCCTGGCCGAGATCGGCGAGATCCTCGGGGTCACGGAGTCCCGTGTGTGTCAGATCCACACGAAGGCCGTGGGGGGACTGCGCGGCCAGCTCACCGAGGTCGACTAGGGGCAGCGGCTCGAGCTGCTCTCGGGCGTGACCTGCGTCACGGTGCGGACGACGCGATCCCCGTACCGTCGGCGCCATGGGATTGCGTCGCGCGCACCTCGTGGTTCCGCTGATCCTGTCGGTAGTGATCCTTCCTGTTGCGGGGCCGGCGACCGCCGCCGGCACGTGGACATGGCCGGTGTCCGGCCCGGTGATCCGGGCGTTCGACCCTCCCGAGTCCCCGTACGGTTCGGGACATCGCGGCATCGACATCGCCGCGCCCGCGGGCAGCACGGCGCTGGCTCCCGCCGATGGCGTCGTCGCCTTCGCCGGGCCGGTCGGGGGGCGCCTGTTCCTCACGATCGATCACGGCGGGGGGGTCGAGTCGACCTTCTCGTGGGTCGCGGCGCTCGACGTCCGCCGAGGCGATGTCGTCGAGGCGGGACAGCCGGTGGCCCGCACGAGCGGCGGGCACACGGGCGATCTCGTCCCGAACCTCCATGTCGGTGTGCGCCTCGACGACGTGTACGTCGATCCGCTCGACTACCTGAGCGCTCTCGATCTCACCGACCTGATCCGCCTCGCGCCGCTCGCCGCGTGATCGCCTGCGCAGGCGTCGGCCGCTCCGATGATTAGGATGTCGCGGCCTTGCCGACCTCCCTTTCGATCCCACGGGCGTTGCGCCGTGCCTGCTGCGCGGCCGCGGCCGCAACGTCGATGATCGTGGTGCTGGCCGGCCTCGCCCTGGCGCAGACCGCGCCGAGCTGGACCGAGTTCCAAGGGGGCCCGGCCAAGACCGGATCGGCGGCAGACGGACCGGAGCCCGGATACCGGCAGTCCTGGAGCACACCCTTCGCCCCCGGGGGACCCGGCGGCCGGTTCGGCCTCTCGACCCCGATCGTGGCCGGTGGACTCGCCGTTGCCGTCGGTCCGGAGCAGGTGCTCGGCCTAGACCTCGCCTCGGGAGAGCAGGTGCTCGCGGTCGACCGGGAGCTCGGCCCGTCGGTGCCCGCGGCGGCGGAACCGGACGGCACCGACACGACGATCGTGTACACGGAAGGCTGGGGGGACGGGCCGCCGACGCGAACGCCCACGGCCGCGGCGAGCCCCACGGAGCCGGGCGGCACGTCGACGGAAGCCGGGGGGCAGTCGCGCCTCGCGGCGTTCGATCTGCGAACCGAGGAGGCCCCATGGCCCCCCGTGCGGCTCGATGGCGTGAGCCGGACGGGGGTCACGATCGCCGACGGCATCGCGTTCGTGGGCACCGACGCCGGCGAGGTGACCGCGGTCGACCTCGCCGACGGCAGCGTCGACTGGCGAGCGGAGGCCGGCGCGACGGTCGGCACGCCGCTCACCGTCGCGGACGGTCTCGTGCTCGTCGGGGCGCAAGGTGATCGCGACCAGCAGCCGGCGGTGGTCGCGCTCGACGTCGAGACGGGGGAGCAACGCTGGCGTCACGAGCCGGCCGTCGCCTCGGCGGTGGTCTCCGCGGTCTCGGTCCAGGGGGACACGGCCTTCTCGATCTTCACCGGCCTGTCCGAGGCCTCCGTGGTGGCGATCGGCATGGAAGACGGCGCCGAGCGCTGGCGCCGGCGTGCCGGCGCAGCCTTCGACGTGGCCGTGCCGCCGGTGCTGGGTGGCGGCTCCGTCTTCGTCGTCGACCTGCTGGGTCACGTGCGAGCTCTCGACGTCGCAACGGGCGAGGAACGCTGGGACTTCGCCCTGAACGCGCCCGTGTTCCGAAGCGTGCCGACGCTGGTGGGGTCGAGCCTGCTCGTGCCGACCCTGGAAGGAGACCTCTCCGTGATCGACATCGACAGCGGCGAGCTCGTCTGGCGCCGGACGGCCGATGGATCGCCGCTGCGCACCCTGGTCCCGGCCGGCGACACGTTGATCGCCGTCCGTGGGGGGGCCCTGTCGGGGGTCGAGGCGTTCGAACACGACGCCGAGGCGACCCTGGTGCGCGAGGCGTCGCCAACGACGCTCGCGTTCGGACGCATGCTCGGCGCGATGGCGCTCGCCGCGATCCCCATCCTCGCGTCGGTGATACTCCTCGGACGGGCGCTGGTCCCTCGCATGGGCCCGGCGTTCCCCGACGAACCCGTCGTCGACGACGACGAGCCGGTGCGCGACCCCTGGGAGGAAGACGAGGGCCCCGCGTCGTGACGAACAAGAACAAGCGATCGCGATCCGCGCACCCCCGCGCCGACACGGGCACCCGACAGCGGGTCTCGTCCGAGGCCGAGCGAGGGCCACGCCGCGGGTTGCTGGACTCGATCTTCGCGCCCCGCACGTCCGTGTCGACGGCGATGCCGCGCCTGCGTTCCTCGCTCGCCCGCGGCGTCGTGGTGGTCGCCGGCACTCCCGTGCTGGCCGTCGCGGCGGTCCTGCTCACGATCGGCGAATGGCTGGCGGCGCTGGCGCTCGGGTACGAAGGGCCGTTCGCGCTGTTCGTGAGCGCCCTGGCGCTGCCGCCGGTCGGCACGAGCTTCGACGCGACGCTGTCGACGGCGCTGTTCGGCCTCCAGGGCGGGTTCTTCGCGATCCTCGGCTTCGTGGCGCTGCGCGGCGTGATCCAAGCCCTGTTGGTGGCGACCTCGGTCGAGGTGCTTCGCTCCTCGCCGTTGGGCCGCTGGACCCTCGTCCGCGCCCTGCGCACGCTGCCCGTCGCGCTCGCGGTCAGCATGGCGGGCGTCGGCCTGCTCACGCTGGCGAGCATCCTCGGTCCCATGCTGGGCCCCGCGTTCGGCCTGCTGATCCAGATGGCAGCGCTCGTCGGCGGGGTCTACCTGCTCGGGTTCGCGCCGGTGATCGCGGCCGACGAGGGGAGGCCGCTCGCCGACGCGATGGGCCGTTCGATCCGGGCCGCACGGATGCCGGGCGCGGGGAACCTCACGCTGGCTGCGATCTACGTGATCACGTCGATCGCTTTGCTCGTGGCCCCCGGCAAGCCGGGCTCCGACCTCGGCGTGAACCCGTCGGTCGGAGCGTGGGCGCTCGTGCTGATCGCCAACCTGCTGCATGTGGTGATGCAGGCCACGCTCGCCTTCCGCTACCTGTCGGTGGCCGACGAGGTGCCCGAGGCAGCCCCCAAGCGCCGGTCCGAGCGCTCGCGCGCCGCTCGTTCACGCTGAACCGCCCTGTCGGGCCGGGAACCCGCTGCTAGACTCGCCGCGCCGGCGCCGAGAGCGCCGAGCTCACACGTCCGGGGACGGTTCGCCGGAGGTCCCGCCTCTCGAGGGGGGCCGGTGACCGGATGATCCGGGCGGAGGAAGCCAACCACAGAAGGAGGGCATCCGTGCCTGTCGTCACCAGGCGGGAGCTCCTCGAGGCAGGCGTGCACTTCGGCCACCAGACGCGCCGGTGGAACCCGAAGATGCAGCGGTTCCTCTACGGGGAGCGTTCCGGCATCTACATCATCGACCTCGAGAAGTCCCTGACCGGCCTCGAGGAGACGTACGAGTTCGTCCAGGGCCTCGGCCGCCGCCGAGGCATCGTGTTGTTCATCGGCACGAAGAAGCAAGCCCAGGAGGTCGTGCGGGAGCACGCCACCCGGGTGGGCATGCCGTACGTGAACCACCGGTGGCTCGGCGGCATGCTCACGAACTTCAGCACGATCTCCAAGCGCCTGCTCCGCCTGCGCGAACTGCACGAGATGGAGCGCACGGGCGCGATCGACTACCTGCCCAAGAAGGAAGCGATCCGCTTGCGCCACGAGCGCGACAAGCTGACCCGGAACCTCGGCGGCATCCAGGATCTGGAGCGGCTTCCCGACGCCGTCTTCGTGATCGACACGAAGAAGGAGCACATCGCGGTCAACGAGGCGCGGAAGCTGGGCATCCCCGTGATCGCGATCGTCGACACCAACTGCGACCCTGACGAGGTCGACTACGCGATCCCGGGCAACGACGATGCGATCCGAGCCGTGAGCTTGGTGACCCGCGTGGTCGCCGACGCGCTCGCCGAGGGCTACGGCATGGCCAAGGACGAGGACGTCGAGCGTGTCGCCGCTCGCCCGGCACCGGCGGCCGCCGGTCCTCGCTCGACCGCCGCGCCCGCCCGCGTCGAGGAGCACGAGACGCCTTCGGCCGAGGACGCGGCGAAGATCGCCGCGAGCACCGTCTTCGAGCCCGATGCTCCCGAGGCATCCTCGGAGCCCGACCAAGAGGGCGCGGGATCCGAGCCGACGCAGGGTGGGGCCGGCGGCAGCGCCGGGTCCGATCCCGACGCGGCGACCGAGCTCGGCCGTGAGAGCGACGCGGTCGGGTCGGACACCACCGGGGAGCCATCGTGACGTACTCGCCGACCGCAGCCGAAGTGAAGGAGCTCCGCGACGCCACCGGCGCCGGCATGATGGACTGCAAGCGGGCGCTGGCCGAGTCCGAGGGCGACCTGGACCGCGCCACCGAGCTTCTGCGCGAGCAGGGGCTCGCTTCGGTCGCCAAGCGCGCCGGGCGCTCCGCGAACCAGGGCCTCGTCGACGCGTACGTGCACTTCAACAACACGGTCGGCGTGCTGGTCGAGGTGAACTGCGAAACGGACTTCGTCGCCAATACCGACGATTTCCGCACGCTCGTGAAGGACATCGCCCTGCACATCGCGAGCCCCTCCGCGCCCCGGTTCCTGACCCGAGACGAGGTCCCGACCGCCGAGCTCGATGACGTTCGACGCATCGCCGAGGTCCAGGCGCAGCAGGCCGGCAAGCCGGAGAACGTGATCGAGAAGATCGTCGAAGGCAAGATCAACGCCCACCTCGCCGACATCGTCCTGCTCGAGCAGCCGTTCGTGAGAGACGACTCGAAGACCGTGCAGCAGCTGCTCGATGAGATCTCGGCGAAGGTCGGCGAGCGCATCGCGATCCGTCGCTTCGCCAGGTTCCGGCTCGGCGAAGACGCCGAGGACGACGAGGCGCAGGGCGGC
This sequence comes from Actinomycetota bacterium, assembly GCA_035550775.1. Taxonomy (GTDB): domain Bacteria; phylum Actinomycetota; class UBA4738; order UBA4738; family HRBIN12; genus JAOUEA01. The sequence continues at coordinate 24,206 of DASZOO010000248.1, read as the reverse complement.
GAAGGGTCGTAAGGTCTCAGGCGACCGAGGCCACGGCGGGAGCCGGGGTCGACGGCTCGGCGGGAGGGAACGCATGGCCGACGACGGAGGTACGCCACGGGCCCACTACGGGCGCGTGTTGCTGAAGCTTTCCGGAGAAGCGTTCGCCCCAGCCGACGCCGAGTACGGTATCAACACCGACGCTACGGCCCTCATCGCCAGGCAGCTCGCCGAGGTCCTCGATCTCGGCGTGCAGATCGCCGTCGTGGCCGGCGGTGGCAACATCTGGCGCGGCCGGCAGGCGCCCGGGATCGACCGGAACCGTGCCGACTACATGGGCATGCTCGCCACCGTCATGAACGCGCTCGCCCTGCAGGACGCTCTGGAGAAGATCCACGTCACCACTCGGGTGCAGACCGCGATCGCGATGGCACAGCTCGCCGAGCCGTTCATCCCGCTCCGCGCGCGCCGTCACCTCGAGAAGGGACGCGTCGTGATCTTCGCCGCCGGACTCGGCGTGCCGTACTTCTCCACCGACACCTGCGCCGCACAACGAGCCCTCGAGATGGGAGCCGACGCGCTGCTGAAAGGCACGAAGGTCGACGGCGTGTACACGGCGGATCCGGAGGTCGATCCGGGAGCCGAACGCTTCGACGAGATCGAGTACGTCGACGTCCTGAAGGAGGGCTACCAGGTGATGGATGCCACGGCGATCTCGCTGTGCATGGAGAACAAGCTGCCGATCCTGGTGTTCAACCTGCGCGAAGAAGGCAACATCCGGCGCGTCGTCAACGGCGAGCGGATCGGCACGCTCGTCCACTGAAGGAGTCCGATGACGATCGAGTCCAGCCTCACCGAGGCCGCACGCAAGATGGAGCAGGCGGTCGCCCATCTCAAGGATGAGCTCGCCGCGGTCCGGACCGGCCGCGCGAGCCCCGCGGTCTTGAACCGAGTGACGGTCGAGTACTACGGCACGCCCGTCCCGTTGAACCAGCTCGCCTCGATCAACGTGCCCGAGCCCCGCCTGCTGTCCGTTCAGCCCTTCGACAAGGGCGCGATCGGTGCGATCGAGAAGGCGATCCAATCGAGCGACCTCGGCATCACTCCGTCGAACGACGGCCAGGTGATCCGGCTGGCGTTCCCACCGCTCACCGAAGAGCGCCGCAAGGAGCTCGTGAAACAGGTGCACGCCCGTGCCGAAGAGGGCCGGGTCTCCGTGCGCAACGTCCGGCGGCACGCGAAGGAAGAGATGGAGAAGCTTGAGCGCGAGGGCGGCATCTCGGAAGATGACCTGGTGCGGGGGGAGAAGGAACTCCAGAAGCTGACCGACCGGCACGTGGTGGAGATCGACGAGATCCAGAGCCACAAGGAGCAGGAGCTCATGGAGGTCTAGTGGCAGGCGACAAGCGCGACGGCGACGACCTGTTCGAGGACCTGGACAAGTTCTTCGCGCCGATCAAGGACGTCGACTGGGAGGAGCCGGCCTCGACGGGCGCTCGAGAGACCCCCAGCGAGGAGCACGTGTCGGTGCGCCCGGACCGATCCGAGGCTGCCGCCGCCGCGGAGCCGCCGTCTGAGGTCCACGAAGAGGAGCACGACGACGAGGACTGGTATGACACGTCCGTCCTCGAGACGATCGAGGGCATCGGCTCGGACGAGGAGGAACCCGGCGAGGAGCAGGTCGTCGCGGTGGGCGAGGCGCCGGAGGCCGAGCCGGCCGGGGAGGTCGTGGGCGAGCCCATCGAACCGGTTCCCGGCCAGGCCGGGCTGTTCGGCCAAGCCGAGCGTGAGGATGCGCTCGCTGAAGGCGCCGACGTCGGATGGGGCTCCGAGACCGACGACGCGATCGAAGAGGGCGAGTACGCGGAGGCGACGCTGGTGGGCGACGAGGAGGAACTCGACACCGAGACGGCACCGATCGCGACGATCGACGAGCTGATGGGCGACGTCGAGTCGCCCGAGGAACACGACCTGGAGCAGGCCACGGAGTACTTCGCTCCGTCGGTCCGAGAACGAGCCGGCATCGAAGCGTCCGAAGGCGGGGAGGCAGGCGAGCAGGCCGGCGCATGGGACGACGAAGCCGCGGTCTCGCCGGAGGTGGGGGGCACGCTGCTCGGTGAGCTCGGGCCCGACGAGGTCGAGCACGACATCCTCGCGGACCTGGGTGAGGCCGAACCCGAACCCGAGACGGTGATCGTCGGCGCAGGCGGGGAAGGACTCGGCGGCCCGAGCTGGCAGGAGCCCGGCGCGGTCGAGGTCGAGGGGGACTTCGAGCGGCGCGGCCCCGAACCGGGTGAGCGCGACGTCCCGGCCGCGTTCCTGACCGGCGTCGTGCTTGCGATCGCGTCCCTCGCGGCGCTGCTGATCGGCGAGTGGCTCTTCGGTCTGCTCGCGGCCGCGATCGTCCTGCTCGCCCAGGGAGAGCTCTTCGGCGTCATGGTCAAGCACCATCGACAGCCGGCCACCGCCGTCGGGCTGATCGCCGGCGCGCTGATGCTCGCGGCGGGCTATTTCCGAGACGAGGCGGCTGTGCTCGCGATGTTCGCGCTCGGCGTCGCGGCGACGTTCCTCTGGTTCATGGCCGGACCCGCGGCGGGGCGGAAGGACGTCACGGCCAACATCGGCCTGACGGTGCTGAACATGGCTTGGATACCGTTGCTCGGGAGCTACCTCCTCGTGCTGTTGCAGGGCGACAGCGGCACCTCGCTCGTGGTCAGCGTGATCGGGCTGACGTTCGTCTACGACACCGCCGCGTTCCTGGCGGGCTCGGTGTGGGGCGGCCAGTTCTTCCAGCGCCCGCTGGCACCGAGCGTCAGCCCGAAGAAGTCGATCGAGGGGGTCATCATCGGCACCCTCGTCACCGTGGTGGTCGCCGTCACGCTGGTGACCTCGTTCGTCGACCCGTTCGAGAACCAGCGCATCGAGGCGCTGCTGCTGGGACTGGTCGTCGCGGCCGCGTCGACGTTCGGTGACCTCGCCGAGTCCCTCGTGAAGCGCGACGTCGGCATCAAGGACATGGGCAGCATCCTCCCGGGCCACGGGGGCGTGCTCGACCGCATCGACTCGCTGCTGTTCGTGGCCCCGGCGGCGTTCTTCCTCTACCGCATCATCGTCGTCTGACCGGCGAGCCCGCGTTCGACATCGGCGACGGTGCGAGCGTTCGCCCTCCGTCGGGGTACTCTTGAGCGCATGAAGGCTGTGGCGATCCTCGGTTCCACGGGATCCGTCGGCACGCAGGCGCTCGATGTCGTGCGGCGCAACCCCGACCGGTTCAAGATCGTCGGGCTGTCGGCCGCCGGGGCGAATCTCGAGCTGCTCGCCGGGCAGATCCGGGAGTTCCTGCCCCCGGTCGTGGCGATCGCCGACGAAGATGCCGCCGTCGATGTCAAGCAGAAGATCGGCGGGGTGGCCGGTGTAGAGATCACCGAGGGCCCTGAAGCGGCGGAGAGCCTCGCGGCCCAGACCGAGGCCGATCTCGTGCTCAACGCCCTCGTCGGATCGGCGGGGCTCGCGCCCACGCTCGCCACCCTGCAGTCGGGCAAGACGCTCGCCCTCGCGAACAAGGAGAGCCTGGTCGTGGGTGGCGAACTCGTCACCGACCTGATCAAGGGCGAGCCCGAGCGCCTGTTGCCGGTCGACTCCGAGCACGCGGCGCTCGCGATGGCCATGCGCGGCGAGCGCCGCGAGGATCTCAAGCGCGTCGTGCTCACGGGCTCCGGGGGACCCTTCCGGGGATGGACGCGCGCCGAGCTCGCGAAGGCCAGCGTCAAGGAAGCGCTGGCCCATCCGGTCTGGTCGATGGGGCCGAAGATCACGATCGACTCCGCGACCCTGATGAACAAGGGCCTCGAGGTGATCGAGGCGCACTACCTGTTCGACCTGGAGTACTCCTCGATCCACGTCCTGATCCACCCCGAGGGCTTGGTGCACGCGATGGCGGAGTTCCGCGACGGAAGCTTGCGAGCCGAGATGGCCACGCCGGACATGCGCCTGCCCATCCAGCTCGCCCTCGCCTGGCCCGAGCGCCTGCCGGGCGGGGTGGAGCCGGTGCCGCTCACGGACGGCCCGCTCACGTTCGAGCCGGTCGATCGCGAGGCGTTCCCGGCGGTCGACCTCGCCTATCGCGTCGGTGGGCTCGGGTCGACGTTCCCGGCCGTGATGAACGCCGCGAACGAGGTCGCGGTCATGGCCTTCCTCGAAGGGAAGATCCCGCTCACGCGCATCGTCGAGCTGGTGCAGAACGTGGTCGACGAACACGAGCCGGCGTCGGTGGTCTCGGTCGTGAACATCGAGCGCGCCGATGCGTGGGCGCGACAGCGCGCCGCCGAGTTCGCAGAGGAGCGATAGGCCCTTCCCCCTATGGATCTGCTCGTCGGCGCCCTCATCTTCCTGCCCTTCCTCACCGTGATCATCGCGATCCACGAGCTGGGCCACTTCTTCTTCGCCCGGAAGTTCGGCATGAAGGTGACCGAGTACTTCGTGGGATTCGGGCCTTGGAAGATCTGGTCCAGGCGCAAGGGTGAGCTGGAGGTCGGCGTGAAGCCGATCTTCGTGGGCGGCTACGTCAAGATCGCCGGGATGAACCCCTACGAGGAGAACCCGCCGGAGGACCTCCCTCGCCTGTACGGTTCGAAGCCGATCTGGCAGCGGGCGGCCACGATCTTCGCCGGCCCGGGCACCCACTTCGTGGTCGGCGCCCTGATCTTCTCCGTCTGGCTGATGGTCTTCGGAGACCCGCGCGAGGCGCCGCTCACGCCGCTCGTGATCGACGAGGTCGAACTGACCCTCAACGGCGACCAGTCGCCCGCCGCCGCCGCAGGCTTGGAGTCCGGCGACCAGATCCTCCGCCTGGGCGACGTGGTCGAGCCCAGCTCCGAGCAGCTCAGCGACATCGTCACCACCCAGGTCGAGGAACGGCCGGGCGAGCCGCTGATCGTGGTCGTGGCACGGGCCGGTGAACAGGTCACCCTCCGCGTGGTGCCCGAGCTCTCCGAAGTCGAAGGCGAGACCCGCGGGAGGATGGGGGTCGTCGTCCGCCCGCCCGATCCCCAGCCGGCGGGGTTGGGGGCCGCGCTCGTGGGCGGCGTGAAGGAGGTCGGGTTCGCGATCGAGGAGTCCTTCGGCCAGATCGGGCGGGTCTTCGGTCCGGAGGGCATCGGCCGCGTCTTCACCCTGCTGTTCAGCGACGAGCAGCGCCGGCCCGACGACGCCGCGAGCGTCGTGGGCATCAGCCAGCAGGTCGGCGCGACGTCGTCGGCGGGGGAGTGGTCGACGATCGTCTACCTGTTCGGGTTCGTCACCGTCTTCGTGGGGTTGATCAACCTCGTCCCGCTTCCCCCCTTCGACGGTGGGCACCTGCTCACCCTCGCGATCGAGAAGGTGCGGGGCAAGGCGGTCGACATCCGGACGCTGATCCCGATCTCGGCGGCCGTGATGGCCTTCTTCGTGATGTTCGTCGGCGCCACGATCGTGCTCGACGTGACCAAGCCGATCACGCTGCCCTAGCCCTGCCCACGGATCGCTTGCGGCCGAACCGACGCCACGATTTCTCAATAGCGCCTCTGACCGCTGCACACACCGCCCGACTACGATTGGCGCCGTGAGCCAGCAGACAGTGCTCGTCGTCGACGACGAGGAAGCCATCGCCGAGGCGGTTCGCGCCCGGCTCGAATCCGAGGGCTATCGCGTCCTCGTGGCGCTCGATGGACCCGACGCGATCGAGCAGCATGCCGAGCAGCATCCCGACCTGGTCGTGCTGGACCTGATGCTGCCCGGCATGGACGGTCTCGAGGTCTGCAAGCGGATCCAGCGCGACGGCTGGACCCCGGTGCTGATGCTCACGGCCAAGACCGAGGAAGCCGATAAGGTCGCCGGGTTCGCTGTCGGCGCCGACGACTACCTCACCAAGCCGTTCAGCCTGCGCGAGCTCGCGGCGCGTGTGAAGGCGATCCTGCGACGCATGGAGCGCATGGGCGAACAGAAGGACGCCGGCCCGATCGAGCATCACGGGCTGGTGATGGATCCGAGCAGGCGCCGGGTCACGGTCGACGGCGAGGATGTCGGGCTCACCCCCCTCGAGTTCGAGATCCTGCTCACCCTCGCCCGTGATCCCGGCGTCGTGCTCTCCCGCGACCAGCTGATGGATCGCGTCTGGGGCTACCGGGACTTCGCCGGGGGCCGGGTGGTCGACTCGCACGTCGCGCGCATCCGGCGCAAGCTGCGTGAGGACGGGAACGAGCCCCGGTTCATCCGCACCGTGCACGGCGTGGGGTACGCGTTCCAGGAACGGTCGTGAGCTCTCGTCCACTCGAGCGCCTTCCTACGATCCGGGGCAAGCTCGGAGCCACGATCGTCGTCGCCGTCGCGATCACGATCATGATCTCCTATGCGTTGATCGGGTTCGCGCTGCGGAACTCGCCGAGGGACTCCGAGGCGATCGATGCGCTCGCGCTCGCCCGCCGAGTCGCCAGCGGCGAGCTCGCGGAACCGCCCGCCGGCACGATGGTCGTTCGCCGCAGCCTCACGGGGGAGGTCACCGTCGAGGGCGTGAACCTCGGCGTGCTGCCGCCCGATACCCCCGGCCGCGTGCCCCGATGGGGAGTGATCGGCAACAACGTCTGGGCCTCGATCCCGACCGACGAGGGGGGCAGCTTGATCGTGCTGTACCCGTCTCCCACTCGCGGCTCGCTCGGACGGGTCTCCGCGACCCTCGGGTTCCTGCAGAGCGTCTGGTGGCAGTTCCTGCTCGCCGGCGCGATCGCGGCGGTCATCGCCCTGGTGATGGCCCGGTGGCTGGCTCGAGGCATGACCCAGCCCCTGCGTGACATGGCCGAGGCCGCCCGCCGCATGGAGACCGGCGACTACTCGACCCGTGTCTATACGACGTCCCGCGACGAGGTGGGCCAGCTGGCAGCCGCGTTCAACCGCATGAGCCGGGAGCTCGAGACCCTCGAGACGTCGCGTCGCGACCTGGTCGCTAACGTCTCCCACGAGCTCAAGACCCCGATCACCGCGATCCGCGCGCATCTCGAGAACCTGCTCGACGGCGTGGAAGAGCCGGACAACGAGACCCTGCAGGTCATGCTGGCGCAGTCGGAGCGTCTGGGCCGGCTCGTCGAGCAGCTCCTCGATCTGTCGAAGCTGGAATCGGGCGACGTGCCGCTGCGCCGTGAGCAGGTGGCGCTCGCCCCGCTCGTCGCCCAGGTGATGTCCGAGATTCAGGTGGCGAGCGCCGATCGCGACGTGGAGGTGTCGAGCGCGCTGCCCGACGATCTTCCGCCGATCGAGGCGGACGCCGAGCGTGTGCACCAGGTGATCTTCAACCTCGTCGACAACGCCGTGCGGTTCACGCCCGAGGGTGGCGAGGTGCGCATCGAGGCGCAGCGGCACAACGGGGCGGTCGAGGTGCGCGTGGCCGACACCGGTGTCGGCATCCCGGCCGAGGCGCTGCCTCGCCTGTTCGAACGCTTCTATCGGGTCGACGCCGCGAGGGCGCGGGGCGACGGCGGCACCGGCATCGGCCTCGCGATCGCTCGCTCCGTCGTCGAGGCGCACGGGGGAACGATCCGAGCCGAGAGCGAACCCGGACACGGCAGCACATTCAGCTTCGACCTGCCGATCGCGGTGCCGGCAGGGTCGGGGGTCACGAACAGGAGGGATCCGTGAACTCAGCCACGACCAGCATCACGATCGCCGCGCCGACGCGGTACGCGTTCCTCGATCTCACCGACGACCTGCGTCGCGTGATCAAGGATTCGGGCATCACCGACGGCGCGGTGATCGCGTTCTGTGCGCACACGACATGTGCGCTGCTGATCAACGAGTGGGAGGACGGCGCGATGGCCGACTTCCGGCGCCACCTCACCGATCTCGTCCCGCACGAGGGCGTCTACTACCAGCACGATGACTTCGAAGTCCGCACCCAGAACCTGAACCCCGACGAGCGGGAGAACGGGCATGCGCACGTGAAGGCGATGCTGCTCTCTGCGACGTCCCACGCGATCCCGGTCGCGGCCGGCGAGCCCGGATTCGGCACGTGGCAGCGGCTCATCCTCTTCGAGATGGACGAGCCCAAGGACCGCACGGTGACGTTCCACGTCTTCGGCGGCTGAGGCCGGGGAATCCGGAGAGCCTGGGAGACTGGCCCGGTGAGCATCGAGCGCAGGAAGAGCCGGCAGATCGATCTCGGCGGCGTAGCGATCGGCGGCGACGCGCCCGTGTCGATCCAGTCGATGACCACGACGAAGACCTCGGACATCGACGCCACCCTGCAGCAGATCGCCTCGCTCGTCGCCGGGGGCGTCGATATCGTGCGGGTCGCCGTGCCGCACTGGGAGGACGCCGAGGCGCTCGTCGCGATCGCCGCGAAGTCGACGGTGCCGGTGGTCGCCGACATCCACTTCCAATGGAAGTACGCGATGGCCGCGTTGGAGGCCGGCATCCACGGCCTGCGCATCAACCCCGGGAACATCAAGTACCAGGACAAGGTGCGGCTCATCGCGCGCGAGGCGAAGGCACGCGGAGTGCCGATCCGCATCGGGGTGAACGCCGGCTCGCTCGAGCCCGCGCTGCTCGCCAAGCACGGTTCCCCCTCGCCGGAGGCGCTCGTCGAGAGCGCCCTGAACGAGGCCCGGATCCTCGAGGACGAGGACTTCCTCGACATCAAGATCTCGGTCAAGCACTCGAACCCGCTCGTGATGATCGAGAGCTACCGCATGCTCGCCGAAGCCTGCGACTACCCGCTGCACCTCGGCGTCACCGAGGCCGGGCCCATGCCGATGGGCGGGGTCAAGTCCGCGGTCGGCATCGGCACGCTGCTCGCCGAGGGCATCGGCGACACGATCCGCGTCTCGCTCACCGACGACCCCATCGAGGAGGTCAAGGTGGGGACGACGATCCTGCGTTCGCTCGGCCTTCGGAACCGGGGCCTCGACCTCGTCGCGTGCCCCTCGTGCGGCCGCGCCGAGGTCGACGTGCTCGAGCTCACGCGGCGGGTCAACGCGGCGATCGAGCGCGAGCGATTCACGGTCCCGATGCGGGTCGCGGTGATGGGCTGCGTCGTCAACGGGCCGGGTGAGGCACGCGAGGCCGACGTCGGCATCGCGAGCGGGAACGGCCTCGGGTTCATCATCCGCCGAGGCGAGGTGGTGGCGAAGGTGCCGGAATCAGAGCTCGTCGACGCGCTGCTCGTCGAGGCCCGGGCGGTCGCGGCCGAGAAGGCGGCCGCCGGCGAGGGGGCGGTGTAGGCGATCCCGAACGAGGTCGTCGCTCCTCAACTTCTCCTGCCGCGACCGCCGATACCTGCCGCATGTCACGGATGAAGGGGGGATCGATCGCCACGATCGCCACGATCGTGCTGGTCGCGGCGATCGCACCCGCGAAGGCGACCACCCCCTCGGTGGCGGTCCCGGCCCGACGTGCGCCCGTGCCGGACACGACCTGCGAGGTCTTCCCGAGCGACAACGTGTGGCACCTGAACGTCGCGCGACTCCCGAAGCATCCCAAGAACTCGCTGTGGAAGCGCTCGACCCACGCCGGGCGCACCGACCTGCACCCGGATTTCGGGCCGCCCGACTACGGCATGCCCTACGAGGTCGTCGGCGCCGGGCAACCCGACGTGTTCGTGGCCTTCCAGTATGCGAGCGAGAGCGACGACGGCCCCTACCCGTTCGACGGCGACACGCCGGTCGAGGGCGGCTCAGACCGGCACGCCCTGATGATCGACGAAGACACCTGCACCCTCTACGAGTTGTTCGCGGCCCGGTGGAACGAGGGCGACCCGCGCGCCGGCAGCGGGGCGATCTTCGATCTCGGCTCGAACCGGCTCCGGCCGGCCGGGTGGACCAGCGCCGATGCCGCCGGGCTGCCGATCTTCCCCGGCCTCGTGCGGTGGGACGAGGTGCTGGCAGGCGAGATCGACCACGCCATCCGGTTCACGGTGTCGTGCACGAGCCGCCGGTACGTGTGGCCGGCGCGGCACCAGGCGGGGCAAGCCGACCGGCGATGTCCGCCGATGGGCGCTCGGTTCCGTCTCAAGGGTGGCTTCGACCTCTCGCGGTTCGGCGGCCACGCGAAGGTGGTGTTGCGGGCGATGAAGCGCTACGGCGTCATCGTCGCCGACAACGGCAGCGACTGGTACTTCCAGGGGACACGCGACCCCGCATGGACCAACGGGCTGCTCGACCAGCTCAAGCGTGTGCCCGCCGGGGCGTTCGTGGCGGTCGACACGCGTGGGTGCCGCGTGTCGAAGGGCAGCGCGAGGTTCGCCTACGGGCCCAGGTGCCCAGGGCCACGCTGAGGCCCCGCGTCAACGCGTGAGCGCCAGGAAGTTCCGGACGATCGTCGGGCCCTCGGGCGTCAGGATGCTCTCGGGGTGGAACTGCACCCCGTAGCGGGGCAGCTCGCGGTGCCGCGTGCCCATCACGAGGCCGTCGTCGGTCCAGGCCGTGAGCACGAGCTCCGCCGGCAGGTCGCCTCGCTCGACGACGAGGGAGTGGTAGCGGCCCGCCTCGAAGGGATCGTGAACGCCTCCGAAGATGCCGGCCCCATCGTGGTGCACCGAGGACGCCTTGCCGTGCACGGGCTCGGTCCGGTCGACCGTGCCGCCGTACTCGATGCCGATCGCCTGGTGACCCAGGCAGACGCCGAGCACCGGGGTCTCGGCGGGCAGGTCGTCGAGCAGCGCCGTGAAGCACCCCGCCGCCTCGGGTCTGCCGGGCCCCGGGGAGAGGATGACCGCCTCCGGTGAGCGGGCGATGAGCGCCGCGGCCGGCTCCGCATCGCTCTTCACGACCTCGGTCGCGTGTCCGAGGCTCTCCACGAGCTGCACCAGGTTGTAGGTGAACGAGTCGTAGTGGTCGACGACCAGGATCATCGCACCGCCCCCTCGGCGTCGAGGTGGCCGTCTCGCCCTGGGACGACCGCGGGGAGCAGCGCCGATGCCTTCGCCTTCGTCTCGTCGAGCTCGGTCTGCGGGTCGGAATCGGCGACGATGCCGGCGCCCGACTGCAGGTGTGCCTTCCCGTCCTTGACGACCGCCGTGCGGATCGTGATGCAGAAGTCCAGATCTCCCTGGAACGTGCAGTACCCGACCGCGCCGCCGTACGGCCCTCGAGCGTCGGGCTCGTGCGACGCGATCAGCTCCATGGCGCGGTGCTTCGGAGCGCCGCTCAACGTGCCGGCCGGGAAGGTGACGGCGAGGGCGTCGAGGGGGTGCATGTCGTGGCGCAAGTCGCCCTCGATCGTCGAGACGATGTGCATCACCTTCGTGAACCGCTCGACCTCCATCAGCTGGGTCGGTTCGACGCTGCCCGCGATGCAGACCCTTCCGAGGTCGTTGCGGGCCAGGTCGACCAGCATCGCATGCTCGGCCTGCTCCTTCGGATCGGCGAGCAGCTCGTGCTCCAGCAGCCGGTCGCGGACCTCGGTCTCACCTCGTGGCCGGGTGCCCGCGATCGGTCGAGTGGAGACCCGGCCTTCCTCGACGCGAACCAGCGGCTCGGGGGAGGACCCCGCGAGCTCGATGCCCATCATCCGTAGGAAGAACATGTAGGGCGCAGGGTTGGCGACCCGCAGACGGCGATAGATCGAGTACCCGCCGTCGGGTGCGGGGAACGTGACGCGTCGGGACGCCACGCCCTGGAAGATGTCACCCGCCAGGATGTGCTCCTTGAACGAGGAGACGATCTCGCGGTATCGATCGTCGGACATGTTCGACGTGCCGTCGCGTGCGGACACATCCGTGGGCGGAACGGCCTCGAGTCCGGGCGGGCTCGCGTGGCCGACGCGATCGGCGAGCTCCCGAACGGCCGCCACGCCGTCGTCGTAGCGCCCGGCGGGGACGTGTGCCACCAGAAGCAGACGCTGCCTCCAGTGGTCGAAGACGATCGCGCGATCGATGACCAGGAGCGCGATCGGGGGCACGGGGGCCGACGATGGGTCGGGAACCGGATGGCCGTCCAGCAGCTCCGCGGCCTCGTAGGCGACATAGCCCATCAACCCTCCCGTGAGCGCCGGCAGGTCCGGCAGCCGCGGGGCCCGCAGCGATCGCGCCGTCTCGATCAGGGCCTGACGTGGCGGGCCGTCGGCCGGCGGGATCGGCAGCTCGCGAGCGATGTCGGTGATGTGCACGCCGTCGCGGTCACCGAGGAGGATCGCCGCCGGGTCACCCGCGACGAAGGAGTAGCGGCCCCATCGTTCGGATCGCTCCACCGACTCCAGGAGCAGGCCGGGGCCGCTCCCCGCGAGCGAGGGGAACAAACCGACGGGCGTGGACACGTCGGCCAGCAGCTCCGCCCAGACCGGCACGATCGGCCACTCGGCCGCGAGCATGTCGAAGGACTCGCGGTCGGGGCGGATCCGTGGTTCCACTGTCGGGCCTCCTCAGAGAGCGAACGACCCCGGGGGGTCGCCCGGGGTTCGCGGTGTCGAGGGTGGGGCTGCGGTGACTAGACGCGCGCGAGCGCCGGGCTCTCGGAGCCCCGGCGCCAGGACCAGCGGATCACACGCGTCGGCATGGCCGCGATTGTGACCGCAGGGCCGGGGTCCGTCAACGGTCCGCAGGCGGGGCCGCTCCGATCGGCCGCTATCCTGTGCCCCCTATGCGTCTGTCGAAGTTGTTCGTTCCCACCCTGCGCGACGATCCGGCCGACGCGGAGATCGCGTCACATCGTCTGCTGCTGCGGGCGGGATTCATCCGCCAGGTGATGGCGGGCGCGTACGTGACCCTGCCGCTGGCCATGCGCGTGATGCGCACGATCGAATCGATCGTTCGAGAGGAGATGGAGGCTGCGGGCTCCGTGGAGATCCGCATGCCGATCGTGCTGCCCGCGAAACCCTGGAAGGCGACGGGCCGCTACGAGCTGTACGGCGAGACGCTCTTCCGGTTCACCGATCGACACGGCCGTGACCTCCTGCTCGGGCCGACCGAAGAGGAGGTCGTGACGCCGTTGGTGGCCGGCGACCTGCCGAGCTACCGGGACCTGCCCGTGAACCTCTATCAGGTCGAGTGGAAGTACCGCGACGAGTTCCGTCCGCGGTTCGGGTTGCTGCGGGTCCGGGAGTTCCTGATGAAGGACGCCTACTCGTTCGATCGCGACGCGGCCGGGTTGAGCGAGAGCTATCGCGTCATGTACGAGGCCTACGTTCGCATCTTCGACAGGATCGGGCTCGACCTGGCGGTGGTCGAGGCCGACCCGGGACAGATCGGCGGCGGCGTGAACCACGAGTTCATGGCCCGGGCCGACGTCGGTGAAGACCTGTTCGTGGAATGCGAGAACGGTGACTACCTCGCCGACGTCGAGGCGGCCCGCCCGGGGGCGCCGCCACCGGCCGGCCCGGGTGTCGAGCCGTTGACGGTGGTCGACACGCCGGGTACTCCCACGATCGAGTCCCTCGCGACCTTCCTGGGCATCGATGCGTCGCGGACGTTGAAGTGCGTGATGTTCGACGTCGGCTCGCGCACCGTCGCCGTGCTCGTGCCCGGCGACCGCGAGGTCAGCGTGAACAAGCTCGAGAAGCTCGTGTTCCCCGAGCGGGTGCGGCCCTTCGACGACGAGGACTTCGACCGGCGCGGGTTCGCCAAGGGCTACGTCGGACCTCAGGGCTTCGGCGATGACGTCGAGATGTTCGCCGACGAGCTCGTCCGCGGCGGCGCCGACTGGGTGACTGGGTCGAACGAGCCCGACCGGCACGTCACCGGCGCCAACCTCGGGCGAGATTTCCGGGTCGATCGGTGGGAGGACCTCGTGGAGTTCCGTGAAGGCGACACGTGTCCCGTCGACGGCGGGCGTTTGCGGCTCGGCCGATCGATCGTGGTCGCCCACATCTACCAGCTCGGCACGAAGTACTCCGCACCCCTCGAGGCCACGTTCCAGGACGAGGACGGCACCCAGAGGCCCTACGAGATGGGCTGCTACGGCATCGGCATCAGCCGCATCCTCGCGGCGGTCGTGGAACAGCACCACGACGAGCAGGGCATCGTCTGGCCCAAGCACCTGGCGCCGTTCCAGGTCGTCGTGATCATGGCCAACGCAGACGACGACGACGTCGTGCGCGAGGGCGTCCGCATCCACGACGAGCTCGCTGCGCTGGGCGTCGAGGTGCTGCTCGACGATCGCGATGAGCGAGCCGGGGTCAAGTTCGCCGATGCGGACCTCGTCGGCTACCCCGTCCAGGTCACCGTGGGCAAACGCGGCCTCGCCGAGGGATCGGTGGACTTGAAGCTGCGCTCGACGGGGGAGCGTTCCCACGCAACGGTCGAGGGGTCGGCCCAGGCGGTCCTGGACCTGCTCGCGGCGGCGCCCTAGTCCCGCGCGATCCGCATCCCGGGCCGTTCCCGCAGGTCGTGGGCTATACTCGTACTCGTACTGGAGTCGCAGACGTGTGTTCGGAGGTGGGCTCGCGCCCACCTTCTCGTTCGTAGGGGAGGGTCGAGCGGTGGATGTGGAAGCCCTGCTCGGGCCCGTGGTCGAGGCCCAAGGCCTTCGGTTGTACGACGTGACCCGAGGTCGCGAAGGCGGCCGGAAGGTCCTTCGCGTGATCGTCGACGGACCCGACGGCGTCGACCTCGACACGCTGTCTCGGCTCTCGGAGCTGGTGTCGCGCCGTCTCGACGCCGAGGGCTACGAGACCGGCCCGTACGACCTGCAGATCTCGTCACCCGGTCTCGAGCGGCCGTTGCGGCGGCCCGAGCACTTCGGGCGCGCCGTGGGTGAGCAGGTGAAGGTGAAGACGACGGCACCCCTGGCCGGGTCGAGGACCCATACGGGCAGGCTGGCCGATGCCGACGACGAGGGGATCACTCTCGTGATCGGCGACGAGGCGTTGCGGGTGCCGCTCGCCGAGATCGCCTCGGCGCGCACGGTCGTCGACTGGGCCGCCGAGCTGAAGAGGAGCAACGCATGAACGCCGAGATGATCGCCGCGCTGCGGGAACTGGAACGAGAGAAGGGCATCGCATTCGAGACGATCCTGCTGGGACTCGAGGAGGCGATGGCGTCCGCGTACAAGACGTGGTGGAAGCAGGAGAACCCGAACGCCGACGACGACTTCGTGGGCTTCCGTGCCGTGATCGACTCCGAGAGCGGCGACCTCCGGATGTGGAAGCAGGATCTCGAGGAGATCGAGATGCCGCCCGTCGAGGAGGGCGCCGAGCCGACACTCGAGATGAAGGTCCTGGGCGAGGAGGAGGTCGAGGTCACCGACGAGTTCAAGGGCCGTATCGGCGCGCAGACGGCCAAGCAGGTCATCTTCCAGAAGCTCCGCGATGCGGAACGAGAGATGACCTACGAGGAGTTCGCTGGGCGCGAGGGCGACGTGGTCACGGGCATCGTGCAGCAGCAGGAGCGCCGGTACACGTTGCTCGACCTCGGCAAGGTGGAGGCGCTCCTGCCACAGGCCGAGCAGGTTCCGACCGAGCCCTACCGCCACGGCGAGCGGCTCAAGGCCTACATCACGGAGGTTCGCAAGGGCACGAAGGGACCGCAGATCGTCGTGAGCCGATCGCACCCCGGACTGCTCAAGGCCCTGTTCGCCATGGAGGTGCCCGAGGTCGAAGAGGGGATCGTCGAGATCAGGGCCGTGGCTCGCGAGCCGGGGCACCGCTCGAAGATCGCCGTGGTCTCCAACGAGCCAGGGGTCGACCCGGTCGGCGCATGTGTCGGTCCGAAGGGGTCACGCGTGCGGATGGTGGTGAACGAGCTCCGAGGCGAGAAGATCGATGTCGTCCCCTGGTCCGACAACGCGGCCGAGTTCGTCGCCAACGCTCTCCAGCCCGCCAAGGTGAGGGAGGTGCGCATCGACGAGGGCACCGGCACGGCGATGGTGATCGTGCCCGACTACCAGCTCTCGCTCGCGATCGGCAAGGAAGGACAGAACGCACGGCTTGCCGCCCGTCTGACCGGCTGGCGCATCGACATCAAGTCGGAGACCCAGGCCGCGGACGAGGCTCGCGCGGCAGCGGCCCCCGCCCCGGCACCGCCCGCGGCCGAGGAAGCGCCCGCGAGGGAGGAAGCGCCCGCGGGCGAGGAAGCGCCTGCGGGGGAGGAAGCGCCCGCGGGGGAGGAAGCGCCCGCGGCGGAGGGCGCGTCGCCGGCGGAGGCACCGGCTGCGGAGTGACGATGTGTCGGCCGAGCCGATCCGCACCTGCGTCGGGTGCCGGTCGCGCGGTCCGAAGTCGGCGCTCGTGCGCGTGGTGGTCGTATCCGGGGAGCTTCGGGTGGATCCCGCCGCCAGCGCGTCGGGCCGCGGCGCGTACGTGCACCCCGACCCGGACTGCCTGGCCGATGCGGGCCGCGCGGGCGTGTTGGGCAGGGCGTTGCGGACAGGCCTGGGCAGCGAGGAAGTGGGTAGGCTGATGCTCGAGGTCGAGCGGATCGGAGCGGCGTGAGGGTTCACGAACTGGCGAAGGAGCTGGAAGTCACCAGCAAGGAACTGCTGGCGACGCTGGAACACATGGGCGTGTCCGGCAAGTCGGCCTCGTCCAGCGTGCCGGAGGATCTCGTGCCCAGGCTGCGTGCGTCCGGGGGCAAGGCCACCGAGGCGCCGAAGCGTCGTGAGGTGCTCGAGCCACCGCCCGCCCCGCGCAAGCCCAAGAAGCCAGCCGCGAAGAAGCAGCCGGCGGCCGCCGAGACGCCTCCTGCGGAGCCGGCGGCGACCACGCAACCGGCGGCCGAGCTCGCGGCCGAGGAGCCCGCGGCGGCACAGCCCGGCTCGCCGGCAGCCGAGGCGCCGGCTGCGCCGGCGGCCGAGGCGCCCCCCTCGGTTCCCGCAGCAGGCGCGCGGCGTCCACCTCGCGTGGCGCGGACCCCGGCCGAACCGGCGGTTCCGACGCTTCGTGTCGTCCGAGGCGCCACCCCCCAGGACATCGCTGAGCGCGTCAGCAGGAGTCCGGCCGACATGGTGAAGATCCTGTTCCTGGCCGGCGAGATGGCGACGGCCACCACGTCGCTGTCCGACGAGGCGATCACGCTCGTGGCGGGCGAGCTCGGCATGGAGGCCGAGATCGTCGGCTTCGAGGACGATCTCGTCGCCGAGGAGGCCGGTGAGGCCGCCGATGAGGGCGACCTCGCTCCCAGGCCGCCGGTCGTCACGGTGATGGGCCACGTCGACCACGGCAAGACCAAGCTGCTCGACGCGATCCGCGAGACCGACGTGGTCGCGGGCGAGTTCGGAGGGATCACCCAACACATCGGTGCGTACCAGGCACACGTCGGCGACCGCGACATCACCTTCATCGACACGCCCGGTCACGAGGCGTTCACGGCCATGCGGGCACGTGGAGCCCAGGTGACCGACATCGCGGTCCTGGTGGTGGCCGCCGACGACGGCGTCATGCCGCAGACCGTCGAGGCGCTCGACCATGCCAAGGCCGCCGGCGTGCCGATCGTGGTGGCGGTGAACAAGGTCGACAAGGAGGGCACCGATCCGACCCGCGTTCGCCAGCAGCTCGTTGAACGCGGGCTCGTGCCCTCGGAGTGGGGTGGTGACACCGAGTTCGTCGACGTGTCCGCGAAGGCCAAGACCAACCTCGACACCCTGCTCGAGACGATCCTGCTGGTCACCGACCTCGAGGAGCTGAAGGGCGTGCCCACCGGTCCGGCGCGAGGCACCGTGATCGAGGCGCATCTGGACAAGGGCCGGGGCCCGGTGGCGACGGTGCTCGTGCAACGGGGCACGCTCGACATCGGTGACGCGTTGGTCTCCGGCACCACCTACTGCAAGATCCGCGCGATGCAGGACGAGAACGGCGCGCCCGTGAGGGTCGCCGGTCCATCGAAGCCGGTGCAGCTGCTGGGCTGGGAAGCGGTGCCGGCCTCCGGCGACGAGTTCCGTGAGGTCGCCGACGAACGCGAGGCCCGCCATGTCGCCGACGAACGCGAGGCCAGGGCCAGGGCCGCGGAGCTCGTGATCAGCCGCCCACCGACGCTCTCGGATCTGATGCGGCAAGCGGAGCGGTCGGAGATCCCCGAGCTCAACCTGGTCGTCAAGACCGACGTACAGGGATCCATGGGCGCGCTGACCGACGCGTTCCTGAAGCTGCCGCAGGACGAGGTTCGGGTGAACATCGTTCGCAGCGCCGCCGGCGGTATCACGGAGAACGACGTCTCGCTCGCGATGGCCTCCGATGCGATCGTCGTCGGGTTCAACGTCCGGCCGGACAAGCAGGCGGTCGACCTCGCCGAACGAGAAGGTGTCGACATCCGCACCTATCGCGTGATCTACGACGCGATCGACGACATCAAGGCGGCGCTCTCGGGCATGCTCGCGCCCGAGAAGCAGGAGGTCGAGCTCGGCCAGGCGGAGGTGCGCCAGACGTTCCGGGTTCCGAGGCTGGGGGTCGTGGCCGGCTGCTACGTCACGCAGGGCACGATCCCGCGAGACGCGCGCGTGCGTCTCGTGCGCGACGGAGTGGTCGTGTACGAGGGCAGGATCGGGTCGCTCCGTCGGTTCAAGGACGACGTGAGGGAAGTCGCGTCGGGCTACGAATGCGGCATCGGCATCGAGGGGTTCCAGGACATCAAGGAAGGCGACGTGATCGAAGCCTTCGAGGTTCGTGAGGTGGCCCGCTCGATCTGATGCTGGTCGCGCTGCAGCGCTTCGACCTGCGCATCCGTGAGAGTCATTCCCTGAAGCAGAAGCGCCACGTCGTAAAGGCGTTGAGCGCGGCGATGCGCCAGCGGTTCAACGTGAGCGTGTCGGAGGTCGACCATCAGGACCTGTGGCAGCGGGCCACGATCGGGGTGGCCGCGCTTGGAGCGGGGGAGTTCCATCTCCGGCAGGTCACCGACGAGATCGCTCGGTTCGTCGACACATGGCCCTCGGTCGAGGTGCTCGAGGTCGAGGTCACGATGCACGCTCCGGACGACTGAGCGCCGGTAGGCTGGAAGCATGACCGAGACCCCGCGCACCGAACGGGTCGGCGAGGAGTTCCGCGAGATCCTCGCCGAGGAGATCCCGAAGCTCAAGGACCCACGCGTCGGATTCGTGACCGTGGTGGGCGTCAGGGTCTCGCCCGACCTCCGCCATGCCTGGGTGGCGTATTCGTCGATGGGCGACGACCGGGCCAAGGCGGGAACCCGGGCGGCGCTCCGATCGGCGAGATCGCACCTCCGCTCGGTGATCGGGAAGCAGGTGCGGTTGAAGTACCTCCCCGAGCTCGAGTTCGAAGAGGACACGACGTACGAACAGGGCCGGCGCATCGACGAGCTGATCGCGGGCCTGCAGCCCGCGGAGGACGATCGATGAGCCTTGACTACCGGGCGGCGGCCGGAGTGCTCTCCGATGCGACCGAGGTCGCGCTGGCCTGCCACGTGAACCCCGATGCCGACGCGCTCGGCTCCATGCTGGGCCTCGCCGCCTTCCTGCGTTCCCGAGGCGTCGAGACGGTCTGCTCGTATCCGAACGAGCCGCTCGAGCCGCCGCGGTGGGCCGCGATGCTGCCCGGAGCCGACCGTCTCGTGCCGCCGAGGGAGTTCCCCAAGGAGCCGGCGGTGATGGTGACGTGCGATTGCGCCGCGTTCGACCGGCTCGCACAGCTCGGGCACGCTGCGAGCCGCGCACGGGAGTTGATCTGGATCGACCATCACCGGTCCAACGACGGGCTCGGCACGATCCCGTTGATCGATCCGGGAGCCTCCTCGACGTGCGAGATGGTCTTCCGGTTGATCGAGGCGATGGGCGGCCAGATGACCGACGAGACCGCCGTCTGCCTCTATGCGGGCCTCGTGACCGACACCGGCAAGTTCCAGTACGAGGCCACGACCCCCGAGACCCTGCGCGTCGCCGCCCGCTTGCGCGAGCACCCGTTCGACCATTCCCGGCTCGTGCAGGCTCTGTACGAGGACAACCGCCCTCCCTATCTGCAGCTCGTCGGGGTCGCGCTCGGGCGACTCGAGCACGTGCCGGACGCCGACCTGATCTGGACGTATCTCACCCAGTCAGATCTGCAGGCATCGGGCGTGCATCCGTCCGAGACCGACGACCTGATCGACGTGATCCGCACCGCGCGCGACGTCGATGTCGCCGCCCTCGTGAAGCAGCAGAAGGACGGTCGCTTCAAGGTGAGCGTGCGATCCCGCGGCGATCATGACCTCGCGTCGGTGGCCGCCGCGTTCGGAGGGGGCGGTCATCGCCTGGCTGCGGGGTACACGTCCTCGCACGGCCCGGCCGAGACGGTCGAACGCCTCGCGGCCGTGTTGCGGGGCGAGCCCGTCGCCTCGTGAGCGGCGTCACCTCCGGCCGGGGGCCGGAGGGCCTGCTGCTCATCGACAAGCCTCGGGGGATCACGTCGCACGACGCCGTGGCGATGGTGCGGCGGGCGCTCGGCATCAGGAAGGTCGGCCATGCGGGCACGCTCGATCCGATGGCGACCGGTCTGTTGGTCATGGGGGCCGGCCGGGCGACGAGGTTCCTCCGATTCCTGGGAGCGCTGCCCAAGACGTACGAGGCCACGTTCCGGCTCGGGATCGAGACCACCACGCTCGACGCCGACGGCGAGCTCACCCGGGTGCGTCCGGTCGAGGTCGGCGACGACGAGCTCGCGCGCGCCGTGGCGGCCCTCGTGGGTGACTCGGAGCAGCGACCGCCCGCGTACTCGGCCGTGAAGGTCGGTGGTCGCAAGCTCTATCAAGCCGCCCGCGAGGGGGAGGTGCTCGAGGCCGCCCCCCGATCGATCCACGTCGAGCGGTTCGAGGTCACGGCCCGTCGGGAAGATGTCGTCGATGCCACGATCACCTGCAGCGGGGGGACGTACGTGCGGGTGTTGGCCGCCGACGTGGGAACGGCGCTCGGCTGCGGCGCGCACCTCACCGCTCTGCGTCGCACCCGCATCGGATCGTTCGAGGTCGCCGAGGCCGGTCCTCCCGATGACCCTGGCGTCCCGCTGCCGGTCGACGCGGCCGTAGCGCACCTTCCGGGCGTGACGCTCGACGACGAAGAGGCCCGTGCGGCGAGGTACGGGCGTCCACTCGCGCCCGCGGGCATTCGGGGCCCCTACGCCGCAACGGCACGCGACGGCGAGCTGATCGGGGTCTACGAAGACCAGGGGCCGCGCTCCAAGCCACTGGTGATCCTTGCGAAGGACTGACCCGTCCGGTGGTCAGCGAAGCCCGGCGAACAGCGAGTCGACCGCCATCGCGATCAGGACGAGTCCTCCGACGATCGCCCCTGCCACCAGTGCGAGGCGCCGCACGCTCCACCGCTGGATCGAGACCGGCTGGTGAGCCGGCGCGAGCTCCTTGAAACGGTCCAGGATCGGACGAGGGTCCTGCTTGAGACGCCCCGAGAGCTCGGTGGGCACGGCCATGCCCTCGGCGCAGGCGAACGCCTCGGCGATCTCGTCCGGGGTGAACCACGCGGCCGCCCGCTCGTACACCCGATCCGGATCGGTCTGCAGCGCGAGGGTGAGCATCATGTTCGCGAGATCGACGGCCTGCCGCCAGGGGCTCGGGCGCACCTCGAGCCCGGACACGTCGACCAGCTGCAGCCGTCCTCCTTGCACCAGCAGGTTCGCCGGCTTGATGTCTCGATGAGCCACGCCGATGTCCCAGAACCGACGGACCAGCCGCAGGCCCTCGTCGATCACCCCGTCGTCGATCTCCGAGTCGCCGAGGTTCTTGGAATCCTCGAAGAACTCCGTGACCAGCATGTACTCGCTGTTCGGCGTGAGCTCCACGACGCCCCACGTACGGGCGACCTTCACGTCGTTCATCGCGAGGAACCGCAGCGCGTAGTCCTCGTAGGTGACGAGCCGGCGCACGGAGCCGAACGGAGCCTCGTCCTCCAGCTTGCCGTAGAGGATCGTGCGCCCCACCCGGTACCAGCGATCGGCACGCACGTGGCTCCTCGCGTAGATCTTCCCGAAGACCCGTGACCCGTCGGACAGGGTCATGCGCAGCGGCGACGAGCCACCGGAGCCTTCGAGGCCGAACGGCTCGACCCCGGTCACGTCCAGCCCGACCTGATCGGCCATCGCGTGCCGCACCGCCTCGGCCCGGGCGCCGCCGAGATCGAGATGGGCCGCGTTGCCTCCTCGACGGTAGCTCACCGGGAACGACTCGTCGGGTACGAACCAGCGGAACAAGGTCTCCGTCAGCAACCAGCTGAACACGGCCGCGTACACGACGTTCGACGGGTAGTCGGCGCCGAGGTAGAGCCGGGAGAGCGCGACGAGCACCACGATCGCCCACGCGACGGCCATCGCTCGCTTCCTGACGTCCCCGGCCGGGGCGAGCACGAACGGCACTGTGAAGACCGTGATCGCGAACGCGGTCATCGGCCACGACGGGAACCGGAAATCCGTCTGGTCGATGAGCGGGGTGACGTCGCCCGGCGGGAGCTGCACGTCGAGGAACGTGAGCACGAGCCAGTCGCTGATCACGAACGTCGCGAGCGCGACCACGAGGTGGCGGAAGCGCTTCGTGACGATCAACGCGATCGCCAGGGCGACGCGCAGCACCTGCACGACCCCGAACGTCGTCAGCGCGGCGACCGTCTTGGCGATGCCGGTGAGGAACGGTGTGCGGATGTCCTCGAAGGCCCGAAGGACCGCGTCGCCGATCTCGTGGATGTCGTCGTTGCCGCGGATCCACGCCTCGACCAGGACGCCGAGCACCACCACGGCGGCGAGCGCCAACCACCATCGTGCCGTCCCCGGCGCACGCGGCAACGGGGGAGCTTCCCCGGTGGGACGGCGTTGCCGATGCACACGCCCCGCGGCGACGGTCGGCTCTGGTGCTTCCGGGGAGGGCGACGGTTCCATCCCGCGGAGACTAGCCGAGCGCGGTGTGTCCGCGCTCGGCTCGCCCAAGGGGATATCCTGACCGACACATGACCGACGACGCCGCGACGACCGTCGACGCCTCGACGACGAGCGAGCCGCCCCCCGACGAGGCCGTCGGCCGCTCCCACTCGCCCGCCCGGCGGATCGCCGCGGGAGTGTTCTCGCTGTTGATCGTCGTCGGGATCTTCGTCTTCGCGATCCCGAAGGTCGCCGACTACGGCGAGGTGTGGAAGGCGTTCGGATCGCTCACCCTGCTCGAAGCGGTGTCGCTGGTGGGGGTGACGGTGTTCAACCTGTTCACCTATTGGCTGGCGAACATGGCCGCGTTGCCGGGACTCAAGCTCTCCAGGGCCGCGGTGCTCACGCAAACGACGACGTCGGTCGCGAACACCCTCCCAGGAGGCGGCGCGATCGCGGTCGGCCTCACGTACACGATCCTGAAGTCGTGGGGGTTCACCGGTACCGACGTCGCCCTCTACGTCGGGGTGACCGGCATCTGGAACATCTTCGTGAAGCTGGCATTGCCCGTGATCTCCATCGTGATCCTGGTCATCACGGGACAGAGTGGGTCGGCCTACCTCGTCGCGGCGATCGTCGGTGTCGCGGTGCTGGCGGTCGCGGTGGGGTTGCTCGCCGCGCTGTTCGCGAGCGAGCACCTCGCCCGGCGTGTCGGCGACGGGGTCGGCGCGGTGCTCTCGTTCTTCCTGCGGCTGTTCGGCAAGTCGCCGCGCACCGATACGGGCGACCGCGCCGTGCAGTTCCGCGCGGACACGATCGGCCTGGTCGAGCGTCGATGGGTGCGACTGACGTTGACGACGATCCTGAGCCAGGTCGCGTTGGCCGTCGTCTTGCTGTTCTCCTTGCGCCACATGGGCATCTCGGAGGAAGAGGTGAGCACCGCGCGGGTGTTCGCGGTCTTCGCCTTCGGCCGCCTGCTCTCGGCCGTTCCGATCACCCCGGGCGGCGTCGGCGTGATCGATCTCGGGTACATCGGGGGACTCGCAGCCGGGGCCTCGCAGGAGGAGAAGGCGGCGATCGTCGCTGGCGTGCTGATGTTCCGGGCGTTGACCTACGGCATCCAGATCCCGATCGGGGCGTTCACCTACCTGATCTGGCGTGCGAAGAAGGACTGGCGTCGCCCGGCGCCGAGCGACGAGCAGCCGGAGACGGCCCCCGCCACCGCCTGAGCCGCGGCAGACGCCTAGGACAGCTGGGGATCCAGCGGGTCGCCCGGAGGCGCCGGCGGGCTCGGGATCGCGCCGCGTTCGGTCAGCAGGTTCGTGATCTCGGTGACGATCGCCGCCGCGCCGAGCGCGATGCTCGTACCGAGCAGCACGCCGGTGAGCACGTCGGAGAACCAGTGCGCGGACAGGTACACGCGAGAGAGCGCCATCACGAACGTGAAGGCGACGGCGAGCAGCTCCCACTTGCGACGACGGCGCCCCGGG
>DASZOO010000247.1:0-17115 GCA_035550775.1 Actinomycetota bacterium | reverse complement strand
AGCAGCACCAGCAACAGGAGCAGGGCCGAGAACGCGATCGCGACGGCCCCGAGCAGCGCGCCGAGGGCGGCGAGGGCGCCGCGCGGGGTGATCGACACGTCTTCGCGCACGTCGCCGCGGACCAGGGCGCCCGGCTCCAGTCGCACGCTCTCCGATCCGAGCACGTCTCCCCCGATCGAGGCCGTCGACGCGAGCCGGATCGGCCCGTTCAGCGTGACCACCGAGCCGCTCACCTGCCCCGAGACCACGACCGGACCGTCGACGACGACGACGTCTCCCACGACGACTCCGGCGACGATCGCGCGTCCGTGGAAGACGACGACCTCGCCGACCGACCGCCCTCGCGGCACCACGACCGTCCCTGAGAGCACCACTTGGTCCTCGGTGCGCGCCACATCCGCCCCGGGAGGCTGGGAAGGGGAAGGCGACTCGGTCCGCGTCTGCGCGAGCGCGGCCCCGGTGCCGACGAGCGCCGGCCCGGTGCAGACCAGCAAGGCGACGACGATGGGCACGGCGGCACCAAGGGAAGTCCGGCGCGGCATGGCCCGCATCCTACCGTCGGCGGGCAGCGGTCCCGGGCGCTCACATGTCGGCGTTCCGAGATAGCGTTGACGGGTGAGCTCCGCCCCCTTCTCCCCCGCCGTTCGCGCATGGTTCGATGCGTCGTTCGACACACCCACGCCGGCGCAATCCAAGGGGTGGCGGGCGATCGCCAAGGGCGAGCACACCCTGGTGCTGGCGCCGACCGGCTCGGGGAAGACGCTCGCGGCCTTCCTGTGGGCGATCGACGGGCTCGCGAACGAGCCGCCCCCGTCCGACCCCAAGGGCCGCACCAGGGTGGTGTACATCTCGCCGCTGCGGGCGCTCGCGGTCGACGTCGAGAAGAACCTGCGGGCGCCGCTCGCGGGCATCCGCCACGCGTCGGAGCGCGAGGGATCGGCCGGGCTCGCTCACGAGCCGGTGGTCGGTGTGCGCACGGGCGACACCCCCGCCCGTGAGCGGCGGCAGCTGCTCGCACACCCGCCGGACATCCTGATCACGACCCCGGAGTCCCTCTACCTGATGCTCACGTCGTCGGCCCGCGAGACGCTCCGAGGCGTCACCACGGTGATCGTCGACGAGATCCACTCGCTGGCGGGAACGAAGCGGGGTGCCCATCTCGCGCTCTCGCTCGAACGCCTCGAAAGCTTGGCTGACCGGCCGCCCCAGCGCATCGGACTGTCGGCGACCCAGCGCCCGCTGGAGACGGTCGCCAGGTTCCTCGGAGGACACCGCGAGGACGGCGAGCCGAGGCCGGTCGCGATCGTCGACGCCGGGCATCGCAAGCCGATGGAGCTCGAGGTCATCGTGCCGGTGGAGGACATGTCCACGCTCGGGCAGCCGATGGATCTGCCCACCGGCGGCCCCGCCGCCGCGGGCCCGCAGCGCACGTCGATCTGGCCGGCGATCCACCCTCGACTGCTCGAGCTGATCCGCGAGCATCGATCGACGATCGTGTTCGCCAACGGTCGCCGGCTCGCCGAGCGCCTCGCCGCCCAGCTCAACGAGCTCGCCGACGAGGACCTCGTGCGCACCCACCACGGTTCGGTCGCGCGGGAGCAGCGCCTCGAGATCGAGGACGCGCTCAAGTCTGGCCGCCTGCCGGCGATCGTCGCGACGAGCAGCCTGGAGCTAGGCATCGACATGGGCGCGGTCGATCTCGTCGTGCAGGTCGAATCCCCCGGGTCGGTGGCGAGCGGTCTCCAACGCATCGGCCGCGCTGGCCACCAGGTGGGCGAGCCGAGCCGCGGGAAGATCTTCCCGAAGTTCCGCGGCGACCTGCTCGAGGCAACGGTCGTCGCCGAACGCATGCTCGACGGGGCCATCGAGGAGACCCGCGTGCCCCGCGATCCACTCGACGTGCTCGCCCAGCAGCTCGTGGCGATGTGCGCGGTCGAGGAGTGGCGGGTCGACGACCTCTACGCCACGGTTCGGCGGGCGGCGAACTACTCCGAGCTGTCACGGGAGATCTTCCTGGCCGTGCTCGACCTGCTCGCCGGGCGCTATCCGAGCGACGGATTCTCCGAGCTCCGGCCACGGCTTGTCTGGGATCGCCGGGACGACGTCGTGCGCGCCCGCGAGGGCGCCGGGCGCCTCGCCATCACGAGCGGAGGCACGATCCCCGACCGCGGCCTGTTCGGGGTCTTCCTCGCCGACGGCACCCGGGTCGGCGAGCTCGACGAGGAGATGGTCTACGAGTCACGCCGAGGCGAGGTCTTCCTGCTGGGGGCCTCGAGCTGGCGCATCGACGACATCACCAGGGACCGGGTGATCGTCTCCCCCGCCCCGGGCGAGCCGGGCAAGATGCCGTTCTGGCACGGGGACAAGCCGGGGCGGCCGATCGAGCTCGGCCGGGCGATCGGCGCCTTCACCCGGGAGCTTCGGGGGAAGCGCCGCGACGCCGCGCTGGCACGGCTGCGCGACGAGATCGGTCTCGACGACTGGGCTGCCGACAACCTCGTCACGTACCTCGAAGAGCAGGGCGAGGCGACCGGATCGATCCCCGACGACCGCACGATCGTGGTCGAGCGCTTCCGCGACGAGATCGGCGACTGGCGCATCTGCATCCTGTCTCCGTTCGGGAACCGGGTGCACGCCCCGTGGGGTCTGGCGATCGAGGCGCGTCTCGAGGAACGGTTCGGCCCGGGTGCACAGGTGCTCTGGGGCGACGACGGCATCGTGATCCGCCTGCCGGAAGCCGTCGATCGCGTTCCGGTCGACGACCTGCTCTTCGATCCCGAGCAGGTGGAAGCGGCGGTCGTCGAAGCGCTGCCCGGCACCACGATGTTCGCGAGCTTCTTCCGCGAGGCGAGCGCCCGCGCGCTGCTGCTGCCTCGCCAGCGGCCCGGGAAGCGAACGCCGCTGTGGCAACAGCGGCAGCGAAGCGCCGACCTGCTCGCGGAAGCCTCGAAGCATCCGACGTTCCCGATGCTGCTCGAGGCGACCCGAGAGTGCCTGCGCGACGTGTTCGACGTGCCGGCGCTCCGACAGGTCATGGGTGATCTGCGGTCGCGACGCACGAAGCTCGTGACCGTGGACACCGAGCGGCCGTCGCCCTTCGCGCAGTCGCTGCTCTTCCGGTGGATCGCGGTCTACATGTACGAGGGCGACGCGCCCCTGGCCGAGCGGCGGGCGGCCGCCCTCGCGCTCGATCGCGACCTGCTCCGGGAGCTGCTCGGCTCCGAGGAGCTGCGTGACCTGCTCGACCCAGCCGCGATCGACGAGGTCGTGCTCGAGCTGCAGCGCCTCGCCGAGGGCCGGCGCGCCCGTGGTGTCGACGGCGTTCACGACCTGCTGCGCGACCTCGGGCCGCTTTCCGCCGACGAGGTGCGCGCGCGGAGCGACGGCGACACCGAACCCTGGGTCCGATCGCTCATCGACAGCGCCCGCGCGATCGTGGTCCGGGTCGCCGGCGAGGACCGCCTGGCCGCGGTCGAGGACGCAGCGCGGCTGCGCGACGCGCTCGGGGTCTCGCTCCCCCGAGGGCTGCCCGGGGCGTTCACCGAGCCGACCGAGCGGCCACTGCGCGACCTCGTCGCCCGGTACGCGCGCACGCACGGCCCGTTCGTCGCCGACGAGGTGGCCGAGCGTTTCGGCCTGTCGGTGGATCGGGTCGCGGAGGCGCTGGACGACCTGGAGGCGCAGGGCACCGTTGCGAAGGGCGGGTTCACCCCGGGGGGCGTCCACCGGGAATGGTGCGAGACCGACGTGCTGCGACGGCTCCGGCAGCGATCGCTGACGGCGCTGCGCCGCGAGGTCGAGCCGGTCGATGCCGGCGTGCTCGCGCGGTTCCTGCCGAGGTGGCAGGGCGCCGATCGCCCGAACGGTGCCGCCGACGCCTTGATCGATGCCATCGGGCACCTGCAAGGGGCCGCGATCCCCGCGTCGATCCTCGAGACCGACGTCCTGCCGGCGCGCGTGCGGGGCTATCGCCCCGCCGAGCTCGATGCGCTTGCGTCCAGCGGCGACCTCGTATGGGTCGGGGCGGGTGGCCTCGGGGCCGACGACGGCCGGGTGATGTTGTGCTTCAGAGCACAGGCCCGCATGCTGCTCGACGGCCGGGGCGGCGGCGAACGCCCCGATGGGGCGGTCCATGACGCGCTCCGGACGCATCTCGCGGATCACGGCGCATCCTTCTGGCCCGAGCTCGTGGGGGCCGCCGGCACGGCGGACGAGCGGGTCCTGATCAGGGCGCTCTGGGACCTCGTGTGGGCGGGCGAGGTCACCAACGACACCCTCGCCCCGCTCCGAGCCTTCGTGCGCGGGGCGTCCGCCCGGGTGCGGGGGTCACGGCCGGGCCGCCGGCCGAGGCCCGGCGCGATCCGACACGCGGGCCCGGCCGCCGGGGCGGGACGATGGTCCCTCACCGCTCCCCTCGTCGAGCCGGCGGCCTCCGCGACCGAGGTCGCGCACGCCCGTGCCCTCCAACTGCTCGATCGCCACGGGGTGCTCACCCGCGAGTCGGCGCTCACCGAACGCATCCCGGGCGGATACGCGGGCATCTACCCGGTGTTGCGAGCCATGGAGGAGTCCGGCGCCGTGCGGCGTGGCTACTTCGTGGCCGGTCTGGGAGCGGCGCAGTTCGCGCTGCCCGGAGCGGTCGACCGGCTCCGCGAGGCGCGGGAGCCCGCTGCCGAGGCGGCCGACTCGTCGCTCGTGCTCGCAGCCGCCGACCCGGCGCAACCGTACGGTGCCGCCCTGCCGTGGCCGGAGGGGGCCGGCCGGCCGGCGCGAGCCGCCGGAGCCTACGTCGTGCTCGTCGACGGAGCCATCGCGGCGTTCCTCGAGCGAGGAGCGAGGTCGCTGACCACGTTCGAGGTCGACGCCGCCGTCTGGGCCGACGCCCTCGCGTCGCTCGTGAAGGACGGCCGCCTTCGCCGGATCGAGCTCCTCCGCATCGACGGCGAGCCGTCGGGTGCGTCGCCGGCGGCCGAGCGGTTGCGTGCGGCCGGCTTCGTCGAGGGCTACCGCGGGCTGACGTTGCGCGGCTGAGGTCGGTCAGGTGCCGGAAGGAGACACGATCCATCGAGCGGCTGCGACGCTCTCAGCGGCGCTCGCCGGCAAGGAGCTCACCGGGTTCGAGGCGCCGGCGTTCCCCCGCGGCCGGCACCCCCGCGAGGGCGAGCGGATCGACCGGGTATGGGCTCGAGGCAAGCACCTGCTGATCGGGTTCGATGGCGGGCTGACCCTGCACACCCATCTGCGCATGACCGGATCGTGGCACCTGCTCGGCAACGAGCCGAGGCGCCGACGATCCCGGCGAACCCAGGTCGTCACGGTCCGGGCGGGCGAGGTCGAGGCGGCCTGCTTCTCGGCACCGATCGTCGAGCTACTCGGCGCTGACGAGCTGAGGCGGCATCCGGTCCTCTCCCTGTTGGGCCCCGATCTGTGCCTGGACGATGCCGACCTCGACGAGGTGCTCCGAAGGCTCGAACGCCTCGACCCCTCCACCGAGATCGGGGTGGCGCTGCTCGATCAGACCGTCGCGGCCGGCGTCGGGAACGTGTACCGGTCCGAAATCGCGTGGGCGTGCCTGGTGGACCCGTGCCGGCCACTGCGTTCGGTGGATCTCGCGACCCGTCGGAACCTGTACTCGACCGCGGGCCGGCTCCTCCGCATGAACCTCACCACGACGAGCCGTACGACCTATCGCGGCGGGCTCGCGGTCTACGGGCTGGCGGGCCGGGCCTGTCCCCGCTGCTCCGACACGATCGCTCACCGACGCCTGGGCGAACACGCCCGGAGCGTCTGGTGGTGCCCCGGCTGTCAGCGCTGACCGCGCGCGCTCGTGCCAGACTGCCGGCATGCAGATGCGTGCAGCCGGCCGCACGTGGGCCGTGGCGACCCCTCACACGCTGGCCACCGAGGCGGCCGCCGTGGCCTTCGAGCGCGGGGGGAACGCGATCGACGGCGCGCTCGCCGCCGCGACCACGCTCGCCGTCGTGTACCCGCACATGTGCGGGGTCGGAGGCGATCTCTTCGCGCTCGTGCAGCATCCCGCCGGAGACGCGGTCGCGGTGAACGGGAGCGGGCGTGCCCCCGTCGGCAGTGACCCCGCGGCGGCGGCCGCCGCCGGTGAAGGTCGCATGCCCGAGCACGGACCGTTGAGCGTCACGGTTCCCGGCGCGGTGAGCGGGTGGGCCGCGTTGCACGAGCAAGGGGCGAACCTCACCTGGTCCGATGCCTTCACGGCGGCCATCGCGTACGCCCATGGGGGCGTGAACGTGGCGCCCTCGCTCGCAGCGACGCTGACGGAGGACCCCGTCCGGTTGCGGGCCGACCCCGGCCTGGGGGCGGTGTTCTTCCCGGATGGCCGGCCCGCAGCCGTCCACACGCCCGTCCGGCAGCCCGCGCTGGGCGCCACCCTGCAGGCGATCGCCCACCGGGGCCCCGCGGTCTGGTACGGGGGCGAGGTCGGCGCCCGGTACGTGGACGGGCTGCGCAGCCTCGGGGTGCCCATCGATCTCGGTGACATGGCCGGGCACCGGGCGGACCTCGGCGCTCCGCTCCGGGCCCGCTCCGGCGAGGTCGACGTGCTGGTGCACCCACCGAACTCCCAGGGCTTCGTGCTGCTCGAGTCGCTGGCGCTGGTCGACCGGCTCGGCATCGATCCGGACCCCCTGGGGCCGGATGCGGGAACGCTGGCCCATGTCTTCCGAGCGGCCGCCCGCGACCGCGACCGGCATCTCGCCGACGCCGAGCGCATGCTCGTGCACCCGTCCACCCTGCTCGACGACGGTCACCTGGGCGCGACCTCCGACGAGGTGCGCCGGGGCGTGCCGGGCCCGCCACCGGCCTTCGACCGGCGCGCCGGGGACACGATCGGGCTCGTGACGGCCGACGCCGAGGGTCGAGGCGTCTCCTTGATCCAGAGCCTCTACGACGGCTTCGGTTCCGGCCTGCTCGATCCCGATACCGGCGTCGTGGCCCAGAACCGAGGAGCCTGCTTCACGTTGACGCCGGGCCACCCCAACATCCTGACCGGCGGGGCGCGGCCGGCGCACACGTTGATGCCCGTGGCCGTGACGCGTGAGGGCCGGTTCGAAGCCGTGGCGGGCACGATGGGAGGATCGGCCCAGCCGCAGATCCACGCCGAGATCCTGCTCCGGGCGTTCCGGCTCGGCATGGCGCCGGCGGACGCGGTGGCGTCGCCGCGGTGGCTGGTGGGCGGCATGTCGCCGGAGGGCGAGCCGCCTCGCGTGCTGGCGGAGTCCGACGTTCCCGAGGCCACGGTCGAGGCGCTGGAGACGGCGGGATACGAGGTGCTCGCGGGGAGCGAGCGCGACGCCAGCGTCGGTCACGCCCACATGATCCGCGCGACCGCCGATGGATTCGAGGCGGGCAGCGACCCCCGCGCCGACGGCGGCGCGATGGCGTCGTGAGTCCTCGTCAGTCCGGCGCGTCCGGCGTCCGATGGAGCACGCCCGTCAGGTGCCGGGTCATCGGCGTCGACCCGGTCGCCATGTCGATCTCGTACCGCATCACGTCGGCCTCGATCCGATACCGTCGCGCCATGCCCACGACGTCCATACCTGTTCCCGTACGGCCGATCTCCCACGACGCCAGCTCGATCGTCGTGCCGTGGGCTTCGACCAGCACCCTGCCATCGGCGATCTCGGTCAATCCGAGTGGATGGGCGAGGGTGAGCTCGACGCGTTCGGCCGAGGACCCTGGGCGCCAGAAGCCGCGCTCGAAGTGCAGCGGCGAGTCGTCGGCGGTGAGCCAGCTCCGCTGGGATGACAGCAGGAACGGGTCACCGACGTGCTCGAAGCGCATCCACTCGCCGTAGTCGAAGTCGTCGATCGTCGGGTACTCGCCGTGTCCTCCGCCCGTCCACGTGCCGAGCAGGCACGCGAGCGGCCGGAGGTCGGGATGCGTCCGGGTCACCGACGGCGCCGTGCAGGCGCCGAGGCAGCGGTGGCTTCGGCCTCGGCCACGAACGTCACCATCGCGCCGTCGATGCGGGCGTGGACCCGGGCGAGCGAGCGCTCGAGCCGGTCGAGCCGCTCCTCGAGCGCACGATCGCGCGCTCGAGCCTGCAGCTCGAGGACCGCCTGTTGCACGGTGGGCCGTCCGACCGTGGTCATGTCCCCTCCCGGAACACCGAGGCCTCCAGGAGATGCTAGCCCCGACGCGATCAGAGCTCAACACGAGGTGCCGGGCTCGCTCGATCCGTCGTGTCGTCGGCTACCGTGAGCGGACGATGCCGAGCCTGGCCAGGATCAGCGTGACGCCCGTCAAGGGCACCGTCGTGCAGCACCCGGAGTCCGCGGCCCTCACCGTGTCCGGCATCCCCGGGAACCGTCTCTTCTACATCGTGGACGAGTGGGGGGAGCTGCTGAGCGGCACGGAGTTCGGCCCGCTGGTGCAGATCCGTGCCGACCACGACCGTGCCGACGACCTGCTCACGCTCCGGTTCCCCGACGGCTCGGAGGTCGCCGGGGCGGCCGACGCGCTCGGGGCGGCCGAGACCACGGACTTCTACGGCCGGCCGGTGGCCTCCCACGTCGTCGAGGGACCGTTCGCTGCAGCCTTGTCGGCCTTCTGCTCGAGGCCGGTACGCCTGCTCCGGTGCGACCGCGACGGCGACGGGTCCGACGTCGAGCCGATCACGGTGATCTCGTTCGGATCCGTGCGAGATCTCGCGGAGCGCGGCGGCTACGACGGCGAGCTCGATGCGCGGCGGTTCCGGCTCAACCTCGAGCTCGAGGGCTGCGCGCCCTACGAGGAGGACTCGTGGGAAGGGCTCCAGGTCGGCGTGGGCGAGGCGACGATCGAGGTCGGCGGACAGGTGCCGCGCTGCGCGTTCACCACGAAGCATCCCGACACCGGTGAGAAGGACTGGAACACGCTGACCCAGATCGCGAGGCATCGCCCGCGCATCCGTGGCGGCGGTGGCCTGCCCTTCGGGGTCTACGCTCGGGTGACCGTGCCCGGCGTCGTCCGGGTGGGCGATCGCGTCACCCCCCTCGCCGCGCGCTGAGGCCTTGTTTCCCTCCCCTGGGCCAACACACCGCATTCCGGGTATCCAGGCCTCCCCCGCCCCCGTCGATTCAGTCCCGGTACACGTCGTGCCACCCCCTGCACGGCAAGGAGAGACGGCCAGGAGGCCCTGGCGAGGAGGACCTGGGATGAACATCTCGAAGAAGCTGACCCTCGGAGCGTTGTTCGCCGGCGCCATGCTGGCCGGGAGCATCGCGTTCGCCGCGTGGACCGCCACCGGATCGGGCTCGGGCTACGCGAAGGCCACGAACGCGCAGGCCCTCACGACCGTCGATGTCTCGGCCAGCACCTCGGCGACCTTGTACCCGGGCGCCACGGGCGACGTCGAGCTCCGCATCGACAACCCCAACCCGTACCCCGTGACCGTCACCGACGTGGTGAGCACGGGCTCGATCGACTCCGACACGACGGCCGCGTGCGACGCCTCGACCGGTGTCACCTTCACGGACCAGACGGGGCTCTCGCTGAACGTGCCCGCGGGCGCCGCGGCGACGTTCACGCTGAACGGGTCGGTGCAGATGGACAACTCCTCGCATACCTCGTGCCAGGGCGCCGTCTTCACGGTTCCGGTCACGCTGACCGGGGCCAGCAACGCCTGAGCCGGAACGACAGCCTGGGTCGAAGGCGAGGGAGCGGCGAGCCCGCCCCTCGCCTTCCCCATCCCCGAGGGAGGCACCGCACATGCGAACCCCCCGACGACCTGCTCTTCGGAAGCTCGCCGTCGCGCTCGCACTGGTGCTGGCCGCCGCGCTCGCGCAGGCAGCCGAGCGGGATCCGTCGGCGGACGGGACCGCCGCCAGGCCCGCACCGGCCCGGTACCGCATCTCGGGCAAGGTCGTCGGCCTGTTCCCGGGAGCCCGCACGACGATGCGCCTGACCGTGCGCAACCCCAATCCGTTCCCGATCAAGGTGCGGAAGATCCGCACCACGGTGCGGAGCGGCGCTTCGTGCCCCTCGAAGAGCATCCGCGTCGCTCGCTCACGTGGAACCAAGCGCATCGCGGCCACCGGCCGCGCCCGCATCCGGGTGAAGGTGCGCATGCTGGCCACCGCGCCCGCAGCGTGTGCCGGGCACCGGTACCGACTGATCTACCGAGGGATGGCGACTCGCGCATGAAGCTCCGCATCGCGGTCGCGATCGCCCTCGGCCTGGCCATGGTGGCCGGTCCCGGCGTCGCCTGGGCGGCCTGGACCGAAGCGGGGGCAGGCGCCGCCAGCGCGCGGGCCGTCTCGATGCCGGCCGGAGGGTCCCCGTCCGCCATCGTGACCGGACGCAACGTCGCCGTGTCATGGCCGCAGGCCGCCCTGCCCGACGCCACGCCGGTGAACGGGTACCTGGTCGAGCGCTACAGCGGCGGCGTCGCCCAGGGCGTCGGCGCCTCGTGTAGCGGCACGATCACCGCGCTCGCCTGCACCGAGGGCGCGGTGCCGCCGGGAACGTGGACCTACACGGTCGCCCCGAGGCACCACGGCTGGATCGGCGAGGAAGGCCCCGAGAGCGTCTCGGTGACCGTGGCGGCTCCGTCGCTCACGCTCACGCCGCCGACGACGTTGAGCACGCTGCCGGCGGGGTTGACCGGTGACGTGGCGAGCTTCGTGACGGGCGAGACGATCGTCTTCCGGCTCGACGACCCGACCGGTGGAGCCGTGCTCGCGGGATCGGTCGCGAGCTCGCCCATCCCATTCAGCGGCTCGTCCGCGGTCAGCGTCACGATCCCGGCGCTCACGCCCGCCGGGACCCACACCGTCTACGCGGTCGGCTCGATGGGCTCACAGGCCAGCGCGACGTTCGACGTTTCCCCGCACGACGTCACCGCGCCCACGGTGAGCTCGTCGGTGATCGCGAAGAGCTCCGGATGGGTCGTGGGTGCCGTCCGTCCGGGAGGTCAGTACTACGTCTACGCGAACGTGAGCGACCTCGGCAGCCCGGCGAGCGGTGTCAACTCGGTTCGAGCGAACGTCTCGAGCGTGACGACGGGCGCCACGTCGATCCCCCTCACCGCGGGCAGCTACACGGCAGGCGGTGTTTCCTACAACTACCGGAGTGCCCTGCAGACGGTCAGTGGCTCGACCACGGCGGGCACGAAGGCGTTCACCATCACGGCGACCGACACGACGGGGAACTCCGGTACACAGGGTGGCTTCTCCGTGGTCGTCGACACCACCGCCCCGTCGGCGGCCGACGTCCAGACCGTGAACGGTGGCGCCACGCCCGGTCGAGCGGAGACCGGCGACCAGCTCGTGCTGACCTACTCCGAGCCGATGGAGCCCGATCGCATCCTCGCGGGCTGGACGGGAGCCGGCACGACGGTCACGGTCCGGCTGCAGAACGCCGGGGGCGGCGACCGGGTCACCATCAGGAACGCCGGCGGTGGCGTCACGCTCCCGCTCGGTACCGTGCGCTTGAACCGAACGGACTACACGACCACCACCCGGGACTTCACCGGCTCGACGATGGTCATGGCCGGCTCCACGATCACGATCACCCTCGGCACACCCAGCGGCGCCGTGACCACGGCGGCGGCAGGCGCGAACATGCGCTGGAGCCCCTCGAACACCGCCTGGGACGTGGCCGGGAACGCGTGCTCCACCGCGAGCCGCACCGAGCTCGGCGGGCTGGACCTGGACTTCTAGGTCGCCGAGGTCGCCGACAGCGCCGCGGCGGGCTCGTCCGCCGACCCCTCGTCCGCGAGCCACGCGTACGCCTCTTCCTCCTGGGCGAAGTGCAGCCGCAGGATCGCATGGAGACCGTAGAGCACCCGCCGCAGGTCGATGAGATCGTCCGGACCGGGCACGCCCGAGGGCAGGTCGTCGAGGAGGGAACGGAACACCCTGGTGAGATGGGCGATCTCCACGTGCGCCCGCGCCATGCTGGCCATCGGGTCCTCCCCGCCCATCAGCTTCGCGACCACCGGGTAGACGGCCGCCTCTTCCTCTTCCTCGTGCTCGGGCAGACGGTCGACGAGGAACGTCCGGATCGCGACGAGCTCCTCCCTCACCTCGTCGGGTGGCAGCGACTCGAGACGATCGGCCACCGAACGGATCCGTTGCAGCTCGGGCGCGAAGTGCCGGTGCTCCGCGCGGAACCGTTCGGCCACGTCGGTGGCAGCCGGACGCCGGGAGGGACGTCCCCCACCGCCAAGGGCGCGCAGCGCGTTGAGGATCGAGGCGACGTCGATCGCCTCCTGCACCACCGCGCCGGCCACGGGCCCGAAGAGCCCGAAGGCGCCCAGGAACATGAACCCGAACGCCATCCCCATGCCCATCAGCACGCTCTGGACGGCGATCGAGCGAGAGCGCTTGGCGATCGTCATCGCCTCGACGAGCCGGTCGAGCCGGTCGACCACCAGCACGACGTCGGCGGCCTCGGACGATGCGGTGGCGCCGCGCGCGCCCATCGCCACCCCCACGTCGGCGGCGGCGAGCGCCGGCGCGTCGTTCAGGCCGTCGCCGACCATGATGATCACGCCGCCCTCGCTCCGCTCGGCCTCGACGGCGTCGACCTTCTCGGCGGGAGCGCGCTCCGACAGGATGCGGTCCACGCCGAGGGCGGCCCCCACCGACTCGGCAACGTCCGGATGGTCTCCGGTGACCATCACCACACGGCGGATGCCCGTGCGACGGAGCGACCTGATCACCCGCGGGGTGTCGGGGCGGATCGGGTCGTCGATCACGAACGCACCCACGACCTCGCGGTCGACCGCGATGAACACGCACGAGGAGCCGTCGAGCGTCGAGCGTCTTCGCACGTCGCGGGCCGCCTTCGGCAGCGGCAGGCCCCCGGTCACGAACGCTCCCTTCCCGAGGGCGACATGGCGGCCGCCGACCTCGCCCTCGATGCCCGCGCCGTGCACCTCGGTGACCGCGTCGGGGAACTCGAGCTCGACGTCGCGTTCAGCCGCCGATCGCACGATCGAGGCCGCCAGCACGTGGGGAGAGACCTGGTCGAGCGAGGCGGCGAGCCGGAACAGCTCGGTGGCATCGATGTCGCCGAACGATTCCACGTCGGCGACGGTGGGCACGCCCGAGGTCAGCGTGCCCGTCTTGTCGAACATCAGCACGGAGCCGCGTGCGAGGGTCTCGAGGGAACCGCCTCCCTTGACGATGATGCCTCGCTTGGCCGACCGAGAGATGCCGGCCACGATCGCGATCGGCACCGCGAGGATGAGCGGGCACGGGGTAGCCACCATGACGACCGTCAGGAACCGGATCGGATCGCCGCTGACGACCCACGCGCCGACGGCGATCACGAGCGTGATCGGGATGAAGATCGCCGCGTACCGGTCGGCGAGCCGAACGGCCGGCGCCTTCTCCTCCTGCGCGGCTCGCACGAGCCGCACGATGCCCGCGTAGGTGCTCTCGTCGGCGGTGGCCGCCGCCCGGAGATCGAAGGCGGGCCCCGCGTTGACCGCACCCGAGCGAACGAGGTCGTTGTGCGGACGGTCGACCGGTCGCGACTCCCCGGTCAGGGCGGACTCGTCGAGCACGGCGTCGCCCGCCAGCACCCCGTCGACCGGCACGACCTCTCCCGTCTTCACGAGCAACCGGTCTCCTCGGTCGACCTCCTCGATCGGCCGGGTGACGAGGTCCTCGCCCTCGTGCCGTGTCACCACGCGAGGCGCGCGGCCGAGCAGGGCGGAGAGCTCCTCGTGCGCCCGGCGATCCGCATAGGACTCGAGTGCCTGGCCGCTGGCGAGCATGATCGCGATCACCGCGCCGGCCAGGTATTCCCCCAACGCCAGGGCGGTCACGAGCGCGATCAGAGCGATCAGGTCGACGCCGGCTTCCCGGCGCAACAGCCCGCCGATCACGTCGCGTGCGATCGGAAGGACGCCAAGGACGGTGACCCCCGCCCAGACCACGTCGGCCGCCTGCGCCTGGTCGAACCCGAGCCTGAGCACGCCGCCGAGGGTCAGCCCGACGATCGACACGGCGAGCCACCACGTGGTGAGGTCACGATGGGCACGCACCGGTGCAGCCTCCATGTGGGGCGGGCAGGACTCGAACCTGCGACCGGAGGATTATGAGTCCCCTGCTCTGACCGACTGAGCTACCGCCCCCTCGCATCGAAGCCTACCGAGCCGTCGTGACCCCGCCTCGGTTTGGGAGGATGGCGTCATCCGTTCCCGGAGGTTCGACACGACGATGCAGGAACATCGCACCGAGTCCGATTCCATGGGAGAGGTCCACGTCGCGGCCGATCGGTACTGGGGAGCCCAGACCCAGCGGTCGCTGCACCACTTCGCCATCGGGCATCCCGAGGCCGATCGCATGCCGGTCGAGGTGATCCGCGCTCAGGCGATCCTCAAGAAGGCGGCCGCCCTCGTGAACCGTGATTCGGGGGCCCTCGATGCGCACCTCGCCGAGCTGATCGTGCGCGCGGCCGACGAGGTGATCGAGGGACGCCACGACGATCACTTCCCGCTCTACGTGTGGCAGACGGGGTCGGGCACGCAGACGAACATGAACGTGAACGAGGTGATCTCCAACCGCGCGATCGAGATGGCGGGAGGCGAGCTGGGCGCGAAGACGCCCGTGCACCCCAACGACCACGTGAACATGTCGCAGTCGTCGAACGACACGTTCCCGACGGCGATGCACATCGCCGCCGCGCAGGCGATCGTCGAACGGCTCCTGCCGAACGTGGGCGCCCTGCGCGACGCGCTCGCGAACCGGGCGGACGAGTTCGCCGACATCGTGAAGATCGGTCGCACGCATCTGCAGGATGCCGTGCCCCTCACGCTCGGCCAGGAGTTCAGCGGGTACGTGGCCCAGCTCGACGCCGACATCGAGCGACTCGAGCTGTCGCTACCCGGCCTGTACGAGCTCGCGGCCGGGGGCACGGCCGTCGGCACGGGCCTGAACTCGCCGGCCGGGTTCGCCGAGGCCGTGGCGGCGAAGATCGCAGAGCTCACCGGACTTCCGTTCGTGACGGCGCCCAACAAGTTCGCGGCGCTGGCGGCCCACGACGCGATCGTGTTCGCGAGCGGCGCCGAATCGACCCTGGCCGCGAGCCTGATGAAGATCGCGAACGACATCCGCTGGCTCGGCTCCGGGCCTCGGAGCGGACTCGCGGAACTCGTGCTGCCGGAGAACGAGCCGGGTTCGTCGATCATGCCCGGCAAGGTGAACCCGACGCAGTCCGAGGCGGTGACGATGGTCGCCTGTCAGGTGTTCGGCAACGACACGGCGATCACGTTCGCCGGCTCGATGGGCAATTTCGAGCTCAACGTCTTCAAGCCGGTCATCATCCGGAACTTCCTGCACTCCACCGCTCTCCTGGCCGACGTGAGCCGCTCGTTCCGGGAGTTCTGCATCGAGGGCCTGCAGCCGGACCGCGAGCGGATCCGCGAGCTGCTCGAGCGCTCCCTCATGTTGGTGACCGCCTTGGCGCCGAGCCTCGGGTACGACACGGCGGCGGCGATCGCGAAGAAGGCCCATCACGAGGGCCTCTCGCTCAAGGAAGCCGCCGTCGCGCTCGGCCACCTCACCGAACAGGAGTACGACGAGCGGGTAGACCCGAGCGAGATGGTCTGACGCTGAGCGGAACACCGGCGTTCGACCACGTCCATCGGGGGTCGACGGATCGGGCAGGATTCCTGAACCCGAACCGCTCCCGATGCGCGTAGCATGGTGCAGGGAGCAAGGGGGTTCCCGCGTGAGCCTGACCGAAGACGAGCTGCCGAGCCCGCATCTGCAGCGAAGGATCCGTGAGGTCCAGACGTTCCTCGCCGCCAACCTGGACCGGGACGTGGATCTGCAGGCCATCGCGCGCGAGGCCGCCCTCAGCCCCTACTACTTCACCCGCCAGTTCACGGCGTTCGTGGGGGTTCCGCCCTATCGATACCTGATCGGGCTCCGCATCGAACGAGCCCGCCAACTGCTGCGTGAGACCGAGCTCACGGTCACCCAGATCTGCCACCGCGTCGGCTTCAACAGCCTGTCGCACTTCACGACGACGTTCCGCCAGCACACGGGCGTCAGCCCGTCGGCGTACCGTCGCCGCCGCGACTGGGAACAGGACGCTCACCGCTTCTCTCCGCTCACCCAGCCCTTGGTGCAGCAGCCGAACAAGCGCTTCACGGTCTGACGCGTGGGCCCGGGCTCGGCCCGAGGGGACACCGAGACCGCGTTCCCGAGGGGGTCCAGGCCTGAGGAACGCGGTCCCGGTCCGTCCTGCGGCGCCTACGCGCCCGACACCGCCAGGTGGTCGAGCGCCGGCAGCCCGGCGAACTGATCGAACGACCAGTTCGTGACCCGCGACGACACCACCACCACGTTGTTGTCGAACAGGTACGGCACCCACGGCACCACGTCTTCCATGAGGTAGCGGTCGAGATCGGCCCAGCACTGGAACCGTTCCTCGGCCGTCAAGGGCACGCATCGGCGGATCTGATCCTCCGCGCTGGGCACCGGCACCGGGTCGTACCCTCGCTCGACGAGCATCTCCTGCGTGGCGCCCACCATGGGGTCGTTGCAGCACGATTGCGGACCGATCGCGCTCTGGGAGAACAGCGGCGGCCCGAACGTGAACCCGTCGGCGTAGTCCTTGCCCCACGAGGTAGACGTGCACAGCTGCCATCCCGTGTTCGGGTCCTCGCACTTGGCGTACATCGTGGTGCGCTCGAGCGCTTTCGGGTCGAGCGTGATGCCGAGCGGCTCCAGGCTCTGCTCGGTGAGCGCGAGCTGCTTCGGGTAGGGCGCCGCGGCATCGCTGAACGTCAGGAGATCTCGGCAGACCGGATCGTCACAGACCCCGTCGCCGTCGCTGTCGTACTTCGACTGGGCCATCTGGGCCTTCGCGGCCTCGATGTCGCCGGCGCCGCTCTCGGTCGCATACGGGTCGAAGTCGGCGAGCAGGTTGTTCTGCAGGCTGTCGACCATGATGTGCCCCGCGAGCTCCCCGAACAGCGGTCCCCCGCGCAGCTGCCGGAGCCCTTCCTTGTCGATCGCGTAGTTCACCGCACGGCGAACGTGCACGTCGTCGAAGGGCGGGTTCGCGAGGTTCATCTCCATGTAGCGGACGGCGTCCGACGGGTTCGCGTGCAGCCGGTCCGAGAGCTGCGGATCGGTC
>DASZOO010000246.1:0-8736 GCA_035550775.1 Actinomycetota bacterium | reverse complement strand
GCGCAGGTCGATATCGAACAAGGCCTGGAGGATGCCTGGTCGGACGTCGTGACGTTCGCTCCGAAGCTCCTCGGGTTCTTCGTCATCCTGTTGATCGGCTACATCGTGGCGAAAGCGCTGTCGAAGGCCGCGAACGCGCTGCTCGAGCGTGTTGGGTTCGACGGGCTCGTCGAGCGCGGCACGCTGCGCCAGGCGTTCGAACGGAGCAAGACCGATCCGTCCGACGTGATCGGCGTGATCGTGTTCTGGCTGGTGTTCCTCGTCGCACTGCAGCTCGCCTTCGGCATCTGGGGCCCGAACCCGATCAGCGATCTGTTGGAAGGGCTGATCTCCTACCTGCCGAAGGTCATCGTCGCGGTGGTGATCCTCGTGATCGCCGCGGTTCTGGCGAGGGCGCTCACCGACATCCTGATGCCCGTCGTCGGCGCGGTCCGCGGCGGGACCGTCATCGCCAAGGGTGCCGGCCTCGCGGTCCTGGTCGTCGGGATCTTCGCGGCGCTCGATCAGCTGGAGGTTGCCCCGTTCATCGTGACCGGGTTGTTCTACGCGGCCCTGGTGATGATCGTGGGATCGGCCGTCGTCGCCTTCGGCGTCGGTGGCATCCCGATCGCCCGTCAGTACCTGGAGCGATGGAGCCGGGGCGTCGAGACCACGGCGCGCGACGTGCAGGCCGAGGTGCAGTCGCAGAGCACATCGACGGAGTTGCCTGCCGAGCCGCCGCCGGAGTTCCGGGGCGGGGAGGATCGCGAGCGGTGAGGCACGACGAGCCGGATCTGGGCGATCGACCCCGCACCACGACCGGGAGCGCCGCTCGCGACGTCCGTGGTGGGCCCGATCAGGACGTTCGTCCCGGCGCCGAACCGCTCGGGCACGCCGAGGATCGGCCGATCCTCGCGGACTCGCAGGGGTTCGTCGCCGCATGGAAGGAACGGCTCCGGCGAAGGTCGGTGCGGCGATGAACGATCGTGAGTTCGTCGCCTACCTCGACGACCACCTCGCCGGCTCGGAGGCGGGACTGAGCGCCGTGCGGCGCCTCAGGCGCTACGAGCATCTCTCCGAGGCGATGACCGAGTTCGAGACCAAGATCCTCGAGGAGCAGGACATCCTGCGCGGCGCGATCGAGAGCCTCGGCGGCACGATCCCGCCCGGCGTGGTGTCCCGCGCGATCGGACTGTCCTCGTCCGTCGTGATCTGGGCTCGCAACCTGCTCATCCCGCAGCCGGCCCCGATGCTCGTCGAGGATCTCGAGGCGCTGGCGGTGGGCATCTGGGGGAAGCGTCTGCTG
Organism: Actinomycetota bacterium; assembly: GCA_035550775.1. Classification (GTDB taxonomy): domain Bacteria; phylum Actinomycetota; class UBA4738; order UBA4738; family HRBIN12; genus JAOUEA01. Next base: position 7,451 of record DASZOO010000246.1, on the reverse strand, counting down.
TGGGGTGCGATCGCGCGGCGTGCCGGGGTCGATCCGCGCCTGGCCGACGTTCCCGTCGAACGTCTGGCCGAGTCCGCGGAGCAGCAGGAGATCGAGGTGCTCCGCCTGCGAGACGACGCGATCGCGCCGGTCGAGACATGAGACGACGAGGGCGGAGCCGATGTGGCTCCGCCCTCGTAGCTCCTCGGACCGGCCCGTCAGGGGCCGACGGTCGGTTCCGCGAGACCGGATGACGGAGCACCCGTCGGACGGGTCGTGGGCGATCCACCGGACCAAGGACCCTGCGACGTGCCAGAGCGTTGGCCGCCTTGTTCGCGCACCGAGTCCGTGAGACTCCGCGCCTTGCCCACGATCTGCTCGTATCGCTCTCGGCCCGCTCGCGTGCCCAGGAGGTACGCACCCGCCCCGATCACCACCGTGCGCAGCACCCTTCCTCGGCGCTTCGGGGCCTTCGTCTCCACCGTGATGCGCTCGTCGCGCCCGAGGGCGTCGAGAGCCCGCGCGAGGGCGCCCCGTTCCTCCTGCAGGTCGTTGTTGAGCAGGCGCACCTCGGACTTGAGCTTGTCGTTCTCGTACCTGATCTCGTCCAGACGGGACATCTGTCGCGCCTTGGCGCGCTCTCCCATCTCGGCAACGCGATCTGCCATGCGGATCGCCATGGGTTCCCCTTTCCGATCGGGCCGGGCCGGTCCCGGCGCTCCGAAGCAGATACCCGTGCCCGGCCCGAGCCACACCACCGGGCCCGAGCGAGCCCTGTCGACGACGGAACGCCGACCGTTTCGCCTCCCGGGCCGGCGGGAAACGACGACGAAGACGCCCGACGAGGCGCCGAGGAGGGTTGGAGCGATGCCCCAGCGAGCATGGAGCGACAAGCGGGAACGGCAGTACGAGCACATCAAGCAGGGACTGAAGGAACGGGGACGGTCTGAGGACACCGCCGAGGAGATCGCGGCGCGGACCGTCAACAAGGAACGGGCCCGCGCCGGTGAGGCGAGGGAGAGCTCGCCGACGTCCCGGTCGGATATCTCGAGCGGGCGGCGGGGCGGGCTTCGGTCGCACCGAGGGGCCGGTGGCCGCACGCGCGACCAGCTCTACGAGGAAGCGAAGGACCTCAAGATCGAGGGCCGGTCCCGCATGAACAAGGAGCAGCTGCTTCGGGCGGTCAACCGCCGAACCGGGCGCAAGGGCCGCTGAGCGGGGGTCAGCCGGGCAGCATCCGGAGGTCGCCCGCGAGACCCAGGACCCGGCTCGCTTCGTCGTCGGTGAGTCCGCGCAGAGGCGCACGCACGTCCGGCACGTTCAGCACGTCACGGGCGACGAGCACGTGCTTCAGCGCGGCGTGGAACGGGATGCCCGCGAGCTCGTCACGGAGACGGCAGACCTGCTCGTGGGCTGTCGGGCTGCGATCGTGCACGAGGGTCGCCACGATCTCTGGGAAGGCCGCTGCCAGCCCGCTCACGCACCCCACCGCGCCGGCCGCCATCCCCTCGAGCGCCAGCGGCTCCGAGCCGACGAACACGTCGAGGCCGAGCGCCAGGTACGGCTCGACGGCCGTGAACGGTGTGTCGGAGACCTTCATGCCGACCACGTTCGGTGCCGCGGCACGCACCCGCGTCACCACGGCCGGCGGGATGGCATAGCCACTGCGCCCGGCGAACTCGTACACGTAGAACGGCAGTGGATCCGCCGCGTTCGCCGCGCCGACCAGATGACGCGTGAGCTCGTCGTCGTCGAGCGGGAAGTAGGGGGGTGCGATGACGGCGACGGCAGCGGCTCCGGCTTCCTCCGCATGAGCGGCCAGCGCGATCGTGTCGTGCGATGTCTGGGCACCCGCGTGCACGGCGATCTCGAAGCCATCGGGGGAGCTCGCGAGGAACGCCTCGGCGATCGATCGACGCTCCTCGACGTCGAGCAGCACACCCTCGCCGGTGGTGCCGCACACCAGTGCGCCGTCGATGCCTCGGTCGGCGAGGAACGAGACGTATCCATCGATCGCCCCGGCGTCGACCAGTCGGCCACCGTCGCGCATCGGGGAGACCGCGGCGGCGATCGCACCGCTCAGACGTCGGATCATGGCAGGAGTCTACGGATGCACGTCGACCTCAGAAGAGGTTGCGCAGGGCGAGCAGCGAGTTCTCCACCGGCTTCTCCGCGAGCCGACGCATGAACCACGGGTACCACGACGGCCCGTAGGAGATCAGTGTTCGCACGTCGTACCCCTCGGCTGCGAGCCGCCGCTGCTCGTCGGAGCGGATGCCGTAGAGCATCGCGACCTCGAACGCGTCGTGCCCGCCGAGCGCGCCCTCGATGCGAGCGATGAGGTCGGTGTCGTGGGATCCGAGCACCAACCGATGGCAGCCACCGTCGGCCAGATGCTGTGCGAGCCGGAAGAAGCTCTCGTCGATCGCGGCCTTCGACGTGAAGACCAGGTCGGCGGGCTCGCGGTACGCACCCTTGACGAGCCGGATCGAGGGGGAAGCCGGCAGCAGCCGCTGGACGTCGTCGTACGTCCGGCGAAGGTACGCCTGCAGGCACAAGCCGACGTGGCGTGAGCGCCGCACCTGTCGCTCGTACAGGTCGATCGTGCCGTCGACGTAGGGGGCCGACTCGATGTCGATCCAGCACGTTCGGCCCAGCTCGGCCGAGCGGTCCACGAGGCGCTGGACGTGGGTGGCCGTGACGGCCGGGTCGATGTCGAACCCGAGCTGGGTGAGCTTCACCGAGACCTCGGCGTCGAGCCCGAGTTCCTCGATGCGATCGAGCAGTCGAAGATAGTCACCCGCCGCTTCTGCGGCCACGGCCAGGTCGGTGGTGTTCTCGCCGAGCCGGGTGAACGATGCCGCGACCCCGGATCCGCGAGCCATGCGCTCGGCCGCCGCCAGGGCTTCCTCGGCCGACTCGCCGGGCATGAACCGGGACACCGAGCGTTGCACGAAGCGCATGCGTGGCAGCCTGGTGCTCAAGGCGGCGCTCTGCGACGCCCACAGCAGGGCAGCCTTCACCGGGTTCATGTCGGGGCATCGTACCCAGGGCCGTGAGCGGAGGAGGGACGGGGGAGGGCTCAGGGGTCGGCGGCGGCGGCGGCGTGGGACCCGGCTGCGGCGGCGACGGGACCGGCGGTGGTGTCGGCGCCGGTCCGGGCACGGGGGTGGGTTCACGCCCCCGCTTCGGAGCTGGCGCGTTCGGCATGGGGGGTGGCCCCAGGACCGGTCCCGACGCCGCCACGTTCACTCCCGGAAGTCTCGGTATTCCGGCTCGGCGACCTGCGCGTCCTTGCGTCGCTTCCGGGGAGCCTGCAGCACGTACGGATGAGGCCGCTCGTGCTGCCAGCACCAGCCCGTGGGGTTGTAGACGGACAGCACGGTCGTGCACGCGTCGTCGGCGCAGATGCGCCCCGATGGATGCACCGCGCCCGATGGGGTCCCAGCCCCTGCCATCCTTCCTCGGACGACCTCGTCGATCTGCATCGTCGTCATCGGTCGGTCTCCCTCCCAACGGTTCCGGTCGTTCTGCGGGCATTCGGGGAAGCGTTCGCGGGCAGGCATACCCACGGCCCATGTCGTCGAAACACCTCGGGAGGGGTTCAGCGAAGGTCGCTGGGACGATGGCTCCGGGGCAGCTCGATCTCGAACCAGACGTTGGTGACCCCGTCGCTGCTCGCACCCCACCGGCTGGCCAGCTGCGCGACGAGGGACAGCCCCCAACCGGCTCCTGCGGGGGTGCCGGCAGCACGCGGCCGCAGCTCGAACCCTCGACCTGGGTCGACCACCTCCACCCGGAATCGCTGCTGGTCCAGGTCGAGCGCGATCTCGATCTGTTGATCGGGTCGCAGTCCCGCGTGACGCAGGCTGTTGGTCACGAGCTCGCTGACCAGCAGACGGGCATCTTCGATCGTGCGTTCCGCCAGCCGTCCGCGGAAGCGGTCGATGCCGTCACGCGCGAGCCCGACGGCTTCAGGATTCGGATCAACCAGCATCACGACGGACTCGCTCACGTTCGTCTCACGGGGAAAGATCGCCATCGGAGTCGCAGGACGAGATACCAGGAACGAGCTGAGACCAAACCTCGAGGCCCACTCCCACTCGGGGCGCGGCCGGCCCGGGGGTCGTCACCCAGGGAGGTCGTCGACCGATGCCTCGAGCGTGAACGCGGAATCGAGGCCGGTGAGGGCGATCACCTTGGCCGGGGATCCTTGCACACCGACGAGGCGCAGCTCGCCGCCGGCCTCTCGGGCGCGTTCCAACGCCGCGACCAAGACCCCGAGGCTGCTCGAATCCATGAACGTCACGTGGGTGAGGTCAACGGCGACGCGAGGTGGATCGGTTTCGAAGGCCCCGTCGAGGGCGGACCGCAGAGCGTCGGCGGTGGAGAGGTCGAGTTCCCCTCGTACCTCGACGACGGTCCACCCCGCGCTGGTACGCGTTTCGAACGTCGGCTCCACGGAGAACTCCCTTATCGTACGGGGCGACGCCGGACGGGCGTCATCGACCCGAGAGTATAGGAAAGGGAACCGTGGACACACTCAACGAGGGGTCCGTGCGGGGGTCCGTGCGGCTGGACATGCCGGCCGACCCCGACTCGATCTCGATCGTCCGGGCCGTCGTCGCGAGCGTCGCTTCGAAGCTCGATCTCACCTACGACTCGGTCGACGATCTCCGGATCGCAGCCGCCGAGGCCGCGGCTCTCCTGCTCACGGAGAACCGCGATGACACGAGGCTGCTCGCCGACCTGAGAACGGTGCCCGAGGGCCTTCGCCTCGCCCTGTGGATCGAGGGAGGCGACGTCACCGGGCTCGACGACCGCAGCGGGATCGCCTGGCGGGTGATCGAAGGTCTGACCGACGAGGCGAACATGATCGACGTCGACGGGAGCCGGGGGATCGAGCTGATCGTCCGGGCCGTACCGGAGTGAGCGGCCGCATCGACGGCGGCACGCCTTCGGAGGCCAGGCGAGCCGACACGGACGACGCCGAGGTGGAGGCGCTGTTCGCGCGCCTTCCCGACGCGGCCGCGCGCGACGAGATCGCCGTGCACTTCCTTCCGTTCGCGGAGTACCTGGCGCGTCGATTCGCCGGGCGAGGCGAGGCGCTCGACGATCTGACGCAGGTGGCGAACGTCGGCCTGCTCAACGCCATCGATCGGTTCGATCCTTCGAGGAACGTGCGCTTCTCGACGTTCGCTGCGGCCACGATCGTCGGAGAGTTGAAGCGGCACTTCCGGGACAAGGGATGGGCGCTTCGTGTTCCACGGCGGATGCAGGAGATCGCCGTGCGCGTCAACCAGGTCCTGCCGGAGCTCGCACAGCGACACGGCCGAGCGCCCACGATCCCCGAGCTCGCCGAGTACCTGGACGTCACCACCGACGACATCGCGGACGCCATGGACGCCGTCCAGGCCTACTCCACGGCCTCGCTCGACGCGCCGATCGGTGCCGAGGGTAAGGCGCCGATCGAGTCCATCGGCGAGGACGACCCGTCGCTCGAGCTGCTCGACGAGTGGTCGTCGCTGGCGCCGGCGGTCGCGGCGCTCTCTCCTCGTGACCGGCGGGTGCTTTACCTGCGCTTCTTCCGTGGGCTGACGCAGAGCGAGATCGCGGAAGACGTCGGCGTGAGCCAGATGCACGTGTCGCGCATCCTCTCCCGAACGCTCGAGAAGCTGCGTCGAGAGGTGGATGCCTGAGGGCCGGTGAGGCTCAGGTGCGAGGCTCCTCAGCGCGAGACTCGAGCACGCGGTCGGGCGTGCCCCGGTCGGGCCCCGCGTTCCGCGACAGCGTCCGGTCCGACGCCGACACGTCCTCGAGGGTCTCGCCCACGGTCCGCTTCGATGCCAGCGACATCGCCACGTCACCCAGCGAGACCATGCCGACCAGGCGGCCGTCCTTGGTCACGGGGAGCCTCCGGACCCTGTGCTCTGCCATCAGGCGGTTCGCCTCGGTCAGCTCGGTGTCGGGCGAGACCTCGACCGTGGATCGCGTGGCGATGTCGCCGAGCGACACCTGGGTCGGATCCTGCCGTCCGGCAACCACCCTGGTCACGATGTCGCGATCGGTGACGATACCGGCGAGCGCGCCGTCGTCATCCATGACCGGCACCGCCCCGATGTCGAAGTTGGCCATCAAGCCAGCGGCATCGGCCACCGACATCGATCGGGACAGGGTCTTGGGCTCCTCGGTCATCACGTGTCGTACCAGCGCGGTCATGTCGTGCCTCCCTCTCTGAGCCGCTCCGGACCGATGTACCCGTGTCCGCGGGCCCGGCAAACCCATCGGCGTTTGCCCGTGTGTGCACTTGGGCAAGGAAGCCGGGTGCCACGACTGCATCGTGTCGACCCATCGACGCCGGGCATCGTTCGACGACGCCGCGGGAAGGGCTTCTCCTATGAAGACGCCCGAGGCAGGGTCGTGCGCGACCCCGAGGAGCTCGAGCGCATCCGCGCGCTGGCGATCCCGCCCGCGTGGAACGACGTCTGGATCTGCCCCGATCCCGAAGGACACCTGCAGGCCGCGGGGACCGACGCGGCCGGCCGGCGGCAGTACCTGTACCACCCGATCTGGCGGGAGCGTCAGGACGTGCGCAAGTTCCGACGGATCGAGGCGTTCGCGCGGGCGTTGCCGGCGATGCGATCGATGATCGAGCGAGACCTGGAGCTCGAGGGCCTGCCCAAGGAGCGCGTGATGGCCGTGGCGGTGCGGCTCCTCGATCGCACGACCTTCCGCATCGGGTCGGAGGCGTACGCGGACGCGAACGGATCGTTCGGCCTCGCCACGATCCGCAAGAGTCACGTCCACATCGACGGGGACACCTTGATCTTCGACTACACCGCGAAGGGCGGCCTGCGGCGGATGCAGCAGATCCACGACCCCCGGTTGGCGCCGCTGGTCGCGCGCATGAAGCACCGGCGAACCGGCGGCGTGGAGCTGCTCGCCTACCGGGCCGACGGGCGATGGCGGGACCTGCGATCGAGCGACATCAACGCCTACCTCAAGGACGTGCTCGGGACCGACCATTCGGCGAAGGACTTCCGCACGTGGCACGCCACCACGCTGGCCGCGGTCGACATCGCCCGCGCTGAGCACGAACGACTGCCCAGGTCGTCCCAGAACCGTGCGATCGCCTCGACGGTTCGCCGGGTGGCGGAGCATATGGGCAACACCCCTGCCGTCTGTCGTGCGTCCTACATCGACCCCAGGGTGTTCGAACGGTTCAAGGAAGGGCTCACGATCGCCCACACGCTGCACCCGGCCGCCACCACGGACGGCAACGATCTCCGCGAATCGGTGGAGCGAGCGGTCCTGGAGCTGCTGGCCGGCGAGGTGGAACGAGCAGCGGCGGCCTGACGAGGGCTGTGCCTAGCCGGAACGCTCGCTCGTCTGCGAGGGACCGGGGTCAACGGTCTCGTCCGACGAACGCCGCTCGACATCGAGGCGTTCCTCGTCGGCGGTCGCGAGCGAGG
>DASZOO010000245.1:0-3378 GCA_035550775.1 Actinomycetota bacterium | reverse complement strand
GGACCGCTTCAGGCCGGCCATCACGCCGCCGGTCACCTTCGTCTCGATCTCGACGCCGCCGGACATGCTCGTCATCGCGCCCGCCTCCGCCTTCACCTCGCCCCCCGCGGGGATCGCGATCACGCCGACCGCGAACGCGGGGCCGTACCTGATGTCGACCTGCATGGCGAACCTCCTCGGTCCGATGGTGGCTGCAGCCTACGCTCGCGCCCCGGACCGCGTTCCGCGCGCCGTACGCTTGCGGGGTGACGCGCCGGCCCTCCCCCCGAACGATCGCGATCGCGGCGGCCGTCGTGCTGGGCCTCGTCGCGACGATCGCGCTCGTCGCCGCCCGGGACGACGGGTCCCGAGCCGACGAGCCGCTCGTGCGGCCGGATCCCGCGACCGGCCCGTTCCGGGGAGCGGGCGTATGGGTCGACATCTACGACGAGGAGGCGTGGAACGATCCCGCCGGCGCGGTCGAGACGATGGCGGCCAACGGCGTGCGGACGCTCTTCCTGCAGAGCTCCAACGCCGACCGCGACGGAGCGTTCGTGCATCGCGAGCAGGCGACCGCGCTCCTCGAGGCGGCACACGACCATGGCCTGCTGGTGGTCGCCTGGTACCTGCCCCATCTCACCGATCTGGAACTGGACCGATCGCGGGCGAGGGCGGCCATCGGCTTCGCAAGTCCACGCGGCGACCGGTTCGACGGGTTCGCGCTCGACATCGAGTCGCCCGCCGTGCGCGATCCGCTCCGCAGGAGCGAGCGACTGATCTCCTTCTCCGAGCGCCTCCGCGAGGTGGCGGGGGAGTGGTACCCGCTCGGCGCCATCGTTCCGTCGCCGGTGCGCCTGGCCGACGACGAGCGGTACTGGCCCGGGTTCCCGTGGGGGGACATCGCCCGCACCTACGACGCCGTGCTGCCCATGACCTCCTACACGTTCCGCGTGCAGGGTCCCGAGGGAACGGTCGGGTACGTGACGCGAGCGGTCGAGGAGATCCGGGCTGGTGTGGGCTCCGACGACGTGCCGATCCACGTGATCGGCGGTCTCGCCCGGGACATGAGCCTCCCCGAGGCCCGGGCGTTCGTGCGAGTGGTTCGAGCGACCGGCGTGATCGGCGCCAGCTGGTACACCCTCCCGTTGGTGACCGAGGACCAGTGGGCGATCCTGGGCCGCATCTGACCGCGCGTTTGCTCCGTGGTTCCACCGCCGATAGTCTCGGGCGTCCGTCCAGACGAGGAACAGGAGGCTCCCCCCAGATGTCGATGCGATCGCGCCCGGTCCGTCTCGCCGCCATCGCCGTGCTCGCGATCGCAGTGGCCGCCTGCACGAAGACCCTGGACACCGATGGCCTCGAGACGGAGCTGACGACCCAGATCGAGGCCCAGACGGGCAGCACGATCACGGCGGTCGACTGCCCGGCCGACGTGGAGGTCGAGACGGGCGGCACCTTCGAGTGCACCGCCGAGGAGGACTCAGGGGCGACGTTCACGATCCAGGTCACCCAGACCGACGACCAGGGCAACGTGGAGTGGGAGGTCGTCGACGCCGCCGGCGGCGGTGGCGGCGCGTAGGGGGTCATGTGCTCCTCGAGGGCAAGCGGTTCCTGATCACCGGGGTGCTCACCCCGCAGTCGATCGCGTTCGCCGCCGCCCGCGCCGTGCAGGAACAGGGCGGCGAGATCGTGCTCACGAACTTCGGCCGGGGGGTGAGCCTCACCGAGAAGGTCGCGAAACGGCTCCCCGATCCGCCCGACGTGCTCGAGCTCGACGTGAACGAGCCCGACCACTACGTGGCCGTGCGCGACGACCTCGGCGGCCGCTGGGGGGCGATCGACGGGCTCCTGCACGCGATCGCGTTCGCGCCCCAGGACGCGCTCGGCGGCAACTTCCTCGACACCGGGTGGGAGAGCGTCGCCACCGCGATGCGAACGAGCGCGTTCTCGCTGAAGGAGCTCGCCACCGGCATGCTGCCGCTGATGCAGGAGCGCGGCGGCTCGATCGTCTCGCTGGATTTCGACGCGACGGTCGCGTGGCCGATCTACGACTGGATGGGCGTCGCGAAGGCGGGGCTCGAGTCGATCACGCGCTACCTCGCTCGCGACCTCGGTCCGAAGGGCGTGCGCGTCAACACCGTGAGCGCGGGGCCGATCCGAACGATCGCCGGCAAGGGCATCCCGGGGTTCGACGCGATCACCGACTCGTGGGGGCAGCGGGCACCGCTCGGGTGGGACGTCACCGACCCCACCCCGGTCGGCAACACGGTCGCCTTCCTGCTCTCGGACCTGTCGAAGGGCATCACCGGCGAGATGATCCACGTCGACGGCGGCTTCCACGCGATGGGCACCGATCTCACGCTCGCGTGACCGGCCCGCACCGCGCCCGGCGCCTCACCTGAGCGACGGAGTGAAGCCCTCCTCGGTGCTGAGGAGCCGTTGTGCCCTGCCGATCACGCGGAACGCCTCCTTCAGTCCGCTCCGAGAGAACGGCCCCAGGGCGGCGGGGTCGACGAAGTCGTCCGGATCCTCACCGTTCGCGACCTGGTCGGCCTGATGGCGCAGGCGCACGTCCCACAGGAAGTGGAACGCCTCTTCGAGCTCGATCGCCGTCGGCCGCTCGATCTCGCCGGCGTCCACCGCGGCGTGCAGCCGCCCGATCGTGTCCTTCTGGGCGGCGCCGGAGCGAACCGCCCACACGCGCGCGAGGTTGTTCACGATCGTGATGCCACGATGCTTGACGTCGAGACGCCCGGTGTGCTCTCCCTTGGCCTCGACCACCAGATCGCGAAGGAATCCCGTCGGCGGCCGCAGGTCGAGTGCGCGCCGGGCCATCTGTCGCGTGAACGTCGGGCGGGCACGGGCACGGCGCATCGCGTCGGTGAGCACCGGCTCCGCGTCGAGGGGGCCGGCGACCCGCCGGAAGTCGTACCCGATCGAGGAGAGCTCGATCGAATGGGGATCGGGGCTGTCCATCCATCCGATGAAGGCGTCCGCGAAGTCGAGGAGGGGGCGGCGCAGCGTGGGGTGCACGGCCATGGCGTTCCCCTCGCACCTGGGGATGCCCGCGGCCTCGAGGCCCGCGGTCACGCGCTCGGCGAGCTCGGCGAAGTAGGGGTCTGGGTCGGGGTCGCCGGCCGGAGGCTCGTACACGAGGGCGTGATCCTGGTCGGTACGCAGCGACTGCTCGTGTCGGGCGGCGCTGCCGAGCGCGAGCCACGACCACGCGCACGGCGGGTCGCCGAGATCGTCGATCGCGAGCTCGAGGAGCCGCTCGGTCATGCCGTCGACCACGAGCGCGTTCACCCGGCCCACGTCGATCGGGTCGGCCCTCGCGTTCACCATCGCCACGACGAGCTCGGGCAGCTCGCGACCCGCCGTGGCCACGTCGTCGGCCGT
>DASZOO010000244.1:0-6811 GCA_035550775.1 Actinomycetota bacterium | reverse complement strand
TGACGTTCATGGGGAGCCGTTCCACGACCGTGCGTCGTGGCGACGCCTCGGACGGCGGCCGGTACGAGTTCGAGGAAGAGCACCGCTCGATCTGACCCCCGGATCGGCGGGCGGGGAGCCGTCGGGCATCTGCCCCGGCGGCTCTTCGCATGTCCGGGGGTACCGCTGTAGGCGATACGTCCGACGGTCGAGGGAGTAGTGGTTTCACCCGGTTGGTCGACTGTGCGATGTCGGCCCGCCTGCCACGCTCTGACCGTCGCCGTGAGATGCCTGAGGGGCTCTCTTCCTGAACTCGGCGACCCCAAGCGGCCGAGAGGTCGCGGGGATCCTGCAGCAGCCCTTCCCCGCGGCCACTCGGTCGCTATCGTGCGGGAACCTCCCGAGCGCCGACGGACTCGTCGACGTCGTCGAGGACGATCTCTGTGAGCACGTGACCGCACCGGTAGAGCGTCCACCGCACGAGCCCCTCGTCGCTCACGTGCATCCCCGACAACGACGGCCCGGGGCGGCCACACCGTTCGCAGAAGGGGACGTCGGGAGTCATGTGCGGCAGTGTGGCGAACGGCGGAGCCGTCGGCATCGGGCCGACGTCCAGTTTCCCGACCCCCCGATACCCGATCTCACGTAGGTCTCCTGGTCCCGGGGTCGAGACGGGGCGCCCTCTCGCGCGGGCTGACTTGGCAGGGACCTCCGTCATTTCGCCTGCGGTCCCACTCCGGAGGTCCCTGCCGAGTTCGCGAGACCGGACACGTCGTGCCTCTCGCTGCTCGCGGGCGCGACCGCGCGACCACCGCGGTCGGTAAGCTCCGCGACGGGAGGGAAGACCATGGACATCGCGCGAGCGATCGAAGGCACGTTCGAACGGGGCGACGACGACCGGTTCACCGGCGAGGTCTGGATCCACTCGGCGCTCGACGACGGAGCCGGCACGACCGTCGGGGTCGTGCACTTCGCGCCCGACGCCCGTACCAGGTGGCATCGACACCCCCAGGGGCAGTTCCTGTACGCGGTCAGCGGCCGCGGGCGCGTGCGCACTCGCGGCGAGGCAGGCCACCAGCTCGAACCCGGCGACGTGATCCACGTCGGGGCCGACGAGTGGCACTTCCATGGGGGATCGCGCTCGGCGCCGATGGTGCACCTGGCGGTCAGCGGCGGCGCGGTCGAGTGGGGCGAGCCCGTGACCGACGAGGAGTTCGACGAGGGCTTCTGAGCTTCTGACGGCCTATCCTTCTGCGCATGGCCACATCGGTGCTCGTCCTCGGGGCCGGGTTCGGCGGCCTGGAGCTGTGCACCCGGCTGTCCGAGGAGCTCGGCGAGCAGGTCGACATCACGCTGATCGACCGCGCCGACGCCTTCGTGTTCGGCTTCTCCAAGCTCGACGTCATGTTCGGCGAGCGCACGCTCGACGCCGTGCGCCTCCGGTACGACGACATCGCCACCCCGCGGGTCCGGTTCCGACAGGAGACGATCACCGAGATCGATCCCGAGGCGCGCCGCGTGGTGACCGACCTCGACGCCTACGAGGCCGACGTGGTGGTGGTGGCGCTCGGCGCCGGCTACGACGTCCCGGCCACCCCGGGACTGATCGAGGCGGGGAACGAGTACTACTCGGTCGAGGGAGCCGCGGCCCTGCGCGACGTGCTCCCGTCGTTCCGGGCCGGCGCCGCGATCGTCGGGGTGTGCGGCCCGTCGTTCAAGTGCCCGCCGGCCCCCAGCGAGGCCGCGATGCTGCTCGACGAGTATCTGCGGGAGCGCGGCGTCCGTGACGAGGTGACGATCCAGGTGGTGATGCCGTTCGGCGTTCCGATCCCGCCCTCGCCGTCCACCTCGGCGGCGATCCTCGCGAGGTTCGCCGAACGCGACATCGGCTTCGTGCCCGACCGCAGGGTCGCCGCCCTGGACCCGGCGACGCACGACGCCGTGCTCGACGACGGCACGCGCATGCCCTACGACCTCTTCCTCGGCATCCCGGTGCACCAGGCGCCGGCGGTCGTGGAAGCCTCGGGCATGACCGAGGACGGATGGATCTCGGTCGAGCCGGGAACCCTCGCGACCCGCTTCCCAGGCGTCTACGCCGTCGGCGACGTGACGAGCGTGGGCACGCCGAAGGCGGGCGTGTTCGCCGAAGGCGCGGCCCGGGCGCTGGCCGACCAGCTGGTCGCACGGATCCGGGACCAGGGCAGGTCACCCGATTTCGACGGCACCGGCGCGTGCTGGATCGAGTTCGGCGACGACGAGGTCGGCCGCATCGACGTGGACTTCTTCTCGACGCCCGGCCAGCCGATCGGCACGTTCACCGAGCCCTCGCCCGCGACGGCCGCCGAGAAGGCCGAGTACGGCGCCAGCCGTCGCGCGCGCTGGTTCGGCGCCTGAGCGCGGCCCTCACGCCGTGCGATCCGCGACGGCGCGGTACAGCGGAACGGGGTCTGCGATGCCTTTGAGCACGGCGGTCCCGCGTTCGACGAATCCGATCCCTTCCGCGCGACCGGTCGTGAGCACCGCCTCGCCCACCAGCACCTCCTCGGGCCCGGCCTCCGACGCGATGCGCGCGGCGATGTTCACCGTCCGGCCGAAGTAGTCGCCCTCGTCGTAGATCATCGGACCGGCGTTCACGCCGATGTGAGCGGGCGGCAGGCCACGCGGGCCGACGCTGTCGACGATCTCGAGCGAGGCGAGCACGGCGTCGCGCGGATCCCGGAAGTGGAAGCACACTCCGTCGCCGAGCATCTTCACCACCTCACCGTCGTGGCGGACCGCGACCTCCTTCACGAGCGCCGCGAGCTCGACGGACGTGCGCGCCGCGACCTCGTCGCCCGCTTCCTCAGTGAGCCGCGTGTAGCCGGTGAGGTCGGCGAACACGATCGCCCCGACGCTCTTCTCGGGTCGCCGCCGAACGCCCGCGTGCTCGAGCGCCGCCTCGACGTGCTCGAACTGGTGCTCGGTCAGGAACGCCTCGGCGTGACGCCGGAACAGCCAGGTGAGCAGATCCTCCCCCGACCGTCCCACGCGCAGGCCGACCTCGGCGATGGCCGTCTCGAACGCTTCGTTGTCGCGCAGACCGCGACGCCGGTACTGCTCCTCGATCGCGTTGTGCATGTAGTGGGACTGGTACTGGGCGACCCGCCGCGCCGCATCGCCCCACACCCGGGCGAGGCGCAGGACCTCGCCCTCGGGCACCCCCGCGGCGAGGAGCACCGGGAGCGTCTCGAGGACCTGGAGGTCCTCGGCGCGAACGAGCTCGTCGCGCGAGGGAGGCGGCAGCCCGAACGCGACGTAGAGGCGTTCCAGCATCTCGACGTCGATGCCCATGTCCCCCGCGAGCTGCGTGAACGTCGTCTCCGAACGCGGGTGGCGGCGCCCGGCGCTCTGGAGGTAGCCGAGCGTGAGATCGCCCGTGCCGAGCGCGGCCGCGACCGATGCCGGGTCGATGCCCTTGGTCTCGAGCATCTGCACGACGCGAACGACCATCACGTCGCCTCGCCGGAACGTGCCGTCGACGGCCTGCACGATGCCGAGGTCGACCAGCTCCCCGACCCGCTCGATCGTCGTGCCGCCCCGATCGGCGAGCTCGACCTCCGTCAGGAGGTCATCCGGCATACGCGGCGGGGTCCGCGACGAAGGCGTCGTGGCAGGCCTGCGAACAGAAGGAGTACGTGACGCCCTCGTGCTCCGCGGTCGCGACCGCGTCGCCGTCGTCGATCCTCATGCCGCAGACCGGATCGGTCACCATCGCCATCTGGCTACCTCCTCGCCACGTTGAAGCTGAACATCATGCCGCTGTCGACGTGCTCCGCGATGTGGCAGTGTGCCATCCACAGCCCCGGCTCGGACACGTCGAGCACGATGTCGACCGTCTCGCCGGTCCTCACGAGCACGGTGTCCTTCCAGACCAGGTTGGGCTCGGTCACGCCGCCGCGCGAGAGCACCAGGAACCGCCCCGCTCCGTGGATGTGGAAGGGGTGGTGCATCGGGTGATCGGAATCCATCTCGTTCACGAGCCGGATCTTCACCCGGTCGCCGACCGTGAACGCCCAGTCGATGTCGGCGTTGCGCTTGCCGGTCTCGCGGTCGACGAGCAGCCATCGCATGTTCTGCGGGGTCGTCGAGCGGTTGACGTCCTCCATCGTGTCTTCCCACTCGATGCTCCCCTCGGCGTGGCCCGCGTGCGCGGGCTCCGCCACGTCGCCTCCCGAGGCCGTGAGCAGCTCCAGCGCCGCCGGCACGAGCTCGATCGGAAGGAGCTTCATGCCGCAGATCGGGCAGCGATCGGGCTCGACGCTGACGACCTGCGGGTCCATCGGACATGCGAAGCGCGGGCCGTCCGTGGGCTCGTCGTGCGACGACGGCGCGGCCATATCCATCTCGGCGACGAACGCCAGCACCTTGTCGGGCTCGCGATCGAGGTCGGCCTGCAGTCGCGCTCGTTCCCCTTCGAGCTCGGTGCTGTGACGGAGCGAGTCGAAGGAGGCGGCCGCAGCCGTCTCCCTGCCCTCGCTCACCTCGATCCGCCCCAACTCGACCGTGCGCTCCGGCGTGCGGTGCTCGAGCGCCACCGCTCCCGCGCGATCGAAGAGCACGTCGACGACCGATCGCTCCGAGGGGGCGAGCAGCACCTCCTCGACGAACGCCTCCCGTTCGTAGCGGCCGCTGTCGCCTCCGACCAGCTTCATGCGCGCGCCGGGCATCGCCAGGTTGAAGACCCTGGTGTTGGCGGTGTTCGTGAGGAAGAGGCGCACGACCTCTCCCCGTGCCGCCTCCAGGTGCCAGTCGGATCGGCCGCCCACGAGGAACACGTTGCCGAACCTGCCCATCGCGGTGTGGTCCGACCGGGCGCGATCGTAGGACGCGATCTGCCCCTGCTCGATCAGCACGTCGTCGACCGTGAGCACGACCTCCCGGTCGCACGGCGCCCAGTAGTCGGGATCGGCCGGATCCACGACGATGTTCGCGTACAGGCCCGAATCCTGCGTGTAGTCCTCCCGGATGTGCGGGTGGTACCAGTACAGCCCCTCGTCGGGGAACCGCACCCGGTAGGTGAAGGTCTCGCCGATCGCGATCGGCTTCTGCGTCTCGTGGGGAACGCCGTCGTAGCGGTTCTCCAGCCGCAGCCCGTGCCAGTGCACGGTGGCCTCGACATCGGCGTCGTTCGTCACGTGCACGACGATCTCCGAGCCCTGTCGCACCCGCAGGGTGGGTCCGGGGACCGAGCCGTTGTACGCGAGCATGCGGACCACGTCGTCGCCGATGCGATTCGCGACCGGCGCGATCCGAAGATCGAGCTCGTCTCCGTCGGCCATGCGCAGCTCCTCGGTTTCGTGCGCCATGGGCAGCCCGGTGACGTCCCTCGAGAACGGTCCGGTGCCGGTCGGCGTGTGGTGGTGATGCATCCCCTCCACGGCTTCCTCCAATGGGCGGTCGCGGGCTGTCCGGGCGGTCGTGAGCCGTTCGGCAGATTACCGACCATTGGTCTCTAGCGGAAACGGGGAGACACGGGGTACGGTCCGGCCGGATACGCACGTTCCCCGTCCCCTCAGGAGTGGAAACGATGGAAACCCCCCGAACCGATGCTGCGATGTGGTCGGCCCTGCCCGACGCGGTTCCGGCGCCCAAGTTCAAGTCGGTCAAGCGCGGATTCGACCAGGATCAGGTGGCCGAATACATCAGCCGGCTGAACGATCGGCTGCGGACGGTGGAGCATCTCGTGCGGCAGGTGCGGTACGAGAACGAGCAGCTCAAGCGCGAGCGGGACACGGCCCTTCGAGAGCGAGCGGCCCTGGTGCAGCAGGGTGGGGCCGCGGCGCCACCGCGGGAGGTCGAGACCTACGAGCAGGTGTCGGGTCGCGTGACGGAGCTGCTCGTGACCCTGGACAAGGACGTCGAGAAGATCCGAGGCGAGGCCGAAGCCGAGGCGGAGCAGATCCTGGACCGGGCCCGGAGTGAGGCCTACCGCGTGAGCCGCGAGGCCGAGGACTCCCGGACGGCCGCGACCCTGGCCGCCCAGCGGGCCCACAAGCAGGCCGAGCGGACGATGGCCGACCTGGAATCCCGGCGCGACGCCGTGCTCGCCGAGCTCCGGCAGACGTGCACCAACTTCCTCGACGTGATCGGGAACCTGGCGGCATCGTTCGAGGGGCAGCCCGGAAGCCAGCCGGTGACCGAGGCCGCGGGCAACGGCCAGACCGGCCCCACCGTCGTCGTCCCCGACGTCGCGCCCGACACCGCGTAACCTGTCCGTCGGTTCGCGTCCCGCCTCTGAGGTACGAGGAACGTGGGACGTTCGGCCCGGTGTGACTGACAGCTCCCGCGGTCATGCTCTATGCCTCGAGGGGAAGGGTGGTGGCGATGAGCGACAGGAACGCGGGTGCAGCGGCGGGCTCGGGCGCGATCTACGGCCTGGGCATCTTCGGCGGCATCGTCTGGTATTGGCAGCAGGCCGATTCGTTCTGGGAGTACGTGGGCTCGATCTTCCAAGGCCTCTTCTGGCCGGCCTTCATGGTCTACGAGGTCTTCAAGAACCTCGCCGAGTGACGCCGGCCGGTCGTCCGACCGGCGTCCAGAGCCACGCCGATGCCGATCACCGGGCGTGTTGCAGACGGTCCATCTCGTGACGGATCCGCTCTTCCTTCGGCTCGCGGGCGAAGGTCTCCCACCCGTGGAAGAACAGTCCGATGCCCCAGCCGAGGATCGGGAACACCGGCCAGAAGAAGCCGGAGCCCGTCATCGCCCAGATCACGACGAGTCCGCCGTTGACGAGGACGTACGTGGCGAGATGCGCCCAGAACTCGCGCTTGCGCTCGAGCGACGCGATCGC
>DASZOO010000243.1:0-8152 GCA_035550775.1 Actinomycetota bacterium | reverse complement strand
ACCGAGACGACCACGAGGACCCAAGCACCGTCGACCTCGAAGATGCTCTGCCCCACGCAGCGCTCCTGCCCGCCGGGCATGGACACCCCGCACGCTCGCCCGAGGGGGGCGAACGCCGCGACGCCCGCCCCGAGGACCGCTGCCACGAACGCCGCGAGGACGAGACGTCTCGCCATCTCGACTCCGAGTGTAGGTCGCGGACGCGCCCCTCAGCGCTCCCAGACCGAAGGATCGTGGGCGAAGTGCACACGGGCGGGGTCCAGCATCCGCAGGCGCTCGACCGAGCGCGCATACGCGTCGGGGTCGGGCGCGCTCGACCGCCCCGAATCCTCGGGGCCCTCGGCACCCTGCCATTCGGCGCGCGACTGCACCGCCTGCCCGGCGAGCACGATCGCGCCGCCGGGAGCGTCGAGGACCAACGACTGATGCCCGGCGGTGTGTCCGGGCGTCGGGACCAGCCGGATGCCGGGAGCGACCTCGGTCTCGCCGTCGAGCACCTCGTAGGTGAGCCCCGGCACGTCGATCCACTCGGGAACGGTGTAGTCGGGCTCGTGGACCATGTTCCATTCGGCGCGTTGCACGAAGATCGGCATGCCTCGGAGCCTGGGGTTCTGCCCGCAGTGGTCGAAGTGCAGATGGCAGTTGGCCGCGCCGGTCACGTCGGCGAGCGAGATGCCGGCCTCCTCGAGGGCGTCGTCGACCGGGCGGACGCGCGGCGAGAACGTCGCGTCGACCTCCGCGTTGCCGAAGCCGGCGCCGTTGTCGAACAGGAAGAGCCCATCGGCGTGCTCGACGGCGTGACCGTACGACGGCCACCACTCGACCCCCAGGAGCGCCTGCTCCGTCTCGGGGAGCCGCAGCTCGGAGACTAGGAACGGGATGACGCGAGCCTCGCTCACGGCCCCACGCTACATCGAGCGCTAGTCCCATAGCCGCTCCATGTGCCAGCGGTTCTTGGCGCGATCGAAGTAGAGATCCCAGACCGCGCCGCCTCGCGCTTCCACGCGCCAGTACTCGCGATCGCGGCCGTCGGACCACCATCGGCCCTCGATCCTCCATCGCCCGATCACGTCGGCCACCTCGTAGCGCCGGCCCCGCCACTCGAACGCGCTCGGCAATCCGGTGTCTCGTTCGACCCTGATCTCTTCGTCGAATCGCTTCGTCACCGTGACGGGCCTCACAGACGCCGGGTGGAACCGAGCCCGAATCGAACATGTGTTCGAGCGGGAGGACGAATGTACGCCCACGTTCCGACATCCGTCAAGACGGCCTTCCGGACGGGGGCGGGCCGTATCATCTGGCCATGACCACGATCGCCGATCCGAACGAGGAACTCACGCCCGCGATCACCCCGACGCCGACCGAGCGACACATCGAGCTCGCCGAGCACTCCTCGGCGCACAACTACCACCCGTTGCCGGTCGTGGTCGCCGAAGCCGATGGTGCCTGGGTCACCGACGTCGAGGGCAAGCGGTACCTCGACATGGTCGCCGCCTACTCCGCGCTGAACTTCGGACATCGCCACCCCGACCTGATCGCAGCGGCCCACGCTCAGCTCGATCGCGTCACGCTCACGAGCCGGGCGTTCCACAACGACCAGATGGGCCGGTTCTGCGAGGGCCTCGCCGAGCTCTGCGGCATGCAGATGGTGCTGCCGATGAACTCCGGCGCGGAGGCCGTCGAGACCGCCGTGAAGACCGCCCGTCGGTGGGGCTACGACGTCAAGGGGGTGCCCGAGGACCGCGCGAAGATCGTCACGTGCGAGGGGAACTTCCACGGGCGGACGATCACGATCGTGAGCTTCTCGACCGATCCCCTCGCCAAGACCGGGTTCGGGCCGTTCACCCCCGGGTTCGAGACCGTGCCCTACGGCGACGTCCAGGCGCTCGAGATCGCGCTGGCCGATCCCGACGTCGTCGCGTTCCTCGTCGAGCCGATCCAAGGCGAGGCCGGCGTGATCGTGCCGCCAGAGGGCTACCTGCGGCGGGCCCGCGAGCTCTGCGACGCGAATCGGGTGCTGCTGGTCGCCGACGAGATCCAGTCGGGCCTCGGGCGTACCGGGCGAACGTTCGCTTGCGAGCACGAGGACGTACGACCCGACGTATACGTGGTTGGCAAGGCCCTGGGCGGGGGCATCGTGCCGCTCTCTGCGGTGGTATCTACGCGCGAGGTGCTCGGGCTGTTCCGACCCGGCGAGCACGGCTCCACGTTCGGGGGCAACCCGCTCGCGTGCGCGATCGGGTTGGAGGTGCTGCGGCTCATCGGCACGGGCGAGTACCAGCGAAGGTCCGAGGAACTAGGGACCGCGTTGATCGCTCGCCTGCGCGCCGAGGCCCCGCCCGCCGTGGTCACCGAGGTGCGAGGCAAGGGCCTGTGGATCGGCATCGAGCTGGCGCCCGACGTCGGCCCCGGGCGAGCGGTGTGCGAGCGGTTGATGGACATGGGCGTGCTCGCCAAGGACACGCAGGAGAGCACCGTTCGGCTCGCTCCCCCGCTCTGCGTGTCACAGGAGGACCTGGACTGGGCGGCGGAGCGGATCCTCATGGCCCTGGCCGAGCGGCTCGACTGATCGGCGTCGGCGAGGGCGAGCGCGCACCCATACCCCGGGGCACGCCCGTCACCTTGAGCGAAACCTGGCAGGGACGCACGATGTCGGTGCGCCCGGTGCGCGTCGTCGAGGACGTGCCGCACCACCACTGCGCCTTCTACTTCTCCCCCGGGTCGCGGTGGCTGAACGACCCGCGAGACCACGGCGAGGTGCGCTTCCTCGACGCCTCCTGGGAGCTCGAGGCGAAGGTGCGCGACCGGCCGATGCTCTCGTTCGCGTTCCCGGAGACCGCCTACGCCGTGCTGCTCTCCTGGACGGCCGAGTGGGTGTTCGAGGGCTACTACGTGAACATCCAGTCGCCGCTGCGGGACCGTGGCGATGCGCTCGTGTACACGGACTGGTTCCTCGACGTGCGCATCCCGCCGGCTCGCGACTCCTACGAGTGGAAGGACGAACATGAGCTGGCCGAGGCCGTCGCCCGAGGGTTCCTCACCGAGGCCGAGTCCGAGGACGTGCGGTGGGCCGGCGAGCGCGCGATCGAACACGTGCTGTTGCACGAGCCCCCGTTCGACGAGGACTGGCCGTCCTGGCGTCCCGACCCGACGTGGGGCCCGCTCGACGTGCCCCCGGACGCGCTGGGACCGAACACGTCGCATCCCACACCTCGCGAGGGCGAGGCGTACGATGCTCGCCGTCCGTTCAGAGAAGGGGGATCCATCATGGACAACTCGGGTGGTTTCACCACCCCGCCCCCGCCCCCGCCGCCGCCCGGCGGTGAGGGAGGCGCAGGAGGGTCCGGCCTCCCGCCGCGCGGGATCGGCGAGATCCTCACCACCGCATTCGACATCTACAAGGCGAACGCCGCGAACCTGTTGCTGATCGTCGCGATCGTGGTGGTGCCGCTCACGTTCATCAGCGCGTTCCTCTCGGGCGTCGTGTTCGCTCCCGAGACCACGACCGAAGTGGTCTTCGGTCAGGAGATCGAGGTGACGTCGCAGTCGGCCGGTGCGGCCCTGCTCGTCGGGGTGATCGCGGCCGTGATCGGGGTGATCATCTCGGCGGTGTTGCAGGCCGCGATCATGCGAGGCGCCGCGCAAGGAAGCATCGGCGACGAGGTCGACATCGACGCTTCGTACAAGTGGGGATTCGCCCGGTTCGGCAGCGTCCTGCTGATCTCGATCCTCGTCGGCCTCGCGGTGATGGTCGGCCTGCTGCTGTTCATCATCCCGGGCATCTTCCTGGCCGTGATGTTCTCGGTCGCGATCCCCGCGCTCGTGGTGGAGAACCTCCGCGGCACCGACGCGATGGGCCGTTCGTGGAACCTGGTGAAGGGCAACTTCTGGCACGCGCTCGGCCTGATCATCGTCGCGTTCATCCTCGCCGCGGTCGTCGGCGGCATCATCGGGGCGATCGGCGGCGCGATCAGCGACAACTGGTTCGTGACGTGGATCTTCAGCTCCATCGCGCAGATCATCGTGGCCCCGTTCACCGCGCTCGTCAGCGTGCTGCTGTATCTGGATCTGCGAGCGCGCACCGAGGCGCTCACCTCCGACGGACTGCGCGCACAGCTCAACCGAGCGGTGTAGGTCCGCCCCACGCACCGGTCTCGAGAGGGCGCCCGAAGGGCGCCCTCTCCTCGTGCGGGTTGTCGGCCGAACGAGCGCGAGCGAAGGTAGGGCGATGACGGACGCGCCGGACCTCTCCGCCCTGCGTCGGCGGTTCCCCGCCCTCTCGCGCTCCCACGAGGGCCGGCCGGTCGTGTACGCCGACGCGCCGGGCGGCTCCCAGGTGCCCGACGCGGTGATCGAGGCCGTCAGCGGCCAGTATCGGCGGGGTCTCTCCAACATGGACGGGGTCTTCGCGTCCAGCGAGGAGCTCGGGTCCACCGTCGCCGCGGCTCGCCGGGCCGGAGCCGACCTCGCGGGTGTCGACCCGAGCCAGGTCGTGTTCGGCCCGAACTCCACCTCGCTGCTGTTCCACCTGTCCCGCTCGTTCGCGCGCACGATCGAGCGCGGTGACGAGATCGTGGTCTCCCGGCTCGACCACGACGCGAACATCCGGCCCTGGGTGCTCGCCGCGCGCGATTCGGGGGCCTCGGTGAGCTGGGTCGACGTTCGACCCGACGACGCGACGCTCGACCTCGACTCGTTCGAGGCCGCGCTGGAACGCGGCCCGCGGCTCGTGGCGTTCACGCTCGCGTCAAACGCCGTGGGCACCGTGACCCCGGCCGCCGGGCTCGTCGCACGGGCCAAGGCGGCAGGCGCGCTGGTCGCCGTCGACGGCGTGCACATCGCGCAACATCGGTCGATCGATCTGTCCGCCCTCGGCGCCGACATCGTCTCGATCTCGCCGTACAAGGTGTTCGGGCCGCACCTGGGCATGGTCGCCGCGACGCCTGCCGTGCTCGACGGCTGGGATCCCTACCGGGTCCGCCCCGCCGAGCACTACTCCTCACCGCAGCGCTGGGAGACCGGGACGCAGAACCACGAGGCCCTGGCCGGGTTCGTGGCCGCCGTGGACTACCTCGCGGAGATCGGCGCCACGTACGGCCGGCCCGCGGGTCCGTCCCGGCGAGCCTCGGTGGCCGCCGCCTACGACGCGATCGGGGCTCACGAGCGCCGGCTGGCCGACCGGTTCCTCGACGGACTCGGGCGCATCGAGGGTCTGCACCTCTACGGTGTCGGGGACCGGCAGCGGCTGGCGGAGCGCACGCCCACGTTCGCGGTGCGCGTGGGCGATCGGCATCCGCGTGAGACGGCGAAGTCGCTGGCCGAGCGCGGCATCTTCGTCTGGGACGGGCACTACTACGCGATCGAGCTCTTCGACCGGCTGGGACTGCTCGATCAAGGAGGCGCGGTGCGGGTCGGCTTCTGCCACTACCACTCCGTCGACGAGGTCGACCGGGTGCTCCAGGCCCTGGCCGACCTCGCCTGAGCTCGCTCCGACGGCCGTCTGACCTGCGGTGATCGTGGGTCCGGCCCCATCGAGCGGCACCCGCTCTTGATACGATCGGACGACTTCCCGGCGCACCTCCCTTCGAAAGGAACGACATGCGCATCTTGATCCTGGGCGGCGACGGCTACCTCGGATGGCCGACCGCGATGCGGTTCTCCAACCGCGGCCACGACGTCCACGTGGTCGACAGCTACCTGCGTCGCACCGCTCACCGCGAAGCCGGGTCCGACTCGCTCACCCCGATCGCGGCGACGTTGCCCGAGCGCGCGGCCGCCTGGAAGGACGTCACCGGGCTCGAGATCGCCGTGACCGAGGGCGACCTGACCGACTGGGCCGTCGTCGAGGACCTGTTCACATCGTTCCGCCCGGACGCGATCGTGCACTACGGCGAGATGCCGAGCGCCCCGTACTCGATGAAGGATCGCCAGCACGCGGTGTTCACCCAGACGAACAACGTCGTGAACACGCTGAACGTGATCTACGCGATCCGCGACATCACCCCCGACGCTCACCTCGTGAAGCTCGGCACGATGGGTGAGTACGGCACGCCGAACATCGACATCGAAGAGGGCTACATCGAGATCCGCCACAACGGCCGCGAGGACTACCTGCCCTTCCCGAAGGTGCCCGGCTCGATGTACCACCTGTCGAAGGTGCATGACTCCCACAACATCCACTTCGCCTGCCGCGTCTGGGGGATGCGAGCCACCGACCTCAACCAGGGGGTGGTCTACGGCATCCACACCGACGAGACGCGCCTCGACGATCGGCTGCTGACCCGGTTCGATTACGACGACGTGTTCGGCACGGCGCTCAACCGCTTCTGCCTGCAAGCCGTGATCGGTCACCCGCTCACCGTCTACGGCAAGGGCGGCCAGACCCGTGGCTACCTCAACATCGTCGATACCCTCCAGTGCATCGAGCTCGCCGTTGCCCATCCCGCCGATCGCGGTGAGATGCGGGTGTTCAACCAGTTCACCGAGTCGTTCTCGATCCTCGAGCTCGCCCAGCTCGTGCAGAAGGCGGGCGCGGAGGTCGGCCTCGACGTCGAGGTGGAGTCGATCGACAATCCTCGGTTCGAGCTGGAGGAGCACTACTACAACCCGGCGCACACGAAGCTGCTCGACCTGGGGCTGAAGCCGCATCTGTTGTCGGAGACGCTGATCGAGTCGGTCTTCAGCGAGATCGAGCGGTTCAAGTCACGGGCGATCCGTGAGCACATCCTCCCCCGGGATCGGTGGAACCCGGCCCGTGCCGGGGCGACCTCCTCCTAGCACATGTGGGCCCTGCGGCTGATCGCCGGCGCTGCGGCGATCGCGTTCTTCCTCGCCGCGGTCCGTTCGTACCAGCGCCGGAACATCAGCCGCCTCAGCCTGCTCACGGCGTTCGTCGCGGCCACCGCGGTCGTCCTGCTCGCCGCATTCCCCAACCTGTTCGACCCGGTCTTCGACACGTTCAACTTCCAGCCGGGAGATAACCGACGCCTCGTCGCCCTCCTGCTCGGCGCGGTCGTCGTGCTCTTCCTGCTGCTGTTCCGGCTCCAGGGCCACTCCGATCGAAGCGAACGGGCGATCCAGCAGCTCGTGGAGGCGCTCACGGTGGAACGGTTCGACTGGGAGGAGGCGGAGCGGCGCGTGCCACCCGGGCCGAAGGTGATCACGATCTCCCCCGCCTACGACGAGGCCGAGAACGTCGGCGCCGTGATCGAGGCGATGCCGAAGGAGATCGCCGGCTACCACGTCGTGCCGATCGTGATCGACGACCACTCCGACGACGGCACCGCCGACGCAGCCCGCGTGGCGGGCGCGTTCACGGCCAGCCTGCCGATCCGCCGCGGCGGCGGCATGGCGCTGCGCGTCGGCTACGAGATCGCGTTGCAGCTCGGCGCCGACATCGTCGTCTCGCTCGACGCCGACGGCCAGCACCTGCCCGAGGAGCTTCCCGTGCTGATCGAGCCGATCCTCGAAGACCGGGCCGACCACGTCAACGGTTCACGCATGCTCGGCGACTTCGAGCGCGGCGGGTCGCTGATCCGCCACGCCGGCGTGCACTTCTTCTCGTGGATCGTCACGATCCTCACCGGACAGCGCATCACCGACATCTCCAGCGGCTACCGGGCGACGCGCGCCGAGACGCTGCGGAAGCTGATCCTCGTGCAGGATCAGTTCTGGAGCTCGGAGATCACCATCGAGGCGCTGCGGCAACGCGCGCGCATCGTCGAGGTGCCGGTCACCTTCCTCACCCGGCGAGGCGGTGAGTCGAAGAAGCCGAAGAGCCTGCGCTACGCCTGGAACTTCTCGAAGGCCATCGGCAAGACGTGGCTCAGGTAGCGGCCGCCGCCACAGCGATCTCGGCGGCGACCCGGGCGTTGTCCTCGAGCAGCGCGAGGTTCGCCACGAGGCTCCGTCCGTCGGTCAGCTCCGCCAGCCTCGAGAGCAGGAACGGCGTCCTCTCCTTGCCGTCGATCCCGGCCTCGTCGGCGAGCCGCTCCGACTCGTGGACGGCGCGGGCCACCTCCCCCGCGTCCATCGCCCGCGCCGGCGGCACCGGGTTGCACACGAGCACGGTGGAACCGGTCCCCAACCGCAGCGACGCGCCCAGCATCGCCGCCGCCTCGACCGCCGTGTCGGCGCGGTGCTCCAGCGCGAC
>DASZOO010000242.1:0-2128 GCA_035550775.1 Actinomycetota bacterium | reverse complement strand
ACCCCGACACGGCCGACCCGTGGGACGACAAGGGCAGGGTCGGCATCGCCGGTCACCGGACCACCTACCAGGCCCCGTTCTTCGACCTGGAACAGCTGCGGGGGGGCGACGAGATCACGTTGCGCACGCGCTACGGCACGTTCGTCTACGAGGTCGATCGGGTGTTCGTGATCCCCTCGGCCGGATCGGGCCGGGTGCTCGTGCAGACTCCCCGCCCCACGCTGGTGCTCACGACCTGCAACCCGAAGTACTCGAGCGCCGAGCGCCTGATCGTGACGGGGCGGAGGGTGGAGGCCCCGGCCTAGCGGTCGAATGGCCCGTCGAACGGGGAGAGCGCCCGGATGGGTATGTAGTCGGCGAGCCTGTCTGCTTCGTTCGGCACGAGCGCTCCGATGACGATCGGGACTTCCGCCCCCGGCTTCCTCAGGCCAACCACGAGCTCGAGCCCCGCCGCGCCGACGAGGCGCATGAGCAGGCGGACCGTCGGGAGACGCTTCCCGCCCTCGATCGCGGTGACCGACGCCTGGGTCGTCTCGGCCCGAGCCGCGAGGAGGCGTTGGGAGATCCCGGTCAGCTCGCGAGCCGATAGGAGGACCTCGCCGACCCCGAGGGACGACACGGCGTGCTCGGTCGCCGCTTCAGCCGCGGCCCCCAACTCGGCCTTGAGCAGCGCCGTGTAGTCGGGAAGTCCTCGAACCGCGAGGACGGGATCCGGGTTGGCCGGCGGATGCGCCGGTCCCGCGTCCCATGAGACCGAGATGGGCGATGACATCATCTTCGATGTCATCGGCGATGCGGAAGAGCCCCGACCCCTTTCGACATCACTATCGATGTCATCGCCGCCTCGAGGCTCACCCACCGAACGAAACTAGTCGGCGTCGCCGACACGCGATCCCTCCCTGAGGGCCTCTCATCCCCGATGCACTACCGTGAACCCATGCCAGGCACAGTCGGATGGGTCACGCTCGCGTCTGTTCTCCTGATCCTCGCAGGAGCCGGGTGCACTCGGGACCTGTCCGAGGTCGAGGAGCGGCAAGCAGCATGGGAGGCTGCCGAGAGGAGGACTATTCCTGGTCGTTGACCGTCCTCGAACCTCTGTTCGGGTCGCGAAAGGGTGGACGTCGAGGTCAAGGAGGGTGACCCTCATCGCGTCGTCCTCGACGGTGAGGACGTGGCCCCTGGTCAAGCGGGTGATGTTCCACTTACGATCGACGAACTGTACGGACGCTTGCTCGCCACAGCACGATCCGCCGTTTCACTCGACGTCGTCCGAGCTGACCTACGAAGTTCTGAGCGTGAAGCCCGACCAGATAGGTCAACCCTGAACCCTCACTCCCACTCGATCGTGCCGGGCGGCTTCGACGTGATGTCGTAGGCGACCCGGTTCACGCCCGGCACCTCTCGCACGATGCGCGAGGCGATGCGGTCGAGCACCTCTGGAGGCAGCCGCGCCCAGTCGGCGGTCATCGCGTCCTCGCTCGTCACCGCCCGCACGATCACGGGATTCTCGTACGTGCGACCGTCGCCCATCACGCCCACGCTCTGCACGTCGGCGAGCAGCACGCAGAACGCCTGCCACGTCTCCCCTTCGAGCCCCGCCCGCCTGATCTCCTCGCGCACCACGGCGTCGGCCCCGCGGACCTTCGCGAGGTTCTCGGCGGTCACCTCGCCGACGATGCGCACCGCGAGTCCCGGCCCCGGGAACGGCTGGCGCCGCACGATCTCCTCGGGCAGCCCGAGCTCGGCGCCCACCGCCCGCACCTCGTCCTTGAACAGGTCGCGCAGCGGCTCCACGAGCTCGAACGCCATGTCCTCGGGCAGCCCACCCACGTTGTGGTGGCTCTTGATGTTGGCGGCGGTCTTCGACCCCGACTCGATCACGTCGGGATACAGCGTGCCCTGCACCAGGAATCGCGCGTCGGCATGATCACGCGCGACCTCCTCGAAGACCCTGATGAACTCCTCGCCGATCGCCTTGCGCTTCAGTTCGGGATCGACGACGCCCGCCAGCCGGCCGAGGAACCGGTCCGCGGCCTTGACGTGCACGAGCGGCACGTGGAAGTGCCGACCGAACGTCTCCTCGACCTGGTCGGGCTCCCCCTCCCGGTTGAGGCCGTGGTCGACGAAC
>DASZOO010000241.1:0-10071 GCA_035550775.1 Actinomycetota bacterium | reverse complement strand
AGCATCGCGACGCCGCCGAGGCCGAGATGCCCGAGCTGGCGGAGCGACTCGACGGCTTGCAGGAACGCCTGTGGGTCGAGGGCTCACGGTCCTTGCTCGTCGTGCTGCAGGGCATGGACACCAGCGGCAAGGGCGGCACGGTGCGCCACGTCTTCTCGTCGATGAACCCGGCGGGGGTCGAGGTCGCGGCGTTCAAGAAACCGACCGAGGAGGAGCTAGCCCACCACTTCCTCTGGCGCATCGAGCGGAAGCTGCCCGCCCCCGGCGAGATCACGGTGTTCGATCGCTCGCACTACGAGGACGTGCTCGTCGTGCGGGTGCGATCGCTCGTGCCTGAGCAGGAGTGGCGGCCTCGGTTCGGCGAGATCACGGCGTTCGAGGAGCGGATCGCGGCCGCCGGCACGACGATCGTGAAGTGCCTGCTGCACATCTCTTACGACGAGCAGCGCGAACGCCTGCTCGCCCGCCTCGACGACCCCGACAAGCACTGGAAGTTCAACGAGGCCGACATCGAGGAGCGCCGTCTCTGGCAGGACTACCAGGCGGCCTACGAGGACGCGATCCGGGAGACCTCGACCACGGTCGCGCCCTGGCACGTGGTGCCGGCCGACCGGAAGTGGTACCGGAACTGGGCGATCTCGAGGCTGCTGATCGAGACGCTCGAGCGCATGGATCCGCAGCTCCTGCGCCCCGACCTCGATGTCGAGGCCCTGCGGGCGAGGCTGCAACCTCCCAACTGAGGGGGCTCCTCTGACGATCGTTCACCGTGAGAGCCGTACCATCGACCCATGGCCCGCGGCTCCACGCGTCGATCGATCGGCTCCGTCGCCGCCCTGTTGATCCTCGCCGCCTGCTCGAGCGAGGGCGTGGAGGACGGTGCGGGACGATCGCCATCGGGAAGCCCGGCGAGTCCAGCCCCGTCGTCCGCCTCCGAGGTGGCGGCCACCCCCGAGCAGGAGGATGGGCCCACGCCGGAGGTGCTGCGATTCTCCGCCCCGCGTCTCGGCGGCGGCACGATCGAGGGCGAGGACTACTCGGGCCGTGACGTGGCGCTCTGGTTCTGGGCTCCGTGGTGAACGGTCTGCCAGGGCGCCGCCCCTGAAGTCGCGCGGGTCGCGCGAGCCTACGAGGACGAGATCGCGTTCATCGGCGTTCCCGGCAACGACACGACGGCTCACATGCGGTCGTTCGTCGACGAGTTCGATCTGGGATTCGAACAGGCGGTGACCGAGGACGGCTCGCTATGGGCGCACTTCGACGTCGCGTACCAGCCCGCCTGGGTGTTCGTGGAGGACTCGGGCGAGACCACGCTGGTGCCCACCGAGCTCCCGGCGGACGAGCTCGAGAGGACCCTGGACGAGCTGATCGCGAGCTGATCGAGCCGTCGAGTCAGTCGAGCTCCTCGGGCAGGTCGGCGACGGTCCAGCCCAGCAGGCCACCGACGACGAACCCGAGACCACTCACGGTTCCGTGCAGCTCGAGCATGCGCGCGACCGACAGGGTGTAGTCGTCGTTCCATCGGCCGAGCGCGAACTGCACCGCGAGCACGAGGGCGAACACGAGGGAGCCTCCGGACACGACGAGCAGGGCCGTCGATCCGGGGCGCCGGTCCCGGTGCATCGCGCCCATCAGCATCACCGCGGCGACGACGAGCAGCGAGGCCGACAGCCCCATGGTGCCGATGACGTCGATGAGGGTGCCGGCGCTCAGGAACCCGACGCCCAACACCGCCATCGAAACGACGGTGGCCACCCCGGCGGCCCCTGCCACCGAGCGGCTCCGCTTGCGGATCGCCGCCGCCCGGGTCCGGTCGGCGACGACGGACGCCCCGAAGCCCGCGAACGTGAGGTGCACGGTCGCCAGGGCCACGGTCGTGTCCGTCAACCCCCAGGGCCGCAGCTGGGCGCGCCAGGCCACGAGCGTGGCGGCTCCGAGGGCCAGGAAGACGAGCCCGGCGACCGGCACGATGAGCTTGGCTCGCGTCGACGGCGCCGAGGCGAACCACTGCAATGCGACCCACAGGGCGAGACCCCCGACCACCACCCACGGCAGGACCAGCACGGCCGACAGGACCCCGGGCTCGGCGAGGACGCTGAGCACCACGAGCGCACCCGCCGGCAGCGTCAGCCGCCGCATCAGGACCAGGCCGTCGGCCGTCACCGCCGGCGCACGGAGCAAGGCCGATCCGAGCGGCACGACGAC
Source organism: Actinomycetota bacterium (assembly GCA_035550775.1). Classification (GTDB taxonomy): domain Bacteria; phylum Actinomycetota; class UBA4738; order UBA4738; family HRBIN12; genus JAOUEA01. The sequence goes on along the minus strand of DASZOO010000241.1, from coordinate 7,869 downwards.
GAGCGGCCCGAGGAGCCAGAGCGCCTCGAGCAGGCCGATCCGATCGGAGAGGGGACCCGCCGCGAGAGCGAACACGATCACCCACACCACGATGCCGACGACGGCATCGAAGCCGGTCCCCGTCCGAACGCGTCGGGTCTGGATCATCGGCGTTCCTCCGCATGCCACGCGGTGAGCAGCGAGCGTTCCCGCTCGGGGCCCAGGCCGGCGAGCAAGGGGCCCTGCGGACGGGAGCGGTCCCAGGCCAAGGTATCCCGAACCGTCTCCGTTGGGGAGCGGCAGACCAGCCCCGCGTCGAACGCCCGGCTCGGATCGAAGGCGTGGAAGCCGGGCGCTTCGGGCCACCACAGGGGGAAGGCCTCGTGCGGATCGTCACCCTCGGCCTCGCCCCCGAACGCTTCGGCGACGAAGTCCTCGTCGACCCACGCCACCTCGGTCTCGACCCCCGCCGCCGCGGCCGACTCGGCGATCAATCCTCCGAGCGTCATCGTCGGCGAACGATCGACCACCCCGTACACGCCCGGTGTCGCCCCCGCGGCCAGGTGCAGGATGAACGCCGCGAGGTCCCGGGCGTCCACCCACTGCATCGCGTAGCCGGCCGGCGCGGGCGCGAGCATCTCGCCGCCCGCCGCGGCCCGACGGACCCACGACGTGAACCGGTCGGTCGGGTCGTGCGGCCCGACGATGAAGCCGGGCCGGAACAGGCACGCGCGATCACCGAAGACGTCGGTGACCTGGCGCTCGCAGGCAACCTTCAGCGGCCCGTAGGTCTCGTCGGTGACCTCCTCGGTGTCGGGGAACGGAGGCTCGAAGATCGCGGAGTCCTCGTCGGCGCCCGGCGGCAGATCGTCGGGATGCGCTGAGAGCGAGGAGACGAACCCGTACCATCCACTGTCGGCGAGCAGCTCCGCCGACAGGCGTACCGCCCTCGGCACGTAGCCGCACGTGTCGACCACCGCGTCGAACCTCCGGCCGGACAGGGCCTCGACGCCCTCGTCCCGGTCGCCGATCACGTGCTCGGCATCGGGGAACAGCTCGGTCGGGGTGCGATGGAACAGCGTGACCTCGTGGCCCCGTGCGAGCGCGAGCTCGGTGAGCGCCCGGCCCGAGAATCGCGCTCCCCCGATCACGAGCAGCTTCATCGACACACCTTCGATACGGACGCGGACATGCACCGCATGCTACTGGCCTCGACCGGACCGCTGCGCGGCCGGTCGGCTCCAACGACTCCGGTCTCAGCTCCGTGCGGTGGACTGGCGAGTGATCAGGGTGACCGGCACCGTGACCGGCTCGGGATCGGCCACGACGCCCTCGACGAGATCGGCGAGCACCTGCGCGGCCACGGTGCCGAGGTGACGGGGATGCAGATCGAGCGTCGTGAGCGGCGGCTGGGTCCGGCTCGTGACCCCTCGGTCGGACATCGAGGCGACCATGACGTCGCCGGGCACGTCGAGACCGCGCGCCGTGCACTCGGTGAGCACGCCGACCGCGAAGGCCTCCGCGAGGCAATACAGGGCGTCCGGCACATCCTCACGATCGAGGCATGCCGCCGCCGTCGAGCGTCCGATCGTCTCGAGCTGTGCCCACGCCCGCGGTGAGGACCAGTCGATGTCCCCGGCGCTGGTGATCCATGGTTCCATCTCATGATCGGCGCACCATCGCCGGTACGCGGCCAGGGTGTCGGTCTCGTAGGACTCGCCGGTCCCCGCTGCGATGATCCCGACGCGCCGGGCGCCGGACTCGACGAGATGGTCGAGCATCATGGACGTACCGCCCTCGTAGTCGCTGTCGACGACCAGGGTGTCGACGCCCCCGCCGGGGAGCCTGCCCACGGTCACGATCGGTCTCTTCCGGTTCCTCATCTCCCCCACCGCCAGGTCGTCGGGCAATGGATCGACGACGATCGTGCCGTCGAGGGGCAGCCGCTCCCAGATCGTCGAATCGCCGGCGGGCACGACGACCAGCGCCAGTCCGCGCGCGACGGCCGCCTTCGTCGCGGCATCGATCAGGTCAGCGTGGTGGGCGAACTCCTCGACGAGCACGTGCACACCGTCGGGCAGGGAGACGGTCAGAGCGACCAGACCGGTGCGGCCCGAGGCCAGCTGCCGTCCCCTCGGATCGGGGCGGTATCCCAGCTCCTCGGCGACCGCGCGGACCCGCTTGCGCGTCTCTTCGGAGACGCCGCCCTTCTCGTTCAGCGCGTGCGAGACCGTCGTGATCGACACGCCCGCGGCGCGAGCCACGTCGCGGATCCCCACGTGACCACGTCGCGCCATCGCCCGATGATAGATGGCCCGGGGGCATCTCTCCTGGGTGGTGGGGAGCCGCTACGCCGCAGGTGATTCGAGATCGGGGCGGTACTCCCCGCTGCGGGCCAGGCCGTTCATGCGGGCTCGGTGGGAGAGCGCGGCCTGCGCAGCCGGCACGTTCGCGTCGTCGCCGCCCCAGGCCGCGAGCGAGGGCGCCTGCAGCGCCCTGCCGTAGGAGAAGCTCAACTCCCAGGGCAATCCGCCCGCACCGATGCGGTTCATCTCGTTCAGCCGGCTGGTCGCCTGCTCGTCGCTCATGCCGCCCGACAGGAACACGACCCCGGGCACGTCGGCCGGAACGGTGGCCGTGAGGCACCTGATCGTCGCCTCGGCGATCGCCGTGTCGTCGTCCTGCACGGCGCAGTCCTTCCCCGGCACGATCATGTTCACCTTGAGCAGCGAGCCCGGGAGGTCGACGCGAGCCGCCTCGAGCGCTCGATAGAGCGCGGCGAGCGTGCGACCCGTGGCATCCTCGCACTCCGCGAGGCCGTGGCTCCCGTCCATCAGCACCTCGGGCTCGACGATCGGGACAACGTCGGCTTCCTGACACAGGGCCGCATAGCGAGCCATCGCATGGGCGTTCGCCTCGATCGCGCCGTCGGTCGGGAGTCCGTCGCCGATCGAGATCGTCGCGCGCCACTTCGCGAACAGGGCCCCCAGTTCCACGTACTCGGCGAGCCGATCCCGCAGTCCGTCGAGACCCTCGGTCACCGTCTCGCCCGGGAACAGGGCCAGCGGCTTCGCCCCGGTATCGACCTTGATGCCCGGCGTCACTCCGGCCGCACGGAGCACGTCCACGAAGCTCCGGCCATCGTCGGCCGCCTGCCGGATCGTCTCGTCGAACAGGATCGCGCCGCTGATGTGATCCCCCAACCCCGCGGTGGTGAACAGCAGCTGCCGATATCGCCGGCGAGCGTCCTCGGTCGACTCGACGCCGATCGAGTCGAACCGTTTCGCGATCGTGCCGGTCGACTCGTCGGCCGCCAGGATGCCCTTGCCGGGTGCCACGAGCGCCGTGGCCGTCTCGTGCATCGAGGTCATCGTCATCCGGTCCCGTCGTCGGACCGCCTCCGTCCTCAGCCTATCGTCGTGGGGTCGACGGCGAGGGCCCGCTGGTCCGCTCACCCGGGCCTCGCCCGGTCGGCGAGGACTTCAGGCCCGCGGGACCGGGGCCGATACCGGTCGAATGCGGAACCACGCCCTCCGTGCGTCGTGGGTGGCGACCGTCGTCGCGACCGCGCTCGCGCTCGCTTCGTCGATCGCGACCGCCCCGGTCGGCCCCGCGGCCGCCCAACAGGTGCGTTCGCGCCAGCAGGGCGTCCAGGCGTCTCGCGCGTTCACCGACGCGGCTCTGGTGCAGGCCGTCGGCGCCACCGAGGCGACCGCGCCACGCGCGAGGGTGCCCGCCGCACCGCGCCCGGAGGCGCCCGCCCAAGCCATGCTCGTGCGTGTCGCACGCGACCTTCCCGTGCGGGCGGACCCACACAGCGGTGCCCGCGTGGTCGGCAGGGTGCCGAGCGCCTCCAAGTACTACGACGTGCCCATCACCGCCTGGGTGGAGGACGTCTCACGCGACGGCCGGTGGGGCCGCGTCGAGATCCCCTACGTCTGGCCACGCCGACACGGGTGGATCGCGCTGCGAGGGCTCTCACGCCGCACGACCGACGTCGAGGTGCACGTCGACCTCTCGGATCGGCGCATCACCGTCTCGAAGTCCGGGCGCGTGCGCTTCACCATGCCCGCCGCGATCGGCTCCGCCACCTCCCCCACCCCCCCGGGCGAATACTTCGTGACCGATCGCATCGCGTTCTCGGGCGGGTACCTGGGCACGTTCGCGTTCGGCATCTCCGGCATCCAGCCGAAGCTGCCGCCCGGGTGGAGCGGCGGGAACCAGCTCGCGATCCACGGCACGAACAACCCGTCGTCGATCGGCACGCCCGCGAGCGCCGGTTGCCTGCGCGTGAGCGAACGGTCGCTCGATCGCCTGAAGCCCCTGCTGCGGCTCGGCACGCCCGTGATCGTCGTCCGCTGATCGCGAGAGAGTCAGGATCCGCGAGTTCGGTCCTCCACGAACGCCCGGAGCTGGGGAAGATGCGCCCCGGCGTGCCGGAACGGGCCGGGCGTGCCGCCGAGCAGGTCACCCAGCCTCGCGCCGACCGGCGTGCGGCCCCTCGAGGTGCCGGGGCGCCGCCAACGCGTGTCGCTCAGGCCCGCGAGTCGCGCCATCAGCCGCTCGTGGGTGGCCTCGGCGCGCCGGCGCTGATCCGCCGGTCGCCGTGAGGACTTCCGCTCAACCGCCTCACGGTTGACCGCCGAGGTGCCGGTCGACCAGATCACCGCGTCGATCGGGGGGCCGTGTCCCTCGTCCCAGGCATCGAGCGCCTCGAGCGCGTACCCCTGCCAGCTCTCCAGGTGGCCGAGCAGGTCCTTCGGCGACCAGTCGCCGCCTCCCAGTCCCGTCGTCGTCCGGGCCCGGGTCGGAAGCCGGTCGTACAGGGCGAGGACCTCGCGCATCTCCTCCTCGAGGGTGCGCATCGCCCGTCGCCTCGTGACCAGCTCGCTCATGCCGCGTTCCACCACCTCGCGGCCACCAGCTCGGCGACGAGCACCTCGGCGAGGAGCGCCACGGTGGGATCGTCGTCGTGGCGATACCGCACGGACAGGTCCGCGTGCTCGACGTCGCGACCCACCGCGACGATCCTCGAGCCCCGCTCGCGCATCCAGTCCATGATCGCGGTGTCGAACCGCGAGCCGGCGAACAGCAACGCCCGGTAGTCCAGCGGCTTGGTCAGGTACACGTCGACGTGCAACCAGTCGCCTGCCTCACACCCGTCGGCCACGCGACGCGGACCTTCCCGGAACATCAGCGCCCCCTGATCGGCCGACGACAGCCGTTCCGCGGGCGCGATCGTGAACGTCGCGGGGCCCTCCGCCAGCAGGTCGGCCACCCAGGGAAGCCACGCATCGCGGCGCTCAAGCAGGTCCTCGCATGCCTCGGCCGCGCGCCGCACCGCGCCGGGCACGCCGCCCGCGCCGGTGGTGGCCGCTTCCAGGGCCAGCAGGAGCGCGAGCGTGTGCTGGAACGAACGGCAGGCCACGCCGCCCTGCTCCTCGCCGGCGAGCATCGGCACGACGGCGTCGGCCGCCCGCTCGATCGCCGACCCTGGCCGGTTCGTCACGGCCACCGTCGAGCTGACGCCGCGATGCTGCGCCAGGGCCTCGATCGTCTCCTCGGTGCCGCCGCTCGCCGAGATGCCGATCGCGAGCGTGCCCTCCCTGGGTGGGGTCCCCGCCGCGAGCGAGGCGTAGTCAGCGACGGCGGCCAGACCCCTCGATCGCAGCCTCGTCGCGGCGACCCCGGCCGCGTACCTCGACGAACCCATGCCGATCATCACGACCCGGCGCGGCCGGGCCGGCGGCCACGGGTCACCCTCGTCGAGGAACCCTGCGAGGGCGCGGAGCGCCTCGGGCTTGCGCTCCAGGTCTCGAAGGAACCCCTTGGGATTCATCGATGTTCCATCGGGAACAACTCCTCCATCGCCAGGTCTGGAACGTACCGCCACCGGGGCAGGAATCGAGCCGCGTACACGTACTCGTGGCACTCCTGCGCGACTTCCAGGGGGCGGAGGAGCTTCGGGTCGAACACCCGCTCCGCGCCCGCGGCCTCCAGCCCGAGCCGATACGCGCCGAGGAACTCGTCGCGGCTCCTGGCGATCCAGGACCCGACGGCGTCCTCGCGGCCGGGCCTCCGCCTCGATGCGATCCGGCCGACGTGATCGATCGATCGCACGAACGCGGCGACATCGCGCACCGGCGTGTCGAGCGCTCCGCGCTCGGCGGGCGGCGCCACCGGGTTCCCGTCGAGGTCGGTGACCGCGTAGCCACCGTTCCACTCCAGGATCTGTCCCACGTGGAAGTCCCCGTGCACCCTCGTCGTGACGGCGCCGGCCGCCTCGCTCAACCGATCGAGCTCGCGCCGGATCGCGTCGATGCGGGCGGCGAGCCGCGACCCCTCGTCGCCGTCGGTGACCGCGGCGGCCTCCTCGGCGACGGCGATCGCCGATCGCCGCCACCCCTCCGCCGTGGCGGCGTCCGCGACGGCCGTCGGCCGGGGCAGCACCGCCGACGGGGTGGCCAGCGCCGCGTGCATCCTCGCGGCGATGTCGCCCAGCACCGGGGCGGGACCGAACGCCACCGCGTCGTCGACGTCGGCGTCGAGCCACGCGACCAGGCGCTCGAGGTACCACGCCCATCCGTCTCGCGCCCCCGGCAGGAACGTCGCGGCGGTCGCCAGCACCACGTCGTCGCCCTCCGCCGACGTCCATCGGAGGGCCCCCAGCGGGGTCGGCAGCGATGTGAACCCGACCGAGGCGAGGTGCACGGGCAGGTCCAGCCCCGGCTGCGGGCCCGGCGAGGTCAACGGGAACAGCTTCACGACGGCGGCGCCACCGACGACCACCGAATCGTTCGATTGGTCGACGTCGATCGCCGACTCGTCGTCGGACGCCGACGGCACCCGGCCGAACGCTTCGGCCCGGAACCGGCCCCACGTCGTTCCGCTTCGCATCGCGTGGAGGATCGAGGCGAACGCCCCGTCGCCCGCCGCCGCTCGCCGGGGTGCGGCCCTCCCGTCGACTGCGACCGGCACCACGATCACCATCCCGTCGCCGGCCCGTGCGACCGCCAGCGCCGAGCCGACTCCGAGGGGCATCACGTCGAGGGGTTGCACCGACGCCGACGGCTCGGTCACATCGCGACGCCGCTCGGGCAGCAGCTCGTGCACGGACGCCGCGCGCAGCCAGGTTTCGACGCGGGCGCCGTCGACGGCCGGTGAGGGCATGGCCGCGAGCTTACGTGGAGCCTGCGCTCCGGAACCGGTCGGACCCCGTACCATGGGTCGACAACTCCCCGCCCCCACGAGTCCCCAGGAGGACGCCCAGTGTCCGACCCCGCCTCGCCTCGGGTACGTCGTTCGACCGTGTCGATCGTCGTCGCCCTCACGCTCGCCGCCTCGATGCTGCCTCAGGCGGTCGTGACCGCGGAAGCCGAGCCGGCACGATCGGGCGATCCGCGCCTCGCGACCCCGCAGCTGATCGATCGAGCCGTGCGTCGCGGGGAGATCACCGAGGCGCAGGGCGCCCTCTACCTCACGTGGGCGCTGACCGACTCCGACCGAGTGCCCGAGGAGTACGTCGGTGACGTGCCGTGGTCGGGCACGCTGCCGCTGCTGGAGCTGCAGGAGGAGCTTCCCGAGCTCGGTGATGCGCCGGCCGCGGTCGCCGCCAGGTCGGCGCTCCGGGCCAAGACGTTCGCCTGCCCCGGCACCTCCGGCTCACTGGCGCAGGTGAAGTCCACGAAGCACTTCTACCTGCAATACAAGGCCCCATCGATCAAGGGGCTGACCGCCAACCAGTACGCGGCCGCGCTCGAGGCCGCCTGGGCGACCGAGATCGGCAGGTTCGGCTGGGCGAAGCCCCCGCGCGACCCGGTCAGCTATCCGAAGGGAGGCCGCTACCCGGTGCGCGTCGAGAACCTCAGCTCCGACCTCTACGGGTACGTG
>DASZOO010000240.1:0-31032 GCA_035550775.1 Actinomycetota bacterium | reverse complement strand
GTCGACGTCGCGGGCCCCCACAACGTCTCGATCTACGGCGGCGACGACACGGCGGTGTTCCAGGGCGATCTGGTCGACGGACCGGCGACGGTCGACTACGTCGTTCCCGCGATGGATGCCGGCACGTACGAGTTCCGATGCGACGTGCATCCCCAGATGGTCGGCAGCCTCGAGGTCACCTGACGACCTCGCTGCAGGACCCCGCGACGGGCTCCGCCGCTCCCCGGGAGCGATCTCCTCGTGGCCGCGCCGCCCGCATCGCGATCGTCCTCGTCGCGATCGTCCTCGTGGCGGCCGTGGCCGGCTACGCGCTCCGTCCGACGAGCGATCCGCGCGAGGAAGGCGGGGTCGCCGAGCTCGACGAGCCCTTCCCTGGCCTCGAAGGTGAGGCGGTGACCGGTCCTCCGGTCGACACGGCCTCCACCGACTGGTCGGTGCTCGTCGTGAACGTCTGGGCGACCTGGTGCGAGCCGTGCCGCCGCGAGCAGCCCGCCCTGCTGCGGGTGCGATCGGACTACGCGGCCCGCGGCGTCGAGTTCGTCGGCGTGAACTACCGGGACGATCGCGCCGCGGCCGAGCGATGGATCGAGCGATTCGCCGTGCCGTACCCGAGCCTGTACGACCCGCAGGGACGGACCGCCTCCACGCTGGGCTTCCCGTTCCTCCCGGACACGTATCTGGTCGACGCTTCCGGCGCGATGCGCTACGTCGTGTACGGCGAGACGAGCCGCCAGGAGCTCTCGGGTCTGATCGACGAGCTCCTCGCCGAGGGCGTCTAGACGATGGCGTCGACGGCGACGGCGGCGAAGAGCATCGCGAGGTACACGATCGAGTAGCTGAACAGGCGCCAGGAGCGATCGGCATCGGCGTGGCGCCAGAGCACGAGCGACCGGTAGACGAACACGCCGCCCAGCCCGACGGCGGTGCCCAGGTAGATCGGGCCCATCCCCGCCACGGGCGCGAGCAGCAGCGTCGTGCCGAACAGCACGAGCGAATAGAGGAAGATCTGCCGCCGCGTCTCGTCGTCGCCCTTGACCACCGGCAGCATCGGCACACCCGCCGCGGCGTAGTCCCCGCTGAACCGCAGGGCCAAGGCCCAGAAGTGCGGGGGCGTCCAGACGAAGACGATCGCGAACAGGATCCACGCGGGCCACGCGAGCGAACCCGTGACCGCGGCCCAACCGATCAGCGCCGGCGCGGCCCCCGCGGCCCCCCCGATCACGATGTTCTGCGTCGTCGAGCGCTTGAGCCACATCGTGTAGATCACGACGTAGAACGCGATCGCGGCCAGCGACAGGGTCGCGGCCAGCACGTTGACCGTCGTGGCGAGGAACAGGAACGAGAACGCCCCGAGCCAGAACCCGAACGCCAGCGCCCGTTCGGGCGATACCTGATGGGCCGGAAGCGGCCGGGTGCGGGTACGGCGCATCAGCTCGTCGATGTCGCGGTCGAGGTACATGTTGATCGCGTTCGCCGCCCCGGCGGCCAGGGACCCACCGACGAGCGTGGCCACGACGAGCCAGATCGAAGGGAGTCCGCCCTGGGCCAGCACCATCGCAGGCACGGTGGTGATCAGGAGCAACACGATGATGCGAGGTTTCGTCAGCCGGTAGTAGGCCCTGATCGTGTCGCCGACCGATGCCGGCTCGGGCGCTTCCTCGGGGGACCCGGCGTCGGGAACCCCGAGCTCACGGGCGGGCTCCCGCCGGGCGACGACGGCGAGCGCCACCATCGTCGCCCAGATGGCCGCCGACGTCGCGACGTGCAGGGCACGGGGCCACGTGGCGAGCTCGGTCACCACGTTCAGGCCACCGACCGCGATCTGGACGAGGAACAGCACCCCCGCGAGCGTCGAGAGCCGCACGAGCCGGTCCGATCGGACGGGCAGCGTCCGTGCCCGGACCACGAGCCAGAGCACGAGCGCCCCGACGACGACCGAGAGCACGCGGTGCGCGAACATCTCCGCGGCACCTCGAGCACCGAAGGACGGCACGAGCCGTCCGTCCATGAGCGGCCAGTCACGGAACGCGAGCCCCGCGCCTTCGGCACGCACGTACGTGCCGACGAGGAGCAGAGCGAACGTCGCGATCGCGGCGACCGCCGCGAGCCGAGCGTATCCTCGGTCGCCGGCTCGCTCGTCGCCCTCGAACGACAGGGTCGTGGCCGCGATCAACACCCCCAGCACGACCATCGCGAGACCGAAGTGCAGGGTGACGACGGCAGGGTCGAGGGCGCTGTTGACCACGGCGCCGCCCAGGGCGCCCTGCACCCCGAACAGCGGCACGAGGGCGACGGCCATCCAGACCGCGCCCCGGGGCGTCGAGCTCGGCCGACCCCGTCGGGCCTGCGCGAGCTCGACGATGCCGGCGATCGCCAGCGCGAGTGCCAACAGGCCCGAGACGACGCCGAGCAGCCGGTGCACGTACTCGATCAGGGTGTGGTAGTCGAGACGCGGGATCCAGCTCCCGAAGCACGTGGGCCAGTCGGGGCAGCCGTCGCCCGAGCCGGTCGCCCGCACGACTCCACCCCACGCGATCAACGCGAGCGTCGAAGCCGTCGTGGTGACGGCGAGCTTCTGGAACCGGGTCATCGGATCCTCGTCGGTGGTGGGAGCACGCGGGCACGGCCTACGGCGACCCATGATAGTGGGGGCCGCGGGCGGCGGCTGCGAGATACTCCGCTCATGACCGCTCGACCGCTCCTCGGCAGCGAGGTCCTCGCGTCCATCCGAGCGTCGGTCAACGAGACGCTCGAGGCGTACCTAGAGGCGTGCTCGGCCGATCTCGCCGATCGCGACCCGCGTGCGACGCTCCTCGTCGAGGAGATCTCGCGGCTCGTGCACGCCGGGGGGAAGCGACTTCGGCCGGCGTTCTGCGTCTTGGGCTTCCGCGCCGCGGGTGGCGCCGATCGGGCCGCGAACCGGCACGTTCGGCAGCCGGTCGTGAGGGTGGCATCGGCGCTCGAGCTCTTGCACACCATGGCGTTGATCCACGACGACCTGGTCGACGATGCGTCCGAGCGCCGCGGTGTGCCGTCGTCGGCCTCGCGCCTGGCCGATCTGGCGGCCGATCGCGGGTTCCCGGGCGATCCGGCGCGGTTCGGCCGGTCCGCCGCGCTGCTCGCAGGGGACCTCGCCGCCGTGCTCGCCGACCGGCTGATGCTCACGAGCGGCTGCGATCCCGAGGCGCTGACCCGGGCGCTCGTTCCGTACCACGAGATGCGCCTCGACATGGCCGCCGGTCAGCTCCTCGACGTCGCCGGTCTCGCCTCCGAGCACGACACCGCACTGCGAGCCGCCCGACTGAAGGGCGGCAGCTACACGGTGGAGGGGCCGCTGCAGGTCGGGGCGGCCCTGGCCGGCGAGCGGGAGGACGTGCGGGAGGTGCTCGGATCGTTCGGCGCTCCCCTCGGCGAGGCGTTCCAGCTCCGCGACGACCTGCTCGACCGTGAGGGCGCGCACGGGGTGACGCCCGCCGATGTGAACGAGCTCGTCGGCCGCGCCCGTGAGGCCCTCCGATCGCCGCCGATCGAACCGGACGCCGCCGCCGCCCTCGACGAGCTCGCGACCCTGGTGGCCATGCGGTGAGGAGCCTCGACGGGTGAGTGACGACCTCGAGGGACTGCGGCGAGCGTTCGGCGACGTGCCGACGTGCAGGGTGGGAACCGTCCGCCCCGACGGCGGTCCCCACCTCGCTCCTCGCTGGTTCGTCTGGCGCGACGACGGGCTGTGGGTGTCGACCCGGGTGGGCGATGCGACGTGGGAGCACGCCGTGCGGGACCCCCGGGTCTCGGTGCTGATCGATCGCGGACGTGACTGGGCCGAACTCGCCGGCGTGCGGGTGGAGGGCGTGGCCGAGGCCTATCCGGCGGAGCATCCGGATCTGCGGGATCCGATGTCGAACTGGCACGAGAAGTACCGCCAGATGTTCGCCCGTGGCGGCTTCGAGGCGTTCACGCGAGACGTGCCGGCGCTCGGTTTCCTGCGCGTCGTGCCGGCCCGGGTCGACGCCTGGAACCACCGATGAGCCACATTGCCCGTCGTGAACACCCGGGGGTAGCGTGGGGTCGCGCGTTCGGGCGCACTGCGATAGCCTGAGCTTTGTGAATCTTTTCACAAGCTGTGCCCTGACCGCGCGAGGGGGATCGACGTGAACGCACAGCTGGTCGAGACGGACGTGCTCGTGGTCGGCGGCGGGCCCGGAGGAGCCGCCGCGGCCTACTTCGCGGCGCGGCATGGCCTCGACGTCGTCGTCATCGACCGGTCGTCGTTCCCTCGCGAGAAGGTCTGCGGCGACGGCCTCACCCCCCGCAGCGTCGCGGCCATCCTGAGGATGGGCATCGACACCGACGACCCCAGGTTCGAACGGGTCCGGGGTCTGCGGGTCTACTCGCGTGACGCCACGATCGAGCTGCCGTGGCCAGAGCTCTCGAGCTGGCCCGCGTACGGACTGGTGATGCCACGGGCCGAGTTCGATCAGCTGCTGATCCAGCGTGCTCAGAAGGCGGGCGCCCGGTTCCTGGAGCGCACGGAGGCAGTGGCTCCCACGTTCCGAGAGAGCTGGGTCACCGGCGCTCGCGTGCGACCCGCCGACGAGAAGGACGCGGAGCCGACCGAGATCCGGGCACGGTTCACGATCGCCGCCGACGGGGCGGCCAGCCGGTTCGCGAAGCCGGCCGGTGTGCGGCGCGACGATTCACGGCCGCTCGGCATCGCGGCACGACGCTACTACCGCACGCCCTACGACCCGGGCCCGTGGTTCGAGTCATGGTTGGACCTGTGGGAGGGTGACCTGCTGCTGCCCGGGTACGGCTGGCTGTTCCCGGTCAACGGTGGCCGGGTCAACCTCGGGGCGGGCCTGCTCAACACGTTCAAGGACTTCAAGCAGATCTCCGCGCAGCGGTTGTTCAACGCGTTCGCGACGATGCTGCCGGCCGACTGGGAGATCTCCGAGGAGACCGCCGAGGGCCGAGTGCTCTCGGGGCCGCTGCCGATGAGCCTCAACCGGGTGCCACAGGTCGTGCCGGGCATGCTGCTGATCGGCGACGCCGCGGGCGCGGTCAACCCGTTCAACGGCGAAGGCATCGCCTACGCGATGGAGACCGGCGAGGTGGCGGCCGATCTCGTGCACGAGGCCCTCGTGAAGGACCGTCCGGGCATCACGATGATGTACCCGACCGTGCTGCGCGAGCGGTACGGCGACTACTTCACGATCGGGCGCGGCTTCGCGAAGATCATCGGCCGGCCCGCGATCATGGGGCGGGCCACGAAGTACATGCTGCCGAACCAGCGCGTGATGAGCTTCGCGATGCGGGTGATGGCCAACCTCTCCGATGGACCCGACGGCGACCGGCAGGATCGGCTGTTCCATCTGATGCAGCGGATCGCGAGGGCTGCGTGACCGATAGGATTCGCGGGTGCTGACGGACTACCTGCCGATCGTGGGCATGGCCGTCCTGGCGGTCCTGTTCGGCGTTGCGTCGCTGATCGTATCGAGGGCGTTCCGGCCACACCGGCCGAACCCCGTGAAGCTCTCCGCCTATGAATCGGGCAACGATCCGGTCCGGCTGCCTCGGGGGGAGAAGTTCAGCGTCAAGTTCTACGTCGTCGCGATGCTGTTCATCATCTTCGACATCGAGGCGATCTTCCTGTTCCCGTGGGCGGTGCGGTTCCGCCAGCTCGGGCTGTTCGGTCTCGTGGAGATGGCGTTCTTCATCGGTCTCGTGTTCGTGGCCTACATCTACATCTGGCGCATGGGCGGATTCGACTGGGCCGAGAGCGTCGAGACCCCGGTCGAGGAACCGGCCGGTGCGAGGTCCGAGGCCGAACCCGTCACCGAGGCGCGCGAGGAGGAGGCCGCGGGTGCCCGTTGAGCGCATCGAGGGCGTGCACCTCGGGAAGGCCCCCGAGGAGATCGAGGAAGAGGTCCGTCGCGGTGTGCTGCTGACCACGCTCGACCGGGCCGTCGGGTGGGCACGGAAGCAGTCGATGTGGCCGGCCACGTTCGGACTGGCGTGCTGTGCGATCGAGATGATGTCGACCGGCGCCGGCCGGTACGACCTGTCGCGCTGGGGCATGGAGCTGTTCCGAGCGTCTCCTCGCCAGGCCGACCTGATGATCGTGGCAGGGCGCGTGAGCCAGAAGATGGCGCCCGTGCTGCGGCGCGTGTACGACCAGATGCCCGAGCCGCGCTGGGTGATCTCGATGGGGGTGTGCGCGAGCGCCGGCGGCATGTTCACGAACTACGCGATCGTGCAAGGGGTCGACACGATCGTGCCGGTCGACGTGTACGTGCCCGGATGTCCCCCGAAGCCGGAGATGCTGATGCACGGCATCCTGAAGCTGCAGGAGAAGGTCCGCACGACGGAGCCGTTCAAGTGACCCCTGCCGAGCTCGCCGACCGCGTCCGGTCCCGATGCCCCGACACGATCGTGGCGCGCGGCGACGTGATCACGATCGTCGACCGCGACGGCCTGCTCGAGACCCTCGCCTGGCTGCGCGACGACGAGGCGATCTCCCTCCGCTTCTGCTCCAGCGTCACCGCGACCGACTGGCCGGGTTCGGATCCTAGGTTCTGGGTGGCATACGAGCTGCGTTCGATCGAGCACCGACATCGGCTGCGCGTGAAGGTCGGGGTGTCCGAGAACGATGCCCACGTTCCCACGATCACCTCGCTGTATCCGACCGCGAACTGGCACGAGCGGGAGACCCACGACTTCTACGGCATCGTGTTCGACGGTCATCCCAACCCGCGGCCCCTCATGCTTCCCGAAGGCTGGGAGGGGTTCCCGCTGCTCAAGTCCGAGGAGCTGGGCGGCGTGAACACCCGGTACCGCGGGGCGTTCATCCCACCCGTCGACACCCGCACGACGACGACCTGAGGTCCGCGATGGCCGACGTTCCCACCGCCCCGAGCCCATCCGACACGCCGGCCTCGCCGGCCGCGGTCACCGGGCAGCTGCACGTCGACGAGCGCACCGGCGAGGTGCGACAGGAAACGATGATCATCAACATGGGGCCGCAGCATCCCTCGACCCACGGGGTGCTGCGCCTGCTGTTGGAGCTCGACGGGGAGACCGTGATCAAGTGCACCCCGATCATCGGATACCTGCACACCGGGATCGAGAAGAACACCGAGTACCGCACGTGGATGCAGGGCGTGACCTATGTCACGCGCGCCGACTACCTGTCGCCCTTCTTCAACGAGCTCGGCTACTGCCTCGCGGTCGAGCGCTTGCTCGGCATCGAGGCGCCGCCGCGCGCCCAGGTGATCCGGGTGTTGATGAACGAGCTGAATCGGATCTCATCGCACCTCGTCTGGCTGGCGACCGGCGGCATGGAGCTGGGCGCGGTGAGCGTGATGCTCTACGGGTTCAGGGAGCGGGAGGTGCTGCTGGACATCTTCGAAGAGGTGACGGGTCTGCGCATGAACCACGCCTACATCCGCATCGGCGGCGTGATCATGGACATCCCTGAGGGTGGCATCCCGAAGATCGAACGGTTCCTCGAGCAGATGCCGGCCCGGATCGACGACTACGAGCGCCTGCTCGACGAGAACCCGATCTGGCTCGAGCGCAACGTCGGGGTGGGCGTGCTCTCGGCCGACGAGGCACTCGACCTGGGCGTCACGGGTCCGATGCTGCGCGCGGCCGGCGTCGCGGCGGACGTCCGCAGGGACGAGCCGTACTGCGGCTACGAGACCTACGACTTCGAGGTTCCGGTGGGGACCGGCGCCGACGCCTACACCCGCTACCGCCTGCGCATCGAGGAGATGCGCGAATCGATGAGCATCGTGCGGCAGTGCGTGGAACGGCTCGGCGAACCCGGTCCGGTCATGGTGGACGACCCCAAGGTGGCGTGGCCGGCGAAGCTCTCGGTGGGGCCCGACGGCATCGGCAACGATCCTGCGTACATCCACCACATCATGGAGGAGTCGATGGAGGCCCTGATCCATCACTTCAAGATGGTCACCGAGGGGGTCGAGGTCCCCGCCGGCGAGGTCTACCAAGCCGTGGAGTCGCCCAGGGGCGAGCTCGGGTTCTACGTCGTCTCCGACGGCGGGCACCGGCCGTACCGGGTGAAGATCCGCGACCCGTCGTTCGTGAACCTGCAGGCCGTGCCGGCGATGGTCGAAGGATCGCTCGTCGCCGACGCGATCGCGGCGATCGCGTCGCTCGATCCGGTGATGGGCGGGGTGGACCGCTGATGGCGATCTTCGAAGGGGAACGCCTCGACGAGGCTCGATCGATCATCGCTCGATACCCGGAGGGACGGCAGCGGTCGGCCGTGATGCCGCTGCTCTACCTCGCCCAGTCGGAGGAGGGCTGGGTCACCCGCGACGCGCTTCGCGAGATCGGCGAGCTGATCGGCGTGCGCACGGCCGAGGTCGAGGCGGTCGCGACGTTCTACACGATGCTGCGCGCGCGGCCCACCGGTACGCACCTGATCGCCGTGTGCACGAACCTGTCCTGCGCGCTTCGGGGCGCGAACGACGTGTTGCTCGCGGCGCACGAGGCGACCGGGATCGCGCCCGGCGAGGACCTCAGCGACGACGGCGTGTTCAGCGTGCACGAAGAAGAGTGCCTCGGGGTGTGCGAGTTCGCGCCGGTCGTGCAGGTCGACGTCGCCAACCACGACCGGGTCACCCCGGAACGGATGCGCGAGATCGTCGCGTCGCTGCGAGCCGGCGACGTTCCCGAGCCGGCCCGAGGCCCGGCGGTCGAGAGCTTCAGAGCGGCCTCGCGCATCCTGGCGGGACTCGAGCCGCTGGCCGACGAGGTGGCGACGACGTGAGCGGCACTCGACGCGTGCTCACCGCGCACTGGGACGATCCCGGCGTGATCCGGCTGGCGGGCTACGAATCGGCCGGCGGATATCGCGCGCTGCGGACCGCGCTGGGCATGACCTCCGACGAGCTGATCCAGATCGTGAAGGACTCCGGACTCCGAGGACGCGGCGGCGCCGGGTTCCCCACCGGCATGAAGTGGTCGTTCGTGCCCCGCGACACGGGCAAACCCACCTACGTCACGGTGAACTTCGACGAGTCCGAGCCCGGCACGTGCAACAACCGCGAGCTCGTGGAGCGGGAGCCGCACGCGCTGCTCGAAGGCACGGCGATCGCGGCCATGGCGATCGGATGCCACCTGGCGTTCATCTACATCCGGGGCGAGTACCTGTGGCAAGGCCAGATCCTGCAGCGCGCGATCGACGAGGCCTACGCGGCCGGCTACCTCGGGCGCGGGGTCTTGGGCGGGGACTACGACCTCGACATCGTGCTGCATCGCGGCGCCGGCGCGTACATCTGCGGGGAGGAGACCGCGCTGCTCTCGAGCCTCGAGGGATTCCGGGGTCAGCCCCGGCTCCGACCCCCGTTCCCGGCCGTCGAGGGCCTGTACGACTCACCGACCGTGATCAACAACGTCGAGACGTTGATGAACGTGCCGCACATCGTGAACAACGGTGCCGACTGGTTCAAGGAGGTCGGCACCGAGAAGGCCCCCGGCACGAAGATGTTCACGATCTCGGGCAAGGTGGAGCGCCCCGGCAACTACGAGTTGCCGATGGGCACGCCGATGCGCGTGCTGCTGGAGGAGTACGCGGGCGGCGTGCTCGGCGGCCGGGCCATCAAGGCCTGGACGCCGGGCGGCTCGTCGACGCCGTTCCTGACCGACGAGCACCTCGACGTCGGGCTGGACTTCGAGGCGATCATGGAGGCGGGCTCGCTGCTCGGCACGGGCGCGATCATGGTGCTCGACGAGACCGACTGCATGGTGGAAGCGGCCCGCCGGCTCGTCGAGTTCTACGCGCACGAGTCGTGCGGCAAGTGCACCCCCTGCCGCGAGGGCACGTGGTGGGCCTCGCGCGTGCTCGGCCGCATCGAGGGCGGCTACGGGCGTGAGGACGACCTGCCGGTCATGGCCGACATGGGCCGCAACATCCTGTTCCGCGCGTTCTGCGCCCTCGCCGACGGCGCGGTCTCGCCGATCCAATCGACCCTCACGCACTTCATGGACGAGTACGAAGCTCACATCCGCGAGGGTCGCTGCCCGGCCACCGGGAGGGGACCCGGCGCCGCGGGGCAGACGGAGCCTGCCGACGTGACGTTCGCCACGACCGGGCCGTTCGAGATCCAGGGGGCCCCGTCGTGAGTGCGCCGGAGCCGCAGGTGACGCTGACGGTCGACGGCAAGGAGGTGACCGTACCCGCCGGCACGTTGATCATCCGCGCGGCCGAACAGGTGGGGGTCGAGGTTCCCCGGTTCTGCGACCATCCGCTGCTCGAGCCGGTCGGCGCATGCCGGCAGTGCTACGTCGAGGTCGAGGGCCAGCGCAAGCTGTTCACCTCGTGCACGACCGCCGTCGCCGACGGCATGGTCGTCAAGACGCAGAACACGAGCGACGTCGTCCACGAGGCACAGGTCGCGAACCTCGAGTTCCTGCTGTTGAACCATCCCCTGGACTGCCCGATCTGCGACCGGGGGGGCGAGTGTCCGCTGCAGGACCAGGCGCTGGCCTTCGGCCCGGGAGAGAGCCGGTATCGCGAGGCGAAGCGCGTCTACGCCAAGCCGCTGCCGCTGTCGCCGCTCGTGAACCTCGACCGGGAACGATGCGTGCTCTGCGCCCGGTGCACGCGGTTCTGCGACCAGGTATCGGGCGATCGGTTCATCGAGCTGTTCGCCCGTGGCGCCGCGCAGCAGGTCGCGATCGCGCCCGGTGAGGACTTCCGGTCCCCCTTCAGCGGGAACACGGTCCAGATCTGCCCGGTCGGTGCGCTGACGTCGACGCCCTACCGCTTCGCTGCCCGCCCGTTCGATCTGTCCACCGTCGACACGGTGTGTCCGCACTGCAGCGCGGGCTGCAACATCAAGCTCGACATGCGTCGCGGCGAGGTCGTGCGCCACCTCGCGCGCGACAACTACGACGTGAACGACGCGTGGCTCTGCGACAAAGGGCGCTACGCGTTCCGGTTCCCCGACGCGCCCGATCGCATCGCGATGCCGCTGATCCGTGACCACGGGCTCGAGCCCGCCTCGTTCGGCGAGGTGGTGACCAGGGTGGCGGGGTGGACCGAGGGGGCCCGCGTCGCGATCCTCACCGGCGGCCGGTTGATGGACGAGGACTACTACGCGCTGTCCAAGCTCGCCCGCACGGTGTTCCGAACGAACGACCTCGACCATCGCCGCACCGGCGACCCGGGGGCCGCGGACTCCGAGCGGCACGCGGCCTCCGACCCGATGGCGGTGACCTACGGGGACGTGGAGGGCGCGTCGGTCGTCCTCGTCGTGGGTCTCGACGCCGAGCAGGAGGTGCCGATCCTGCACCTGCGTCTGCGCAAGGCCGCTCGCCGCGGCGCGCGGATCTGGGTCCTGCATCCGAGGCGCACTCGCCTGCACGATGTCGCCACCCACGTGCTCTGCAGGCCCGGCGACGAAGGCCGGCTGCTGGCCGGCGGGGCCGACGGCGTGCTCGACGAGGCGCTGACCGCGCTGCGCGAGGCCGGCCCCGGGGCGGTCGTGCTGGCGGGGGAGCGGCACGGAGCGGCCGATGCCGCCAAACGCGTGGCCGATGCCACCGGGGCGCGCTTCCAGTACGTGACGCGACGGGCGAACGATCGCGGGGCCCTGCTCGCGGGGGTGCACCCGGCCCTGCTGCCGGGCGGACGCGGCCTCGACGAGGTCGACGACGTCGAGCGCGTGTGGGGGCCGCTGATGAACCGCGAGCCCGGCCGCGACACGATGGGCATCTTGCGGGCGTGTGCCGCCCGAGAGGTCGACGTGCTGTTCCTGGTCGGCGTCGACCCGTTGCGCGACGTGCCCGACGCCGCCCTGGTTCGACGCGCCCTCGACAACGTGCCCGTCAAGGTCGTGCAGTCCCTCGAGCTCGGTTCCCTGGAGCCGTTCGCCGACGCGTTCCTGCCCGCGAGCGCGTTCCTCGAGAAGGACGGGCACGTGTCGACCTGGGAGGGCCGGGGCCAGCGACTGCGGGCGATCCGCGGGCGCGACGGCATCAGCCTGGCCGACTGGGAGATCTTCGCCAGCATGGCGCTCGCGTGCGGTGGCGATCTCGGGTTCGAGACGCTCGACGCGATCCACGAGGAGATGGGGCGACTGCTGGGCGCACGCTCGGAACGCGGCGTCGCCGTCGAGCCGCCGGGGGAGGCCGGGAACGCCGCCGAGGAGCCGAGCGGCTCGGTCCAGGGTCTGGCGCCGCAACCTGACTGGGAACGCGAGCGCGGCGCCGAGGGCGCGACCGCGGAGGTCGGGCGATCACCCGGTTCGATCGGCGACTCACGCGACGCGGGTGACGGCGGCGGCGGAGACGACCTCGTCCTGTTCACGTATCCGTTGCTCGTCGACGAGGGGCGGTTGTCCGAGGGGGCCGATGAGCTGAAGGCCGCGCTCGGGGACGAGGCGTTCGTGGAGCTGCATCCGTCCGACGCGGGCTCGCTCGGCTTGGCCGACGGAGCTCGCGCGACCGTTCGAACCGATGCCGGCCTGGCCGAGCTGCCGGTCCGCGTGACCGAGCACGTCGCGGCCGGTGCCGCGTTCGTGCCGTTCAACCAACCCGACCTCGCGGCGAACACGCTGTTCTCGGGCGCCATGGTCACACGGGCCCGGATCGAGCCCGTGGAGGAAGCCGTCGAGGGCTCCGGGGAGCCGGCCGTCGCGGCCGCCGGGGGTGAGTCGTGATGGACTGGGTCGACTGGGCGATCCTCGTCGCCAGGGTCGTCATCGTGTTCTTCGCGCTGCTGATCGCGGTGATGCTCTACATCTGGATGGAGCGCAAGGTGATCGCGGACATGCAGACCCGCGTCGGTCCGATGCGAGCCGGTCCCCGGGGCGTGCTCATCACCCTGGCCGACGGCATCAAGCTCTTCTTCAAGGAAGGCATCACCCCGACCGCCGTGGATCGCCCCGTCTACGCGGTCGCCCCGATCCTGGCGATGTTCCCCGGGTTCCTCGCCTTCTGTGTGATCCCGTTCGGCACCCAGGTCACGTTGTTCGGCCGCGAGATCCCCTTCCAGCTCGCCGACCTGAACATCGGCATCCTGTGGATCCTCGCGATGACGTCCCTGTCGGTGTACGGGGTGGTGCTCGCGGGGTGGTCGAGCGGATCGAACTACCCGCTGCTCGGGGCGGTGCGCTCGAGCGCGCAGATGGTCTCCTACGAGGTGGGCATGGGCCTGGCCCTCATCGCGGTGCTGATGTACAGCGGCACGCTGCAGATGAGCGAGATCGTCGCATCGCAGGACACCGTGTGGAACGTGGTTCCGCAGTTCCCTGCCTTCCTCGTCTTCCTGGTCGGGGCGCTCGCCGAGACGAACCGCCCGCCGTTCGACCTCGCAGAGGCCGAATCCGAGCTCGTGGCCGGGTTCCACACCGAGTACTCGGGCATCAAGTTCGCGATGTTCTACCTCGGTGAATACGTCAACACCGTCACCGTCTCCGCGGTCGCGGTGACCTTGTTCCTCGGCGGCTGGCGCGGGTGGTGGCCGTTCGAGGGAGCCGTGGCCTGGGTGGGCCCGCTGCTCTGGTTCCTCGTGAAGATCACCGCGGTGATCTACGTGATGATCCTGGTCCGGGCGACCCTGCCGCGCATGCGGTACGACCGGTTGATGAACTTCGGCTGGAAGGTGCTCATCCCGTTCGGGCTCGTGTGGATCATGATCACCGGCGTCGTCGTCGTGCTGCCGCAGGAGTACGGGAACCGTGGCCGGTTCATCGCTGCCGCCGTGATCGTGGGCGCTGCCGCGCTCGCCACCCTGGTGGCCCCGTTGTTCACGCGGCGGCCGGCGGCCGACGGCGAGGAGGTACCCGCGTGAGCGACCGGCGCGAGCAGGAGCCGCGGACCGAGCCTCGCCCCGGCGAGCAGGGCGCGTGGGAGGCCGCGATCGCGGTCGGCAAGGGCATGGCCACGGTCTTCAAGCAGACGTTCCGCCCCGACAGCACCGAGCGGTACCCGAAGGAGATCGTCCCGATCCCGGAGCGCTCGCACATCGGCCGTCATCGCCTCAACAAGCACGAGGACGGGCTCGAGAAGTGCATCGGATGCGAGCTGTGCGCGTTCGCGTGCCCGGCCGACGCGATCTGGGTCGAGGGCGCCGACAACGATCCCGAGCACCCGACGAGCCCGGGAGAGCGGTACGCGAAGGACTATCAGATCAACTACCTGCGCTGCATCATGTGCGGCCTGTGCGTGGAGGCCTGTCCGACCCGGGCGCTCACGCTCACCGACTACTTCGAGCTCTCGTTCACGAGCCGCGAAGAAGCGATCTGGACGAAGGAGCAGCTGCTCGAGCCTCCACCGCCGCTCGGCACCGACCCCGTGGACAGGGAGGGTTGAGCGGGTGCCGCTCGACAACGTCGTCTTCTGGGTCTTCGCTCCGCTGTCGGTCGCCACCGCGATCGGGATGATCGTGGTGCGCAACGCGGTGCATGCCGCGCTGTTCCTCGTCGTCAACTTCTTCACGATCGCCGTCATGTATCTACTGCTCGACGCGCCGTTCCTGTTCGCGGTGCAGATCGTCGTCTACGCCGGGGCGATCATGGTGCTGTTCCTGTTCGTGATCATGCTGCTGGGTGTCGATCGAGGCGACGCCCCCGGGGAGCGCCTGTTCGGCCAGCGCGCCACGGCGGCGATCCTCGCCGTCGCGATCGTCGCCGAGATGGCCACCGCGATCCGCGCGGGGATCGGGTTCGCCACGAGGGCGCCCGAGGGGTTCGATGAGGCGAATCAGGGCGGGAACCCGGCGGCGCTGGCCGACGTGTTGTTCCGCGACTACTTCTTCCCGTTCGAGGTCACGTCGATCCTGCTGATCGTGGCCGCCGTGGCGGCCATGGTGTTGGCGCTCCGCCGCTCGAAGGCGATCACCCAACAGGAGATCGAGGCGCATGCGGGCGACGATCTGGAGGCCTACGCCATGACCCCGCCCGGGGGCCCCGAGACGATGCGGGAGCGAGCGCGGTGAGGACGCCGATCGCCTACTTCCTGCTGCTCTCGGCGATCCTGTTCGCCCTCGGGTCGGCCTCGGTGCTGCTTCGCCGGAACGCCTTGCGCATCTTCATGGGCGTGGAGCTGCAGCTGAACGCCGTGAACCTGAGCCTCGTCGCGTTCTCGCGCCTGCACCTGGAGCTCGACGGCCAGGTCCTGGCCTTCTTCTCGATGGTGGTGGCCGCCGCCGAGGTCGTCGTCGGCCTCGCGATCATCGTTGCCGTGTTCCGCAGGACCGGGACGACCGACGTCGACCGTGCGGATGTGTTGCGCGGATGATCGATCTGATCGGACTCGCGATCGCGATCCCGCTCCTCGCGGCCGGCGTGAACATGCTCGCCGGTGTGCGGCTCGGACGGTACGCGGGGTGGTTCGCGACCGCCGCGATGGTCGCGTCGTTCGCGGTCGTGCTCGGGGCCCTGCTCGACCTGCTCTCGATGCCGGCCGCGGAGCGTTCCCACGTCGTCGCGGCGGCCGAGTGGATCCGCGCCGGGGCAGCCACCGTCTCGATCGACCTGCGCGTCGATCCGCTCTCGATCACGATGGCGATGGTCGTCACCGGGGTCGGCTCGCTGATCCACCTGTACGCGATCGGGTACATGGAGCACGATCCGAGGCCGGGCCGGTTCTTCGGGTACATGAATCTGTTCTGCGCGTTCATGCTGGCCCTCGTCCTCGCGAACGACTTCCTGCTCCTCTACCTGGGCTGGGAAGGCGTCGGGCTCTGCTCGTACCTGCTGATCGGGTTCTGGTCCGATCGCCCCGAGGCCGCCCGCGCGGCGAAGAAGGCCTTCATCACCACTCGGGTGGGCGACGTGATGCTCCTGCTCGGCCTGTTCGTGGTCTGGACGCACTTCGGGTCGTTCGACTTCGACACGGTGCTCGGCGGTGAGGGGACGCTGCCGGAGATCGCGACCGGCACCGCCACCGCGATCTCGCTGCTGATGCTCGGCGGAGCGGTGGGGAAGTCGGCCCAGCTGCCCCTGCACGTGTGGCTGCCCGACGCGATGGCCGGCCCGACCCCCGTCTCCGCGCTGATCCACGCGGCGACGATGGTCACCGCGGGCGTGTACCTCGTGGTGCGCACCCACGTGCTCTTCGAGATCTCCGAGGTCGCGCTCACGGTCGTCGCCGTCGTGGGACTCGCCGGCGCTCTGTACGCCGGGTTCGCCTCCCTCGGCCAGTACGACATGAAGCGGGCGCTCGCGTACTCGACGATGTCCCAACTCGGGTTCATGTTCCTGGCCGCGGGGCTCGGCTACTACGCGATCGCGATGTCGCTGCTCGTCGCGCACGCGTTCTACAAGGCGTTGCTGTTCCTCACCTCGGGCAACGTGATGCACGGGCTGCACGACGAGATCGACGTTCGGCGGCTGGGAGGGCTGCGGCGCGACATGCCGCTGACGGCCGCGTTGTTCGCGGGGGGCGCGCTCGCGCTCTCGGGCCTGCCGCCGTTCAGCGGCTTCTTCACGAAGGACACGATCCTCGAGCTCGCCAGCCACGACGGCGACGTGTACGCGTACGTGCTCGGCTCGCTCGGCGCGCTGGTCTCGGCCTGGTACGTCGCCCGGCTCTTCTTCACGGCGTTCATCGGCGATCGGCGGTACGAGGGCCGCGCGCACGAGGCGTCACCGGTGATGCAGGCGCCGCTCGTGGTGCTCGCCATCGGCGCGCTGTTCGCGGGCCTCGTGCTGGCCGCGACCCCCGAGGGCCGGCTGGCGACGTTCCTCGAACCGGTGCTCGGCCCGATCGTCGAGGGTCACGCCGGACCGTCGACCGGGGTGCTGGTCGCGATCTCCGTGGTCGTGACGCTGCTCGGCATCGGCATCGCCTGGCGACTCTACCGTCCGTCGCAGGTCGAGCGCTGGGTGTCGTTCCCCGAACGTGAGCCCGGCATGGCGGGAGTGCTGGGCCATGCGTTCTACCTCGACGATCTCTACGCCTGGATCGTGAGCGCCGTCGGGCTGCGCGGCGCCGCCGCGCTGGAATGGTTCGACCGCACGGTCGTCGACGGAGTGGTCAACGGCGTCGGCAGGCTGGCCGTGTGGGCGGCCGGCCTCGCTCCGATCTGGCAGTCCGGGAAGGTGCGCCGGTACGCCCTGTCGTTCCTCGCCGGGGGCGTCGCCCTGCTGGTGTTCGCGGTGGTGAGGGTGTAGATGGACCTGCCCTGGCTCACGCTGGTGATCGTCGCGCCGTTGGTGGGCGTGCCGGTGCTGGCCGCCTGGCGAACGATCTCCGACGAGGCCGCCCGCTGGGTGGGGTTCGGCGCCACGCTCGTCGCGTTCGTCGTCTCGCTCGGCATGCTATTGGACTTCGAGACCGGCGAGGCAGGGTTCCAGCTCGTCTCGAAGCACCCGTGGGTGGAGTCGGCCGGGCTGTCGTGGTTCCTGGGCGTCGACGGGTTCTCGGTCTGGCTCGTGATGGTCACGACGTTCATGTTCCCGATCGCCGTCGCCGCGTCGTGGAGGATCGACCACCAGGTCCGTCGGTATATGGCGGTGGCCTTGTTCCTCGAGACCGTGATCCTCGGGGCGTTCCTCTCGCTCGACCTCCTGCTGTTCTTCCTGTTCTTCGAGGCGCTGCTGTTCCCGATGTACTACATCGTCGGCGTGTGGGGCTCGAAGCGGCGCATCTACGCCGCGACGAAGTTCCTGCTGTACACGATGTTCGGTTCGGCGTTCCTGCTGGTCGGCATCCTGTGGCTCTACATCGAGTCGGGGAAGCAGCTCGGTGCGGCCACGTTCGACCTCACGGCGCTCGAACAGCTGCAGCTGCCGACCGGGGCGGGCCGGTGGCTGTTCCTCGCGTTCTTCATCGGGTTCGCGGTCAAGGTGCCCGTCTGGCCCCTGCACACCTGGCTGCCCGACGCGCACACGGAGGCTCCGACGAAGGGCTCGGTGGTGCTCGCGGCGATCCTGCTGAAGACCGGCCCCTACGGCATGCTCCGGTTCAATCTCGACCTGTTCCCGGAGGCGTCGCGCTTCTTCGCCGACGCGATCATGCTGCTGGCTGTCGTCGGCATCGTCTACGGGGCGATCGTCGCGATGATGCAGAGCGACATCAAGCGGTTGATCGCGTACTCCTCGGTGAGTCATATGGGGCTGATCGTGCTCGGGATCTTCGCGTTCTCGGCCGAGTCCATGGACGGCGCCGTGATGCAGATGGTGAACCACGGGCTGTCGACCGGCATGCTGTTCCTGGTGTTCGGCATGCTCTACGAGCGGACGCACACTCGGGAGATCGCGGATCTCGGCGGCATCGTCCAGGTGACGCCTTGGCTCGCCGGCGCCTACGTGGTCGCGATGCTCTCGTCGATCGGACTGCCGGGCCTCAACAACTTCGTGGGCGAGTTCCTCGTGCTGCTCGGCACGTTCTCGGTCGACCGCGTGCTCGCCTCGATCGCGATCCTCGGTGTGATCCTCTCGGCGATCTACATGCTCTGGTCCTACCAGCGCACGTTCCAGGGACCGGCGAAGGAACGGTGGGGCCGGCTTCCCGATCTGTCGTGGCGTGAGGGCGCGATCGTCGCGCCCATCGTGGTCGTGATGCTGTGGATCGGCCTGCACCCCGCCCCGATCCTCGAGCGGCTGCGTCCGACCTCGGAGCAGGTCTCCGAGCGCGTCCGGACCGTCCAGGTGGGCGAGGCGGTCGAGCCCCTCACCGAGGCGAGCGGCGCGGAGGGAGCGGAGCCGTGATCGATCCGCCTCGCGTCGAGCTCTGGGCGATCCTGCCGGTGCTGGTCTTGTTCGGAGGCGCGCTCGTGGCGCTGCTGGGGGCGGCGGTGACACGTCGGGGCGAGCCGGCCCCCTTCGCGCTGTTCACGCTGGCGGTGCTGGCCGCGACCGCCGCGACGGCGCTGTGGCTCTGGAACCGTGATCCCGTGACCGCGTTGGAGGGCATGGTCAGCGTCGACCGGCTCGCCGTGGTCGCCACCCTCGCCCTCTGCGGCATCGGGGCGTTCGGCGCCTACCTCGGCTACCACTACTTCGAACGGGATGCATCGCGCCGCAACGAGTTCTATGCGCTCCTGCTGTTCGCGCTCGGCGGCATGGCGCTGTTGGTGGCCGCAGCCGATCTCATCATCGTGTTCCTCGCGATCGAGGTGCTCTCGCTCTCCTTGTACGTGCTCACGGCCCTGACCTTCCGCCGCGGTCCGACCGAGGCCGCGATGAAGTACTTCCTGCTCGGGGCGTTCGCGTCGGCGTTCCTGCTGTACGGCGTTGCGATCAGCTACGGCGCGGCCGCGACCACCAGCATCCAGGGGCTGGCTCGCGCGCTCGCCGGGACGACGGGAGACCAGGCCCTGGCCATCGCCGGCGCCCTGCTGCTCCTCGTCGGCCTCGGATTCAAGGTCTCGCTCGTGCCGTTCCACATGTGGACGCCCGACGTCTACCAAGGCGCTCCGAGCCCGGTGACGGCGTTCATGTCGGCGGCGACGAAGGTCGCGGTGTTCGTCGCGCTCGTGCGGGTGCTGCACGTGGCGTTCGTGGGACTGCAGTGGGACCTCGCCCCGGCCGTCGCCACCGTGTCGGCGGTCTCGATGGTCGTGGGCAGCGTGCTCGCGATCGCCCAGCGCGACGTGAAGCGCCTGCTCGCGTACTCGAGCATCGCGCAGGCGGGGTACGTCTTGTCCGCGTTCGTCTCGCCGGACCGCGACGGCATCGCGGCGGCCCTGTTCTACCTGATCTCGTACGCAGCCGCGGTCATCGGCGCGTTCGGCGTGACGATGCTGATATCGGGCGGCATCGATGAACAGACCGGGTTCGAGCGATTCCGTGGGCTGGGCCGCCGCCGACCGGGTCTGGCGACGCTGCTGACCGTCTTCCTGCTCTCCCTCGCCGGCATCCCGCCCACCGCCGGGTTCGTCGCCAAGGTGTTCGTGCTCGGAGCCGCGGGAAGCGCGGGGTATTGGTCACTGGTCCTGATCGGGGCCCTGGCGAGCGTGCTCGGGGCCTTCTACTACCTGCGGGTCGTCGCCTTGATGGCGATGCGCGAACCCGAAGGCGAGGACGTCGCCGACCCCTCGGCCGTGCCCAGGCTGGTCCTCGCCGTGCCCGCCGTCGCCGTCGTCGTGCTCGGTATCGTGCCCGGCGTGATCGTGCCGTTGCTCCGTGAAGCCGGGGTGCTCACGTGGTGAGGCCGGTATGAGCCGAAGGGTCATCCCGGGGCTGGAACCGCCCGACGCCACGCTCGAGTCCGACGTGCGCATGCGCCTCGATCAGGTCGAGGAAGCGCTCGAGAAGTCGGTGCAGATCGAGGCCTCGGGCATGCTCACCGAGACCTCGTCGTACCTGATCGCCGCCGGGGGCAAGCGGTTCCGCGCGATGCTCGTGTTGCTGGCCGGCTACTTCGGCGACCCGGCCGACCCACGGCTCGTTCCCGGGTCGGTCTCGATCGAGCTGGTGCACCTCGCGACGCTGTACCACGACGACGTGATCGACGAGGCCGACGCCCGACGCGGTGCCCCGAGCGCCAACATGCGATGGGACAACACCGTGGCGATCCTCACCGGCGACTTCCTGTTCGCGCGGGCGTCCGAGATCTCCACCGAGCTGGGCACCGAGATCTGCCGGCTGCTCGCTCGCACGATCGCGGTGCTCTGCGACGGGCAGATCCGGGAGGTGTCGAGCTCGGCCCAGGTGGAGCAAACCGTGGCGAGCTACCTGGAGATCATCCGCCGCAAGACGGCGTCGCTGATCGCGACGTCGTGCCGGCTCGGCGGGGTGCTCTCCGACGCCGATCCCGAGCACGTCGACGTGCTCGAGGAGTTCGGCGGCGCCCTGGGCATGGCCTACCAGCTGTCCGACGACATCATGGACATCACGGCGTCACAGCTCGAGCTCGGCAAGGAGCC
This sequence comes from Actinomycetota bacterium, assembly GCA_035550775.1. Taxonomy (GTDB): domain Bacteria; phylum Actinomycetota; class UBA4738; order UBA4738; family HRBIN12; genus JAOUEA01. The sequence continues at coordinate 10,190 of DASZOO010000240.1, read as the reverse complement.
GGGCCAGGACCTGCGGGAGGGCGTCTACACGCTGCCCGTGCTGCATGCGCTGGCGCACGACGACCAACGGGAGGAGCTGGCGCGCATCCTGTCGCACGGGGCTCCCGACGGGGAGATGCTCGATCGGGCGCTCGAGATCGTACGGTCGGGCGGGGCGGTCGACATGGCCCGGGCCGCGGTGACCGAACAGGTGCGTCTGGCGACCGGGCTCGCGCTTCGACTGCCCGACGGGCCCGCGCGACACGCCCTGATCCAGCTCGCGAAGTTCCTGGCCGCGCGGTGCGGGGCGGACGTCGCGTGAGGACGCTAGGATACGGGCGCCCGAGGGGACTTCCACTGTCATGAGCGACTACTACTCGTCATACGGGGTGCTGCTGGCGGTGCTGGCCGCGGGTGGGCTGCTGGTAGCGGTGGCCTTCACCACGGCGTGGCTCCTGGCTCCCGACAAGCCCAACCGAGAGAAGCTCACCACGTACGAGTGCGGCATCGACCCGGTCGGCGAGGGCTGGTCGCAGAGCCATGTGCGCTACTACGTGTACGGCTTCCTGTTCGTGATCTTCGACGTGGAAAGCGTGTTCCTCTTCCCCTGGGCGCGGGTCATCGAGGGCATCGGCTACGCCGCCGTGGTGGAGATGGCGATCTTCATCGGCATCCTGGCCGTCGGGCTCCTGTACGCGTGGCGCAAGGGGGTCCTGCGGTGGGCCTGATCACCGAGAAGACCGGGCTTCCCAGGATCCAGCCCGTCAAGTTCATCCTCAACTGGGGGCGCCGGTACTCGCTGTGGGTCATGAACTTCGGCCTGGCTTGTTGCGCGATCGAGTTCATCGCAGCCTCGACGGCCAAGAACGATTTCATCCGCCTCGGCGTGATCCCCACGGCGCACGGGCCTCGCCAAGCCGACCTCCTCGTGGTGGCCGGCACGCTCACCGACAAGATGGCCCCCGCGCTCAAGCGCGTCTACGAGCAGATGCCCGAGCCGAAGTACGTGATCTCGTTCGGCTCGTGTTCGAACTGCGGGGGCCCGTACTGGGACAGTTATTCCGTCACGAAAGGCGTCGACCAGATCGTGCCGATCGACGTGTACGTGCCCGGGTGCCCACCGCGGCCCGAGGCGCTGCTGCACGGCATCATCGAGCTGCAGCGCAAGATCAAGGACGAGGACATCCAGGAGAAGTTCGGTGCCGTCACCCAGCCGGCTGTCTCCTGACCAGGTCGCGTCGCGCCTGCGGGCGCGGTTCGGCGACGACGTGTCCGAGGTGACCGAGCAACACGGTCACGCGGTCGCGACGGTGGCCCGGGAGCGCTACCACGACGTGTGCCGGTTCGTGCGCGACGAGCCCGAGTTCGCCTGTGACTACGCCGACTTCACCACCGGCGTCGACCTGGGCGACGATGGCGGGTTCGAGGTCCTGACCCACGTCTTCTCCACCTCCCACCACCACAACGTCCGCGTGAAGGTCGTCGTGCCCCACGACGACGCCGTGCTCCCAACCGTGAGCGATCTGTGGCCCACGTGTGACTGGCACGAGCGCGAGACCGCTGAGATGTTCGGCATCCGCTTCGAAGGCCATCCGATGCCGGTGAAGCTGCTCCTGTCCGAGCCGTTCGAGGGTCACCCGCTGCGCAAGGACTTCAGCCTCATGACCCGCGAGGCGAAGCCCTGGCCCGGGGCGGTCGAGGGCGAGGAGGACGAGGAGGAGTGATCGACGTCCTCGCCGCGCCCGGCGTCTCGTTCATCGAGGAGCTGACCTCCAACTTCTGGCTGGCGCTGGTGCTCAAGACGGTGCTGGTGATGGCGTTCTTCCTCGTCGTGCCGCTCGTCATCGGCTACATGGAGCACAAGGTGCTGGCGCACATGCAGGCACGCCTCGGGCCGATGGAGGCGGGCGCGTTCCACGGATGGGCTCAATTGATCGCAGACGGCGTGAAGTTCGTGCAGAAGGAGAACGTCGTGCCGGCCGCGGCCGATCGCACGATCTACTCGCTCGCGCCCGCCGTGGCGATGGTGCCGTACATCGCGATCCTCGTCGTGCTGCCGTTCAGCGACACGTTGTTCGCGCTCAACCTCGACGTCGGCATCTTCTTCGTCATGGCCATGTCGAGCGTCTCGGTGATCGGGGTGCTGATGGCGGGCTGGTCGAGCGCCAACAAGTTCTCGCTGATCGGGGCCCTGCGCGCCGCCGCGCAGCTGATCGCCTACGAGCTCCCGCTCGTGCTGTCGGCCGCAGGCGTCGTGATGCTCGCCGGCGTGACCTCGATGGTGGGCATCGTGGAGGCGCAGGAGTCGCTGTGGTACGTGGTCCCGCTGTTCCCACTGTTCCTGATCTTCATGGTGGCCTCGCTGGCCGAGCTGAGCCGCACGCCGTTCGACATGCCGATCGCCGACTCCGAGATCATCTACGGCGCCTACACGGAGTACGGCGGGCTGAAGTTCGCGTTCTTCCTGCTCGCGGAGTACGGCGGCATCGTGGCGCTGTCGGGCATCGCGGCCGTGCTGTTCCTCGGCGGGTACCAGGGCCTGCCGGGCATCCCGCTTCCCGATCCGATCTGGATGGCGATCAAGATCGCCGGCCTGTCGTTCTTCGTGATCTGGCTGCGGGCGACCTACCCACGGCTGCGTGAGGACCAGCTGCAGCGGTTCGCCTGGCTCGCGCTGATCCCGATCTCGCTCGTGTGGATCCTGGGCGCCGCCGTCTTCAAGGTCGCCTTCTGAGGAGAAGCTGACACCGATGGCCCTCGACACCTCTCACCCCGACCAGCCGGAAGCCGGCGCCGGCCAGGGGCTGCTCAAGGGCCTCACGGTCACGCTGAGGACGATGCTGCGGCCGGCGGTCACGGTGCAGTACCCGCACGTCAAGCCCGACCTGCCGGCGCGGACGCGCGGGGTCATCGCGCTGAAGCAGGAGAACTGCACGGTCTGCTACAAGTGCGCGCGGGAGTGCCCGGACTGGTGCATCTACATCGATGCCCACAAGGAGACCCACGAACCCGCCGGTGGGGGCCGGGGCCGGTCGATGAAGGTGCTCGACCGGTTCGCGATCGACTACGCGCTGTGCATGTACTGCGGCATCTGCGTCGAGGTGTGCCCGTTCGACGCGCTGTTCTGGAGCCCGGAGTTCGAGTACGCGGAGTACGAGATCGACGAGCTCCTCCACGAGAAGGAGCGTCTCGAGGAGTGGACCTACACCGTGCTGCCCCCGCCCGCGCTCGAGGACGGCGCCGAGCCCGTCGTCACCGAGGAGGCGAGCTGAGCTGAGCGCTCAGGAGTACGCGTTCGTCGTGCTCGCCGTGATCGGCGGTCTCTCCGCGATCGCCGTGGTGACCTCGACGAACGTCGTGCACGCGGCCCTCTACCTCGTGGTCACGCTGCTGTCGGTGGGAGGCGTCTACCTGCTGCTGGGAGCCGAGTTCGTGGCGTGGGTGCAGATCCTGATCTACGTGGGCGCGATCGTGATCCTGTTCCTGTTCGGCCTCATGCTCACGAAGGCGCCGATCGGCAGGGACACGCTCGACAACCAGCAGCGCTGGCTCGGCGCGCTCGTCGGCGTCGGGGTGTTCGCGGGACTCGTGTTCCTGATCCAGGATGCGTTCCCGGTGCAGGACGCGCAGGCGTTCGCGGCCGCCCGTGGCACCACCGACGTCGTGGGAGAGGCGATCTTCCGCAACTACGTGCTGCCGTTCGAGGCGGTCTCGTTCCTGCTGTTGGCCGCGCTGATCGGCGCGATCGTGCTCGCGAGGAAGGACGACACGACGTGATCAGGCTGCCGCTGGTGCTGATGTTCTCGGCCCTGCTGTTCTCCGCGGGCGTCTACGGAGTGCTCGCCCGCCGGAACGCCGTGATGGTCCTGATGGCGATCGAGTTGATGCTGAACGCCGTCAACGTGAACCTGGTCGCGTTCGCGGCCTCGCTGCAGCAGATGAGCGGCCAGGTGTTCGCGCTCTTCGTGATCGCGGTCGCTGCCGCCGAGGTCGGCATCGGCCTCGCCATCGTGATCCTGCTCTTCCGCACGCGTGAGTCGATCAACGTGGACGAGGTGAACCTCCTCAAGTGGTGAACGTGCTCGCCGCCGAGGGGGAGGTGGCCTTCGAGGCCACGACGAACGGGCTCTGGTTCGTCGAGCACGCCTGGATCGTGGTGCTGGTGCCCCTGGTCTCGGCCGCCCTGACCCTCGCGTTCGGGAAGCGGACCCCCGGCAAGGGCGCGGTGTACGGCATCGTCGGGGTGGGGGCGGCCTTCCTGTTCTCCCTCGGGGTCCTGTGGCATTTCGTCGAGGGCGGAGGACCGTTCGAGGGCAGCATCGACTGGTTCACGATCGGCCCGCTCCATCTCGAGCTCGGGATCCTGGTCGACGGCCTCACGGGCGTCATGGTCGTGGTCGTGACCGCCGTCTCGCTCTGCGTGCACGTCTACTCGCTCGGCTACATGCACGGGGACGAGCGGTTCACGTGGTTCTACGTCGTGCTCTCCCTGTTCACCGCGGCCATGCTCACCGTGGTCGTGTCGAACAACCTGATCCAGCTGCTCGTCGGCTGGGAGGTCATGGGCATCTGCTCCTACCTGTTGATCGGGCACTGGTGGGAGGTCAAAGAGAACTCGAACGCGGCGATCAAGGCGTTCATCACGACCCGCGTGGGCGACATCCCGTTCATGTTCGGCATCATCGCGCTCATCGCCGTGACGGGGTTCACGACGACGAACATCGGCGAGGTCTCGCACGAGCTCGGACTCGGGGAGGTCTCGCCGTTGTTCGTCTCGGTGGCCGCGCTCCTGCTGTTCGGCGGCACCGTCGGCAAGTCCGCCCAGTTCCCGCTGCACGTCTGGCTGCCCGACGCGATGGCGGGCCCCACGCCCGTCTCCGCGCTGATCCACGCCGCCACCATGGTCGCGGCGGGAGTCTATCTGATCGGGCGGTTGTTCGAGGTCTTCCTGCTGGCGGACGAGTGGGTGCTCACGATCGTGAGCATCGTCGCGGCGATCACGGCGCTGGGCGCCGCGCTGCTCGCGATCGTGCAGGACGACATCAAGCGCGTGCTCGCCTACTCCACCCTCTCGCAGCTCGCGTACATGGTGGCGGGCCTCTCGCTCGGCGAGCTCGGGCTCACGGCCGGGTTCTTCCATCTGTTCACCCACGCGTTCTTCAAGGCGTTGCTCTTCCTGTGCGCCGGCTCGGTGATCCATGCCGTGCACTCGAACAACATGAGCGACATGGGGGGCCTTCGGAGGTCGATGCCGGTCACGTTCTGGACGATGTTGATCGGCTCGCTCGCGCTCGCCGGCATCTTCCCGCTCGCGGGGTTCTGGTCCAAGGACGAGCTGCTGGTCGTCGCCCACGAGGAGCACGTGGACTGGTTGTTCATCGTGTTCCTCGCGACCGCGGCGATCACGGCGTTCTACACGATGCGCATGGTCATGCTCACGTTCTTCGGGGAGTACAAGGGGCAGGCGCACCCGCACGAGTCGCCGTCGACGATGACCGGCCCGCTGATCGCGCTCGCCGCGGCCACCGTGGGCGTGGGCCTCCTCGGGGCGCCGCAGCTCAACGCGGTGTTCGGGAAGTGGGTGTTCTTCGAGGAGATCCATGAGGCGGTGTTCGTGCCGTGGATCGCGCTGCTGTCGACCGCCGGCGCGCTGCTCGGGCTCGCCGCCGGCTACGTCCTCTACCGGGAACGCAAGGCGCAGGATCCGTTGCAGGCCCCGCTGGGGCCCGCCTGGAACCTGCTGCAGCATCGCTACTACATCGATGACTTCTACATGCGGTGGATCGTGTACCCGGTGCGGGACACGTGGTCTACGGCGGTGAACTGGTTCAACCAGGTCGTGATCGACGGCGTCGTCAACGGGGCCGCCGCGCTCACGAGGGCGTTCGCGCAGGTGATCGCCTGGTTCGATCGCACCGCGATCGACGGCGCCGTGAACGGCGCGGGCGAGGTGGCCGGGCGCACCGGCAACGTCCTCAAGTACCTGCAATCGGGCAACGTGCAGTGGTACGCCGTCGGGCTGTTCGTCGGCGTGATCGCGTTGGCCGTCGTGTTCATCCGAGTCGTCTGAGAGGAAGCGTGGAGGCCACATGACCTGGGAGAACTCGGCCATCACGATCACGACGCTGCTGCCCGTGGCGGGCGCGATCGTGATCGCGCTGATGCCGAAGGACAAGGAGCGCGCGATCCGTGGGCTCGGCATCGTCGTGTCGGGCGTCGCCTTCGCGCTCGCCGTGGCGATCGCCGTCGGGTTCGACTACGGCACCGACGGCCTGCAGTACGAGCTCGATCTGAACTGGATCGGGGCGATCGGCGTTCGCTACCACGTGGGCATCGACGGCATCTCGCTGCCGCTCTACGTGCTGACCTTCCTGCTGTCGTTCCTGTGCGCGATCTACACGTGGCGGTTCGTGCCCGACCCCGGCCGCACGCGAGCGTTCCTCGCGCTGATGCTGCTGCTCGAGACGGGTATGGCCGGCACGTTCATCGCCTTCGACCTGATCCTGTTCTTCGTGTTCTGGGAGATGGTCCTGGTGCCGATGTACTTCCTCATCGCGATCTGGGGTTCGGCCAACCGCGAGTACGCATCGATCAAGTTCTTCCTCTACACGTTGTTCGGGTCGATCTTCATGCTGCTGGGGTTCCTCGCGATGTACTTCCAGGGCCCCGACCCGCACACGTTCGACATGGTGGCGCTGCGCGACTTCGGGGCCGGAGGCGGGTTCAGCCAGACGTTCCAGCTGATCGTGTTCGGCGGGGTGGCGCTCGGGTTCGCGGTGAAGGTGCCGATGTGGCCGTTCCACACGTGGCTGCCCGACGCGCACACCGAGGCCCCCACGATCGGCTCGGTGCTGCTGGCGGGCATCATGCTGAAGATGGGCACCTACGGGTTCGTCCGCATCGCGATCCCGTTCCTGCCCTACGGCGCCGAGAAGTACGCGCCGTGGATCGGGGCGCTCGCCGCGATCGCGATCGTCTATGCCGCGCTCGCGTGCCTCGCGCAGAAGGACCTGAAGCGGCTGATCGCGTTCTCGTCGGTCGGCCACATGGGGTTCGTGATGCTCGGCATCGCGACGCTCACCGAGATCGGCATCCAGGCCGCGATCTTCGGCATGGTGGCCCACGGCGTGATCACCGGCATGTTGTTCTTCTGCGTCGGGTCGATCTACGACCGCTACCACACGCGCGAGATCGCGAAGATCGGCGGCGGCATGCTGCAGACGATGCCCAAGCTGGGCAGCGTATTCGCGTTCGTCGCGATCGCCTCCCTCGGGCTGCCGGGGCTCGCCGGGTTCTGGGGCGAGATCATGGCGCTGCTCAGCTCGTTCAACCCCAACGAGGTGTTCCTCGGCGATCAGGTGGGGCTGTTCCGGCTCTTCATGGTGATGGGCGGCATCGGCACGGTGCTCACGGCCGGATACTTCCTGTGGATGCTGCAGCGCGTGAACATGGGCACGCTTCCCGATCACTGGCGGGAAGCCGGCCTGCGCGACGTCCTGGCCGTCGAGTGGGTGTCGTGGGCCCCCCTGCTGGCCCTGATCCTCGTGCTCGGCCTGTACCCGAGGCTCGTGTTCGGGATCACCGACGAGGCCGTGAGCGGCCTGATGACCCTGCTGGGGAGCTAGGTCCCTCGATGGACGTCGACTACCACGCCCTGCTGCCCGAGTTCATCCTCGCGGGCACGCTCCTGCTCGTCCTCGTGGTCGACGTCTTCCTGCCCGAGCGTGCGAAGTGGTTCGCGATGCCCCTGGGCCTCGCCGGCGTCGTCGCGTCGCTCGTGGCCGTCGCCACGCTGATCGGGGCCGGCACCCGCGTGAGCTTCGGCGGCACCTACGTCGTCGACGAGTTCGCCCTGCTGTTCAAGGGCTTCTTCCTCGTGACCGCCGTCGTCGTGCTCTCGGTGTCGCTTCGCTACTTCCGGGAGGGCGGCTTCTACCAGGGTGAGTACTACTTCCTGTTGCTCACCTCGTTCCTCGGCTGCGTGATGATGCCGAGCTCGCGCGACCTGCTGTTGCTGTTCATCGCGCTCGAGCTCGTGTCGGCGCCGGGGTTCCTGATGGCCGCGTTCCGTAAGGGCGACGTGAAGTCCAACGAGGCCGGGGTGAAGTTCTTCATCATCGGCGTGCTGTCGACCGCGGTGATGCTGTTCGGCATGAGCCTGATCTACGGGGTGACCGGCGGGGAGACGAAGCTCGCCGAGATCGCGACCGCGCTCGCCGACATCCCCGACGACCTGCAGACCCTCACCTACGCCGCGATCCTGTTCGTCGTCGTCGGGTTCGCCTTCAAGGTCTCGGCGTTCCCGTTCCAGTTCTGGGCGCCCGACACCTACGAGGGCTCGCCGGTGCCCGTGGCGGCGTTCCTCGCGGTCGCCTCCAGCGTGGCTGGGTTCGCCGGCTTGCTGCAGCTGATGTTCGTGGCCTTCGCGGGCCAGCACGAGTTCTGGGTGCCGATCTTCGCGGCGCTCTCCGTCGCGACGATGACCGTGGGGAACTTCGTGGCGCTGCAGCAGACGCAGATCGTGCGGCTGCTCGCGTATTCGGGCATCGCGCAGTCGGGCTACATCCTGATGACGTTCGCGCTCGTCACCGACGACGCGGCCTCGAACCGCTCCGCGTTCGCGGCGGGGGTCGCCTACATCCTGATCTACGGCGTGATGAACCTCGGTGCGTTCGCGGCGACCGTCGCCGTCTCGAGGCGTCACCCCGCCCTGCGCATCGCGGACTTCGCCGGGCTGCGCGAGACCGCGCCCGTGATCGCCGTGGGCATGGCCGTGTTCATGATCTCGCTCGCCGGCGTGCCGCCGACCGGCGGGTTCTGGGGGAAGCTGTTGATCTTCCAGGCGGCGATCGAACGCGGCGGCTCGCTCGGGCCGGCGCTGGCCGTCGTGATGCTCGTGAACTCGGTGGTCAGCGTCTTCTACTACCTGGCGGTGCCGCGGCAGATGTTCCTTCGGGAAGCCGCCGACCGTTCGCGCATGCGCGTGCCCGCCCTCGTGACCGCCGTGGTGGCCGTGGCCACGATCGTGATCGTCGCGATCTTCGTGCTGCCCAACCCGGTGGCCAGGCTCGCCGAGATCTCCACGTTGGTCGGTCTCGGACCCTGACCCGGGCTGGGCCTGGTCGGTCTGGGTTCCCGATCTCGAAGGAGCCGTCCGCAGTCGTATCGAGTTGCCCATGGGAAGATGGTTCCTCAAGAGGTGATGACGGTGACACCTGGGATCAACCGAGCCAAGACGTGGGTCCTGATCGCGGGCCTGCTGGGGCTCTTCCTGCTGGTCGGGTATCTGATCGGCGGGCAGGCGGGCATGACGATCGCGCTCGTGCTCGGCCTCGTCTTCAACTTCGCGATGTACTGGTGGTCCGGCTCGATCGCCGTGCGCTCGACGCGCTCGCGCGAGGTGAGCGAGCAGGAGTACCCGCAGCTCTACCGCATCGTGCGGGAGCTGACGCAGGCCGAAGGCATGCCGATGCCCGGTATCTACGTCTCGGAGATGCAGCAGCCCAACGCGTTCGCGACCGGTCGGAACCCGCAGAACGCCAAGGTCGCGGTGACGCAGGGCATCCTGCAGATCCTCGACGAGCGCGAGCTGCGCGGGGTGCTGGCCCACGAGCTGAGCCACGTGGCGAACCGCGACATCCTCGTGGCGTCGATCGCCGCAGCGATCGGCACGTCGATCAGCTACCTCGCGATGATGGCGTTCTGGTTCGGGGGCGACGACGAGGGCGGCGGCAACCCGATCGTGATGCTCGTCGCGTGGATCCTGGCACCGATCGCGGCGGGGCTGATCCAGATGGCGGTCTCACGTTCGCGCGAGTACCAGGCCGACGAGTCCGGGGCGTTCCTCTCCCGCGACCCCCAGTCGCTCGCGAGCGCGCTGCAGAAGCTGGAGCAGACGAGCCGGCGGGTGCCGCCGCCGCACTCCCTGCAGCCCGGCGAGGCGCACCTGTTCATCGTGAACCCGCTGGCCGCGCTGAAGGGCCGGGGCATCATGAGCCTGTTCCAGACGCACCCGCCGACCGAGGAACGGGTGGCCCGGCTGATGGCCGTACAGGACGAGATCCTTCGGCGTCAGGGCCCGATCGGCCGCTGAGCGGCGGGCGGGGTCCGCGGGGTGAGTTCGAGGGCGGTGTCGCTCGGGCCGGCTCGGCAAGGACCTCCGTCTTCCTTCCGCAGGTGTGGATACGGAGGTCCCTGCCGAGTCACCGCGA
>DASZOO010000239.1:0-3840 GCA_035550775.1 Actinomycetota bacterium | reverse complement strand
CACGTGTGGCCGTCTGCCTGGAGGTTGGCCTTCACCCACGATCGCTGGGCGGAGCAGCTGATGCCGGACACGGAGCAGTTCGTGTTGAGGGCGACGATGTGCCAGTTCCCGAGATCGAAGGCGTAGTAGCCCTTGTGCGGGTCACCAGCCGTGGGGCCATAGGCCGACAGCACGCTTGCGAAGTACTGGAAATAGCCGGCGGCCGAGGGCGTGTCGTACTCGTGGTTCCCGGGGACGGGAACCGTCGTCGAACGGAACCGACCCCAAGTCGGGTCGTAGGACTTCAGGAACTGGGAGTACTCGCCGCGCTCGTACTGTGCGTCGCCCAGCATCAGCACTCGCGCAGGGCGGATCACATCGGTGATCAACGACGCGGTCTGGCGTTGTGCGGTCCCGGGGCTGTTCGCCTTCGCGATGTCGCCCGCCGCCGCGACGGTGACCGTCTCAGCCGAGGCGGCCGCAGAGGCCGAGATCACAACAGTGGCACTGGCGAATGCGATGCAGAGGGACTTCAGGCGCGCAGAACGAGTCATCACAGGCCTCCGAGGCCCCGTTCCTGGGTGGCGGGGGGGTTCCACTAGAGCTCATCGGGGAGCGGCCGTCAATACCCGAAGGAGCCCGGTCCCTCGTTCGGGATGACTCGTGGCGCGTCGCGGAGCGGACGACCCCCCGGGAGCTCGGGGGGAAGTGATCCTGCATCCTCATCGAGGTGCGTCGCCCCCGGAGGGCCGTGTCCGCCGTCCGAGCTGGGAGGACCGAGCGACCGGGGGCGGATGGAATGGAGCTGGAAGGACCCCACGGCCTCTCGGTTCGTGTCGCGCATCGGATGGCTCCCCCCGGACCTCCGGCGTGCGACGATCCGATCGTCGCACGGTCTCGACGTTCGCACAGTCGGCCCGACGACGGATTCCGCGGACCACGCGTCCGTCGGCCTTCTCGGTGATTCGAGGGGAGTCCGTCTCGTGACCCTGGCCGGTCGATCCGCGCGGGTCCGGTGTCGTGATCAGGGCGACCAGGTGACGTAGACGCCCTCGGCGACGCCGACGGGTTGCCCGCCGACCTCTTGCACGACGATCAGCCCCGTTCCCGACGGGCTCTCCATCGCATAGGCGAACGCCGACGCGTCGGGCGCCCAGGGCGTGCTGCTCTGCGCGTACTGGGTGAAGAACGGCGCGTAGTCGCGGAGGACATCCAGCGTCGGCGAGTGCCTGCCCTCCGCCTCGACCGTGCGTCCGCCGTCCCAGACCTGCCACAGGAACGGGATCGTGCCGCCCGCTCCAGGCTCGGGCGCGAGCACGAGCAGGCGTTCGCCGTCCGGGCTCCACCAGAACGTGATCGCCCGGATCGAGGTGGCGCGCTCGGTGTCACCGGTGCGAACGTCGACCACGCGCACACCGTCTCCGGGTTCCGTGGGCCGCCGGTCGAAGAAGTCCCCGTCCCCCTCACCGAGGATCTGATAGGCGACGGCGCGACCATCGGGTCGCAGTACGAACGAGAGCGCGCCCGGGCCCTCGAAGAGCACCTTGGGTGGCCCGGCGTCGACGATCGCGACGAGCCGCTGGACGTCGCCGCCGGCCCGTTCGGCGAACACGACCGTGTCCCCGTCGGCGCTCCACGCCGGGGTCGCGAACAGGCCGGGGCGTCTGCTCACGCTGGTCGTGCCCCCGGCGAGGTCGACCTCCTCGAGGCGGTCGTATCCCGCATGGGCGAGCACGTGCCGACCGTCGGGCGCCCACGCGAAGTAGAAGAAGGGCTGACCGCCCGAGACGCTCCGTACGCGGGCGCGCTTGGCTCGCAGATCGAGCACGCCCATCTCCACCGGTCGGTCCGGGTCGCCGCCAGCGCCGAGGAAGGCCACCCGATCGCCGGTCGGGTTCCACGAGAGGTAGTAGGGGAGGAACGGCGTGCGTGTCACGACCGGACGCTGTCCGCGCGGCCCGGACACGACGATGGCGCCACCGACCCCGGTGCCGCTCGTCAGTTGCACGACCCACGCGAGGCGATCCCCTCGGGGCGACCACGCCGGCTGCACCGCCCGACCGTCGCCGGCGGGCATCTCGACCCGATCGGTGCCGTCGGCCCGCATCGTGGAGAGCGAGCCGTCGGCGGCGACGACGGCGAGACGTCCGGGCGCCGAGATCGTCGAGGAAGCGGGGGGAGCTGCCACGCCCGACGTCGGGGCGCCGGACGGGGGTGACTCGGGCGGTGGGTCTGCCGAGCGACGCTCGCCGAACGTGATCGTGCACGCGGCGAGGAACGCCGCCACCGCCAACGCGAGCGGCAGGCGCACCGCGCGCCCGACTGGCCGCCTCATCGTCCGACCGTACCCCAGGTCGCCGGAACCGTCGCCCCCTCGGCGAACGTCCGCGATCTCAGGCAGGCGGCTCGGGTGTCGCGACGACCCCCAGCCGTTCGCGCAGCTTCCCGGCGGTCGCCGAGGCCTCGGTGGCGATCGGGTCGCCGGGCCACAGGCGCGCGATCGCGGCCAGCGACAGGGCGCGCTCGAGGTCCGCGTTCTCGTCCTCGGCGAGCCTGCACGCCTCGTCGAGCGCCGTGCGGGCTTCGACGCCGCGGCCCAGCCTGGCCAGCGCCTCACCGCGGACACGGTGCAGGAGGGGAGCGTCCTGATCGCCTCCCGGCGCGGCGAGGAGCCGCTCGCTTTGGGCTGCCGCCCGGGACCAGTCGCCGGCGAGCAGGGCGTTCTCGGCCAGCCAGGCCTCGGCCTGCGCGGCCTCTCGCTCGGCTCCGAGTGACGCGAACGACTCCATCGCCTCTCGCAGGCGCTCGTCTGCGTCGACGGTGCGGCCGGCGCGCGCATCGACCCTGCCGAGGTAGGCGAGGCAGTACGCCACACCGAGGGTGTCGCCCGCGGCGACGTAGGCGCGACGAGCACGCCGGAACCGTTCCACGGCCTCGTCCAGATGTCCTTGGTCGGACCGGACCTCGCCCACGTTCATGTGGCCCGTCGCCGCATGCACCGAGTCCCCGAGGCGCTCCTTCGAGGTGGCGAAGACCTCGTAGCCTTCGACCGCCTCGTCCCATCGACCTTGGTAGTACGCGACGACCCCGAGCATGTTCGAGGCCGATGCGGCGCCATGCAGGTCCTCGAGCGACTCGTAGATCTCCAGCGCCTGCCCGCTGTGGACCGCCTCGTCGATGCGGCCGAGGTCGACCAGCGCCCAATCGTGCAGGATCAGCGCATCGGCCAGCGCTCGACGGTCGGCGGAGGTCTTCGCGGCCTGGATCGCCGGGCCGGTGAGCCGCAGCGCGTCCTCGGGACGGCCCTGGAACTGCCTGGCGTAGGCCTCGGAGACCATCGCGGCTGCGCGCAGTCGCATCGGCGCCCATCCCGCTCGGCCCTCGAGGGTCTTCGACGCCTTCCGTGTGAGCCGGAGCATGCGGTCGAACCGCCCCACCCGCTCGGCGACGTAGGCCTGGCGGAGCAACAGGCGAGCCGTCGCGAGTGGATCGCCGGCTCGAAGGCGGGCCGCGGCGCGGAGCGACCGATCGGCCGCATCGAGCTCGCCGGCGCGGATCAACGCTTCGCCCAGCGCTTCGGTGACCTGGGAGACGTCGGCGTCCCCGACGTCACCACAGCCCTTGGCAGCGCCGAGAGCCCGGCGATAGAGGTCCGCCGCATCGGCGGGGGCGGCGCGGCTCGCCGCGCGGTCGGCTGCGATCCGCGCGTAGTGCCAGGTGCGGTCGTGGTCGCCCGCGTAGGCGGAGTGCAGGGCCAGGCTGGCCGCCTGTTCATCGGCCGCATCGCCCGCCGCCTCCTCGATCCGGAGCGCCACGCGGCTGTGCAGTTCCCGGCGAACGCGGAACGGCAGCCCCTCGTAG
>DASZOO010000238.1:0-4389 GCA_035550775.1 Actinomycetota bacterium | reverse complement strand
CGCGGCCGCCGGGCCCGACCTGCCGTACACCTCGCGGGCCAAGAAGGTCCTCGAGCTGGCCATGACCGAGGCGCGCGAGCTCAACCACTCCTACGTCGGCACCGAGCATCTGCTGCTGGGCCTGCTGCGGGAGGAGACGGGCATCGCCGCGCAGGTTCTCACCGATGCCGGTGTCAATCTGGAGCAGTCGCGTGCGGAGACCTTGCGGCTCCTGGGAAGCGACATGCCCCAGGCCTCGGCCGGAAGCTCCGGGGCCCAGCCCAGCGCGGCGCCCAAGTCGGAGAAGAAGTCCAAGACGCCGGCGCTCGACCACTTCTGCCGCGACCTCACCGAGCTCGCGCGCCAGGGCAAGCTCGACCCGACCATCGGCCGCACGTCCGAGATCGAGCGTGTCGTCGAGATCCTGTGCCGTCGCAAGAAGAACAACCCGGTTCTCATCGGAGAGCCCGGTGTCGGCAAGACCGCGATCGTCGAGGGACTCGCCCAGCGCATCGTCGACGGCGACGTGCCCAGCTCGCTCCAGGACAAGCGGCTGATCGCGCTCGATCTGGGAGCGATGGTCGCCGGCGCGAAGTACCGGGGCGAGTTCGAGGAGCGGCTGAAGGCCGTGCTCAAGGAGATCGCCGATTCCGAAGGGGAGATCATCACCTTCATCGACGAGCTGCATACGATCGTCGGCGCCGGGGCCGCCGAGGGCGCCATGGACGCCGGCAACATGCTGAAGCCGATGCTCGCGCGCGGCGAGCTGCGGGCGATCGGCGCCACCACGCTCGACGAGTACCGCCAGCACATCGAGAAGGACCCGGCGCTCGAGCGACGCTTCAAGCCGGTGCTGGTCGAGGAGCCCAGCGTCGAGGACACGATCGGCATCCTGCGCGGGTTGAAGGAACGCTACGAGGTGCACCACGGGGTGCGGATCCAGGACCCGGCGCTCGTGGCCGCCGCCGTCCTCAGCGATCGCTACGTGTCGGGCCGGTTCTTGCCGGACAAGGCGATCGACCTGATCGACGAGAGCGCGTCGCGGCTGCGCATCGAGATCGACTCGATGCCCGTCGAGATCGACGAGGTCGAGCGGCGTATCCGTCAGCTCGAGATCGAGAAGGCCGCGCTCGGCAAGGAGACCGATCAGGTCTCCAAGGACCGCCTGACCCGCCTCGAGGAGGAGCTCGCCAACCTCGAGGAAGAGCGGAACTCGATGACCGCCCATTGGCAGCAGGAGAAGGAGCGCATCGACCGCATCCGTGAGCTGAAGGCCCGCATCGAGGAGGCGCGTGCAGAGGCCGAACGTGCGGAACGCGACTCGGACCTGCAGCGGGCAGCCGAGCTCCGCTACGGCACGCTCGTCGACCTCGACCGTGAGCTCGAGACCGAGAACGCTGCCCTCGCGGAGATCCAACGCGACCGGAGGTTCCTGAACGAGGAGGTCACCGAGGAGGACGTCGCCGAGGTCGTGTCGAAGTGGACGGGCATCCCCGTGTCGAAGCTGATGGAAGGCGAGATGCAGAAGCTCGTGCATCTCGAGCAAGCCCTGCACGAGCGCGTGGTCGACCAGGTCGAGGCCGTGGAGGCGGTCGCGAACGCGATCCGCCGTTCGCGCGCGGGCCTGCAGGACCCGAACCGGCCGATCGGCTCGTTCCTGTTCCTCGGGCCGACCGGGGTCGGCAAGACCGAGCTCGCCCGGGCGCTCGCCGACTACCTCTTCGACGACGAACGTGCCGTCGTCCGCGTCGACATGAGCGAGTACCAGGAGCGTCACACGGTCTCCCGGCTCGTCGGCGCGCCACCAGGGTACGTTGGCTACGAGGAGGGCGGCCAGCTCACCGAGGCGGTGCGGCGCCGTCCGTACAGCGTCGTGCTGCTCGACGAGATGGAGAAGGCGCACGGCGACGTCTTCAACGTGCTGCTCCAGCTGCTCGACGACGGACGGCTGACCGACGGGCAGGGTCGCACGGTCGACTTCCGCAACGCGATCGTGATCATGACGTCGAACCTCGGCTCGTCGGTCTTCAACGATCCGTCGCTCGATCGCGAGAAGCAGAAGGAAGCCGTGCTCGAGGACGTGCGCGGGTACTTCCGTCCGGAGTTCGTGAACCGCATCGACGAGATCGTGGTGTTCGACCCGCTCGGACGCGAAGAGATCGGGCAGATCGTCGACATCCAGCTGCGAGGGCTTCGCCGCCGGCTCGACGAGCGCGGGCTCACGATCGAGCTGACCGACGAGGCACGCTCCTACCTGGCGAACAAGGGCTACGAGCCGGCCTTCGGTGCGCGTCCGCTGAAGCGGCTGATCCAGCGCGAGATCCAGGACCCGTTGGCGATGAAGCTGCTGGCCGGCGAGATCCGAGACGGCGACACGGTGACGATCGACGCCGGGGCCGACGGCCTCGTGTTCGGCACCGGCTGATCGACCTCCCGCGACCGGGCGTCAAGGAAGGCCCCGGCCGGGCCGATTCGTCCCACATGGACGTGTGGCCGTGGCTCGTTGCCCTGATCGCGGTGTGTGCGGGGGCCTGGCGGATCGCGCGGCGCCGCGGCCGGGCGCGTCACCTCATGCTGCTCTGCCATCGCGCGGACCTCGAGTTCTCCCCGGTCGATCCGTTCCCCGACACCCTGTGGCTGCCGTTCCGCTGGCTCGGCGATGGTCGGTGGACCAGAGCCGAGAACGTGGTGTGGAACCGGGCGGAGGGCAACGACGTGCGCGCGTTCGACCTGCTCATCGAGGAGGAAGCGCCGAACGGGGGGGCTCGCCGCGTCGTCCGGCGATACTCCTGCGCGGCCGTGTCGCTCCCCGGCGGATGTCCTCGGCTGGAGATCCGGCCCCGAGATGTGGTCGGCAGCCTCACTGACGCGCTCGCCGGCTCCGACGTCGAACTCGAGCTCGAGGGGTTCAACCGCCGGTTCCGGGTGCTCTCGGAGGACCGCCGGTTCGCCGTGGCCTTCTGCGATCAGCGCATGATGCAAGGGCTCATGGCCCTGCCCCCTGGCGTGACCGTCGCGGTCAACGAGGACCGGATGCTGCTGCGGGCGGCCGGTCTCTCGCCGCCGGAGGTCCTGTTGCTGCTCGAAGCGGCCCGGGCGATGCGCCGTGCCGTTCCCACGGTGGTGCCGAGCCTGTATCCGCAGCGTCCCGCCAAGGGCCGCTACGAGGACCGGTGGCTCCAAGGCCGCTGGTCGCCCCATCCGATCGGCGACGATGCCGAGGGAACGCCGGCCGAGGCGGGTGGGCACCAGCCCTGAGACCCGCCTCGTGCACCCGACCGCAGCCTCGAGGAGGCTCGGGCCCGCTAGGCTTGGTCGGAACCATCATGAGGCGGAGGGGGCTCCTGTGGAGATCTTGCTGATCGTGCTCATCGCGTTGATCGTGCTCGTCGCGATCGGGGCGGTCGTCTCGTACAACCGGTTCGTCTCCCAGAAGACCCTGATCAAGGACGCCTGGGCGAACATCGACACCGAGCTCCGTCGCCGGTACGACCTGATCCCGAACCTCGTGGAGACGGTCAAGGGGTATGCCGCACACGAGCGGGAGGTGCTCGAGAACGTCACGCGCGCTCGAGCGATGGCCGCGGGCGCCACCGGCTCGCCCGCCGAGCAAGCCGCTGCGGAGGGACCGCTGGTGGCCGCGCTCCGTCAGCTGATGGTCGTGGTCGAGAACTACCCCGACCTGAAGGCCAATCAGAACTTCCTGCAGCTGCAGACCGAGCTGGCCAACACCGAAGATCGCCTGCAGACCGCCCGCCGCTTCTACAACGCCAACGTTCGCGACTACAACCGGCGCGTGAAGCAGTTCCCGTCGGTGTTCATCGCGAACATGTTCCACTTCGAGGAAGAGGAGTTCTTCGAGATCGAGGAAGCGATCCGTGAAGGCGGAGCGCCACAGGTGGACTTCGGCGCGCCCACGGGATCCGGAGCACCGCTCGCCAACGAGCCGCAGGCCGCGCCGCCGGTGTCGACCTCGCCGGCGACGCCACCCCCACCCGCCGACGACGTGCCCGAGCCGCCGGACCAGCCGACCCCGCCCAACCCCACGGGCTAGCGCTCGCGCGCCGCAGGCACCGGCCGCGAGAAGCCCTCGGCGACGGTCCGGCGCCGGATGGCGCGGGTGAGCCAGGTCCAGACGACGGCCCACACCACCGCCATCGCCCCGACGAACAACGCCGCGACGCGAGGGCTCGCAGCGTCGGCCACCGTCGACGCCACGACGCTCGAGATCGCGAGCGAGAGCGTGATCATCGCGAAGTCCACGGCGAAGACGCGGCCACGGATGTGGTCGGGCACGAGGACCTGCAGTCCGAACGTCGACAGCACCCACTGCGCGCCGCCCCCGAGGTGCGCGATCAGGATCACCGCGGCGGCGATCCACAGCGACGGGGCCAGCCCGAGGGCCATGTA
>DASZOO010000237.1:0-1614 GCA_035550775.1 Actinomycetota bacterium | reverse complement strand
GGGCCCCTCGGCGGGCGGCCCGATGCGACGTCTACGCCGTTGCGGTGCGCGCATCGCCGGCAGCGACGGAGCCGCGCCGTGCCGCCTATCGTGTCGGCCGATGGGCGAGCGCTACTGGCGAGCGGCGGAGCCGAAGCCGCGCTACGAGGTCGTGATCGTGGGTGCCGGCGGCCACGGTCTGGCCACCGCGTACTACCTCGCCGCCAACCACGGCATCACCGACGTCTGCGTCGTCGAGCGTGGATGGCTCGGCGGGGGCAACATGGCCCGGAACACGACGATCATCCGCTCGAACTACCTCTGGGACGAGTCGGCGGCGATCTACGAACACTCGTTGAAGCTCTGGGAGCGGCTCGAGGACACCCTGGGCTTCGACCTGCAGTTCTCCCAACGCGGCGTGTTGAACCTCGCCCACGACCTCGGCGACGTGCGGTCGAGCATCCGGCGCGTGGAGGCCAACCGCCTGAACGCGATCGACGCCGAGTGGATCGACGCCGCCGGCGTGCGTGAGCTCTGCCCGATCGTAAACGTCTCCCCCGACGTGCGCTACCCGGTGCTCGGGGCGACGCTCCAGCGCCGCGGGGGCGTCGCCCGGCACGACCGGGTGGCGTGGGGCTACGCGCGAGCAGGGGACCGTCTCGGCGTCGACATCGTGGAACACGCCGAGGTCACGGGGTTCCTGCGCGGTGAAGGCGGACGCATCGCGGGCGTGGAGACCGCCCGCGGCCCGATCCGAGCCGAGACGGTCGCGCTCGCGGCGGCCGGGCACACGAGCGTGCTCGCATCGATGGCCGGCGTGCGGCTGCCGCTGCAGTCCCACCCGTTGCAGGCGCTCGTCAGCGCCCTGTACGAACCGGTGCTCGGGTGCGTCGTGATGTCCAACGCCGTGCACGTCTACGTCTCGCAGGCCGACAAGGGCGAGCTGGTGATGGGCGCGGGCATCGACGCCTACAACGGCTACGGGCAGCGTGGGTCGTTCCATGTGATCGAGCACCAGATGGCGGCGGCGCTCGAACTGTTCCCGATGTTCGCCCATGCCTCGTTGCTCCGGACGTGGGGCGGGATCGTCGACGTCTGTCCCGACGCGTCGCCCATCGTCGACCGGGCACCGATCGACGGGTTGTTCCTCAACTGCGGATGGGGAACGGGGGGGTTCAAGGCGACGCCGGGATCGGGGTGGATCTACGCCGAGGCGATCGCCAACGGCGAGCCGGGCGAGCTCGCGCGTCCGTTCTCGCTCGACCGGTTCACGACCGGGGCATTGATCGACGAGCACGGCGCGGCAGCGGTCGCGCATTGATGAGCGGTCGTGGGCATCCGAGCTTCCACCGTCCGTGCGTTCGCCCTCTCCCTGCCGGAGACCGAGGAACGCGAGACGTGGGAGACGGCGACGTTCCGGGTGCGGAACAAGATCTTCCTGATGTTCAGCGAGCGGGAACGGCACGCCTGGATCAAGTCCGTGCACGACGAACAGCGGGCCCTGACCTCGATGGACCCCCGGGCGTGGTTCGTCCCGTCCTACGTCGGAACGAGCGGGTGGGTCGGGGCGGTGCTCTCGGCGGCCGACGGCGGCGAGGTCCGGGAGCTGATCGTGGAAGCGTGGCGCATGACCGC
>DASZOO010000236.1:0-3939 GCA_035550775.1 Actinomycetota bacterium | reverse complement strand
GAAGCGGCCACGAACACCGCACGCGGACTCATCAGGTCGACGAGCACGCCCCCGATCGCGTACGCGAGTCCGCTGCCGAGGAACGCCGCCGTCTTCGTCAGCCCGAACACGCGACCCAACATCGCCGAGGGCACCGAGCGCTGGATCAACGTATCGCCTCCGACGTTCCCCACGCCGTTGCCCACCCCACCGATCCACTGCGCGGCGACCACGGCCGCGATCGCCGGCGCGAGGCCGGTGGCGAGTGTGCCCGCCGCCGTGAGGAACCACCCCGCGATGAATGCGCCGCGCGCCGACACGAGCCGCTCCCACCGCGTGAGCACCAACGAGGCCGCCAGCATGCCGAAGCCGAAGGCCGACGAGACGACCCCGAACGCCGCCTCACCGCCACCCAGCTCGTCACGGGTCAAGAACACCAACGCCACGTTGTCGACGGCCGCGAACGCGACGCCGACGAAGAGCGTGGCAACCACCGTGCGCGCGACGTCATGCCTCGCGACGAACCCGACGCCGTCGCGCACCGTGCGTGCCAACGACACCACTCCGCTTCCGCTCCCCTCGGGCGGCAGCGTCGGCACCCTCGACAGCGCGAAGGCCGACAGCAGGAAGCTCGCCGCGTCGATCGCGAGCGCCCAGCGGACCCCGACCCCCGCCACCAACAGCCCTCCGAGCAGCCCGCCGAAGGCCACCTGCAGGTTGAGCGCCGTGCCGAGCCACGCATTCGCTCCCACGAGGTCCTCGCCCGGCACCAGCGCCGGCACCGAGCTGCTGACCGCCGGCGCCACGCATCGCGCGAGCACGCTCGCGATCGCGACCAGCGCCAGCAGCGGGGCGTAGTCCGGCATGAGGATCGCGACCGCCAGGTACACGACGCCTTGACCGAGCTCGCAGACGATCATCATGCGCCGGCGATCGACGCGGTCGGCGATCGATCCGGCGACCGGGCCGAACAGGCTCGGCAGCGCGGCCGCGAGCAGCAGCCCGGCGACCGCCGAACCGCTTCCGCTCGTCTCCTGCAGGTGCAGCACGAGCGCCACGAGGGCGATGCCGTCGCCCACGAAGGAGATCGCGCGCGAGGTCCAGAGCCACCGGAAGCCGGCATGGCACCGAAGCAGGCTCGAGCGACGGTCGAGGGTGCTCACGGCGTGCTCGGTGGGAGGGCGACGAGCTGTGTCGCGACGAGGTGAGGCGTGGCTCGCGCGTCGTCCGGACGGGAGAGCTCCGCGATGCTTCGGCTCGCCTCGCGCACGATCCGCTCCGCCTTCGCGGCGTCGCGCGGACGCAGATGCGACACGCGCAAGGCGAAGCCGGCGAGCCCGCCTTGCTCGGTCGCGCCGAGCTCGATCAGCCGAGTGAGCTCCTGCAGGTATGCCCGGTCGGTCGCCCACCGGACCGCGGGGTCGACGTCGTCGTCCAGCGTGATCGAGTCCGGCGCGGAGTAGAGCACCTCCCGGCCGCCGTTCACGACGCGCTCCCCCGCACGCGAGACGACCCCGGCCCGCTCGAGCACCTTGAGGTGGAAGCGTGCCGAGCCCGGCAGCACCCCGAGTTCACGGCCGAGCGACGACGCCGACCTCGGCTCGACACGCAGCAGCCGGATGATGCGCAGCCTGAGCGGATGCGCGAGTGCGCGGTGCCCGGCCAGGCCGGCGGCATGGGTCACGGAGTCCTTGGCATCCACCACAGCTCCCAAACCCTACAACATCTGTTGCAGGGTTTGCACCGGGGCCCCGGTCGACGGGCTCTCGACGAGGGCCTCAGTGGATGCCGGGGACGAACCGCCACCGCACGCGCCTGCGGTACTCGTCGTATCCGCGGTAGGTCGCCACAAGCAGTGCCTCTTCGTGGCGCGACTTCAGCTCCAAGACCATCGCGAGCACCGCGGACGCCACGAGCGCGAGCGGCGATCGCACGAGCGACCACCCGGCGGCCAGCAACAGGATGCCCCCGTAGATCGGATGCCGAACACGGCGGAACGCCCCGTGGTCGAGGAGGCTCGCACCTTCGGCGGGCCGGGGAAAGGGGGAGATCGACGGCCCGAGCGAGGCGACGCCCCACACGAACAACGCCAGACCGCAAGCGGCGAGCACGGCACCGACCACCGAGCGCACCAGGCGCACCGAACTCGGCCAGCCGGGTCCGACGAGGCCGAGCACCACGATCGCCGCGCCGACGACGGCCTGGGCCACGACCCACCCCTCGCCGCGCGGGCCGAGCGCGGGGAGGCGTGAGTCGCTCATCAGCCCCCGTAGCAGAGTTGGGCCACTCGGTCTTCGATCGAGACGACCGAGTCCCCCACATCGCCCGAGCCCGTGTCCCGGCCCGGCCCTCCATTGACCACGTCGCCCGGTCGTCCGTCGATCGCCGACACGCAGATGTCGGCGCCCGGCCCGCCGAAGACCCGGTCGATGCCGCTCTGGCCCACGACCACGTCGCGGCCGACCCCACCGATGACCAGGTCGTCACCGTCGCCGCCCCACAGTCGATCGCCGCCCTTGCCGCCCATGACGCGATCGAAGCCGGGACGGCCGTAGAGCTCGTCCACGCCGGGTCCACCCCTGATCACGTCGCTGCCACCACGGGCGAGGATGAAGTCATGGCCACCCTTTCCGCAGATCACGTCGGACCCCGTCGTGCCCCAGATCCTGTCGGGTCCGCTCGTGCCGGTGATCGTGCAAGGAACTCGACCGGCGGCGATCCCCGGCACGAGGGCGATCGCGGTGACCGCGACGGCGACGGCTATCCGAAGTGGGCGCATGAAGACCTCCTGTCTGACGAGGTGCGGCTCACGCTAGGACCGCCGGCGAGTGCGCGCAACCGGATCGCGCCACCCGGCAGCGAGCCGTCCGCGGTTGCCCGGGACTCAGCTCGCGTGCCGCCCGATGTGCGCGTCGAGCCTCGCCGAGAGGGAGTCGATGCGGGCACCGAGCTCAGCCCCTTGAGCATCGATGCGAGAGGCGAGTTCCGCCCCTTGAGCGTCGATGCGGGCGCCAAGGTCCGCTCCTTGGGCGTCGATCCGCGCGGCAAGAGAGCTCCCCTGGGCGTCGATGCGGGCGGCGAGCCCGCCGATCCTCGCCGCCAAGGCATCGAACCGTTGCACGAGGAGGAACAGCGTGCCGGTCGAGATCAAGGCGACCAGCGCGATCGCCGACCAGATCGCCGCTTCCATCACGATCGCGAGCGTAGCACCCACCCTCCGCTCGGCTTCCATGACATGCGTCATCGACCCCGATCGACACCGATGGTGATGTCAGGAGCCGGTCGAGCGCCCTGCGACGTCGACACCGAAGTGATGTCAGCGGCGGGCCGCCGAGACGCACTATTCGATGTAGCCGAGGCCTCGCAGGTGCTCTTCCATCTCGTCGGCCTCGGACTCGTTGACCGCGCTCTCGTCGCCCATGCCCGGGATCGTCATGCCGGGGATCGCCGGCCCGGCGGCCGTGGATCCCCGATCGCCGACGGCCACCTCACGCTCGGTCATCTCCGCCGCGCCGACGATCTCGTGCAGCACCCTGCCGGTCGGCTTCACGGCGGTGGGCGCGTCGAGCGCCGCCACCAGCGTCGGGGCCATGTCGATCAGCGCCGGCGTCCGTTCGAACGGCTTCACGTTCGGGCCGACCGCCACGATCACGCCTTCCATGCGGTGGTCGCCGCTCACCCAGTCGGCGTCCTCCAGTGCGCTCTTCGCGTGCGTGAGCGAGTAGCCCTCGTTCGGCACCATCATGATGTCGGGCGCCTGCTCGGCGATCTTCCCGCTGGGGAAGACGTCCTCGCGCTTCGCGATCGACTTCACGGGGGTCTTGCCGGTCTTCGGGTCCACGTACGAGCCGAGTTTGTCCATCAGCTCGTCGCGCACCTTCTCGTAGTCGCCGGGGTCGACGATGCCGTCGACGTCGCGGCCGGCCAGGTTGATCGAGACGCCCTCGCCCGTCGAGCGGA